>CAZMKD010000056.1:0-25221 GCA_964566575.1 uncultured Verrucomicrobiota bacterium
ATGCAAGAGTTGACCTGTCCGAACTGCAACGTGGATGTCGATCAGGTGGAGTTGAAGCAGAATAATCTGCACTGCCCGACGTGCGGCTTTGACATGAGTGACACGGAAGACAAAGGCGATCTCGACGAGGAGGATGAAGCGGACGAGGACGAAGAGGAGGACGAGGAAGAGAAGGAGTGACCGCTTCCACCTCCGATGTTGATTCAAGTCTTCGAAGCCGGCCCCGTGGCCACCAACGGTTACGTTGTTGCTGACCGGCACGGCGGGCAGGCGCTGATTATCGACGCGCCGCAAGGCGTCGCAGCCGCAATGGCGGAGCAGGCCCGGCAATGGAAATCACCGGTGGCCTGTCTGATCAACACCCACGCGCACTGGGATCATTTCTGGGACAACGCCGAAATCCTGCGGCTGACAAAGGCCCGGTTTGGCATTCATGCGGACAGCGCGCTGTTGTTGCGGGTGCCGCAGGCGAAGATGTTCGGCATTGAGGAAGAGATCGAACCGAGCGTGCCGGACTTCTTTCTCGAAGAGGGTCGGGAACTTTCGGTCGGCGAGCTGAGGTTCGAGATTCTCCACTGTCCCGGGCACTGTCCCGGCAGCGTCGCATTGTTCGAGCGGCGCGAGCGGGTCGTGTTCGTCGGCGATGTGCTTTTTGCCGGCTCGGTTGGGCGGACTGACTTTCCCGGCGGTGACTATGAGGCGTTGATGTACTCGATCCGGAAGAAACTGCTGCCACTCGGCGACGATGTGCGCGTGCTTTCCGGTCACGGGCCGGCGACAACGCTGGGCTGCGAACGCCAGACGAATCCGTTCCTCACCGGTTGACATTGATTTCGACCAATGAAATCAATGGTTGCAAGCCTTCGGGCGCTTTGGTAGTTTCCGCGTCGAACCTTAACCTTCAAGGAGAACGTATCATGGCAGGAAAGAAAATGTCGAAGTCGCAGATCATCGCCCACATGGCGGGCAAGTTGGACATTCCCAAGAAGCAAGCCGCGTTGGGCGTGGAAGAGTTTGTGAAACTGGCGTATCGCGAAGCGAAGAACACTTTCACGATCCCCGGTCTCGGCAAGCTCGTGTTGGTCAACCGCGCCGCGCGCATGGGCCGCAACCCGGCCACGGGCGCGACGATCTCGATCCCGGCGAAGCGCGTCGTGAAGTTCCGCATCGCCAAGCAGGCCAAGGAAGCCATCCTCGGCTAGACAATTCGCGCAGATTCGTTACTCGATTTTGCAGCGAACAAGACGGGCGGCCCGATGACCTCGGGCCGCCCGTTGCGTTTCTGGCGACGCTACTGCACCGACTTCTTCGTGAACGCGGTGATGTTGCGGATGCCCGCCGCGCGCGCGGAGTCCACCACGGCGACAACCGTGCCGTAGCTGACGCTCTTATCCGCCGAGAATTCAAGCACCAGATCGGGGTTCTTCTCTTTCGCCTCCCGCAACGATTTTTCCAGCCCGGGCAAGCCGATGCGCTGCTGGTCGAGGTAGATTTCCCCATTCGGCGCGACCGTGATGCGAAGTTGATTCGTCTTCTGCTTGCCGACTTCCTCGGCCGTCTTCGCCTCGGGCAGCGACAGTTTGACGGCGGTCGGTTCTTTCGTTGCGAGGCGAAACGTCGTCGTCGCGATGAAGAACAGCAGCAGGACGAACAGAATGTCCACGAGGTTGATGATGCGAATGCGGGGGGTGTAGCCCACGCGGGAGACGTCGAAGATACGCATGGTTATTACCGGTACAGCCGCGTGAGCAGCTCGTTGACGTGGCGTTCCAGTTCCAATGAGAGATTGTCGATGCGCCGCCGCAGATACATGTAGGCGATCAAGGCCGGCACCGCGACGGCCAGGCCGGCAAAGGTTGCGTGCAACGCTTCGAAAATGCCGTGAGAGATCATGGCCGGATCCGACATTCCATGCGTCGCCACATCCCTGAACAGCCGTAACATGCCGTGCACTGTGCCGAGCAGACCAAGCAACGGCCCAAGCTCGGCGATCAACGCCAGTGAGGTCAATCCTCGTTCCATTCGTCCACCAATCTGCCGGGCGGCCGCTTGCACGGCCTCAACGTTCTCGTGTTTGGCCATGGACGAGTGACCGAGGACGACTTGCACCAACTCGCCGAGCACCGTCCGTTCGGCTTCGCTGAGCGTCTTGACCTTCTCCTTCAAGTCCGCTGCGTCGCCTTGGTTCTCGATGGTGTCAGCCAGCGAGACCGGGATGATGCGTTTGCGTTGCAATGCCCACGTGCGTTCAATGACAATGGCCAGCCCGGCGATTGAACACACCAGCAGCGGCCACATCGCTATTCCACCTTTGATAAACCATTCCGGCATCAGTTCCTCCTCAGTAATAAAATGTGAAATCCACTTCGCGTGGCTCGCCACCGTTCAGTACCCACAATTTCTCCGGAAACGGCTGGAACGGCGCTGAATCTAGGATGGCCTTCTCGCAAAATGAAGCCAAAACAATGCCTGCGGTATTTTCTTTCTGCTCCATGATCGGGTGGCCATCTTGGTCTTCCTTAATTGTTCCGTCATTCAGGATGTAAAAGTGCAGTGTTACTGTGCCTGGTCGGTCTTGTGACAGTTGATTCTGGTCAATAAGCGCAAACCACCGACTCTGGATCGCCCGCACCAATGCCTTGTCATACTCGCCGTATGGACTGCTCTCCACGTTGAACGCCGCAACACCCATACGGCTGACACCCACCGCCACCGACCGTGACTTGCGTGCCGCGATCTCCCGCGACGATCCTGCTTGCGCCGGCGTGGGAGGGCGCGCCGGTGGCTGCGGAGGCTCGACTGGCTTTTCGGCCATCACCAGTTTCTTTTCTTCGACAACTCTTATCCCTTCATCGGCGACCTTCTTCTCGGGCTCGACCGGCTTCTCCATCACCTTCGGCGGGGGCGGCGAAGGAGGCGTAGGCGGAATGGCTGGGCTGGGAGCGGATGCCGGCGACGGCACAACTGTCTCGGTGTTCATTACCCGAGTCTCCTTGCCGTCGAGATACGGCGTGTCGGCGATCTTGCCGGTCGGATTTTCCGGATTGGCCGCCACCGTGGATTTGTCGGAGTAGAACTTCGAATCGGGCGGTTGCTCGCCCGAGACCTGGCTGGCGTCGGTCTCGATGAACGTGCGACGCTCCTCGGGCTTGGGCCGCTGTGGCTCCGGGACCTCGACGAACGTGAGCGTCGGCACAAGTGCTGGTGCTGATCTCGGAAACGCTGTGGCCGGCGCGCGCAGCGCCTTTGCCAGCGGCCGGAATAACGGGAATCGTGCGAGCAAGTCCCGGTGTTCCCACGACAGAACTGCCAGCACGTGCAGGATCACCGACGCAAGAACGGCGATCTCCGATGACAAATACTCCTGAGCTTTCACCGCCGGCATCATAGCATCAGTCGGTCGCGCCCAGCATCCCCAACTTCTCGAATGTTGCCCGGAGCCGTTCGACCGGCAAGCCCATCACGTTGCTGAAGCTTCCCTCGACGCGCTCGATGATCAATTCGCCGTGCTCCTGCGCGCCGTACGCCCCCGCCTTGTCGAGGGGATTGACCTTTGCAAAATAGTTCCGGATCTGCGAGGGCGTCAACGCACGCATCCAGACGCCGCTCCGGTCGGCAAACATGATTTCGGTTTCGAATGTGTGATGAATGACGCACACGCCGGTCAGCACCTCGTGCCGGCACCCCGCCAACTTCGACAACATCGTGGTGGCCTCGTTCAAATCCCGCGGCTTGCCGAATACCTCGCCGTCGAGCACCACGATCGTGTCCGCGCCGATTACGACCGCATTTCGATGCCGGCCGGCCACCGCACGCGCCTTGCGTTGCGCGTTCTGCATCGCCAGCACCTCCGGCGTGAACCCGGCGACTGCCTCCTCCACGCCGTCGGGTGTGATGACGCGGAAGTGCAATCCCATCTCGCGCAGCAACTGTTCGCGCCGCGGCGATGCGCTGGCAAGGATGATGTTTGGAATTTCTTTCAAAACGACACAAACTATAGCAAGTTTGTGGGGCGATGAGCGAGTTTCGCGTCCAGCAGAGTGACCACGTGCAATTACGGCACCGGGCACACGACACGATGAAACGAATTCTCGTGACCGGTGCCAACGGCACGGTCGGTACCGCGTTCCGGCAATGCGCGAGCACCTACGGGGCGGAGGTCATCGCCTGGGATCGTGCCGCCGTGCCGATTGACCGGTATCAGCCGATGGAGGATTTCGTTCGCGTTACCCAACCGGACGCGCTCGTCCACCTGGCCATCGCTTCAAAGGGCACGGGACGGCCGAACGAATCGTGGCTCGTGAACTACGAGTGGACCAGCGAACTCGCATGGATCGCCCGAGGGCTCGATGTGCCGTTCGTGTTTACGAGTTCGGTCATGGTGTTCACCAACGCTGCGTGCGGACCTTTCACCATTCACTCTCAACCCGATGCTCCGGACGGCTACGGCTATGAGAAACGCATGGCTGAGCGGCGCGTGTTTGAGCAGAACCCGGCTTCCCGCGTCGTGCGCATCGGCTGGCAGATCGGCGAGCGTGCCGGCTCGAACAACATGATCGACTTTTTCGAGCGGCAGATGCGTGAGCACGGCCAAATCAACACCGGCACGCGCTGGCTGCCGGCCTGTTCGTTTCTGCCCGATACTGCCGACGCGCTCTGGAGCACTCTGTCGCGACCGCCGGGGCTGTACATGGTGGACTCCAACGTGCGCTGGAGTTTTTTCGAAATTGCCACCGCGTTGAGCAAAGTTCACGGCGGCTGGCGGATCGTGCCGACCGAAGACTTCGCCTACGACCAACGCATGCGCGACGACCGGCTCGATGTTCCGTCGTTGGCCGCGCGACTGCCGGGCTTGCCCTGACACGTTTGCCGCGGCTACAGTAGGGACGCCATGGCAGTCGAACACCTTTACGTCCACGTCCCGTTCTGCGCGGTGAAGTGCAATTACTGCGCCTTTTATTCCGAAGCCGGTAATGCCGACAAGATGTCCGGCTATGTGGACGCGTTGCTGCGGGAGCTCGACCGGTTCCTGCCGCAGCTTGCGCCAGCGACGATCTTCTTTGGCGGCGGAACACCGAGTTTGTTGCCAGCGGCGCTGATGCGGCGACTTCTGGAGAAGATACCGGCGGCACAGGTCCGGGAATGGACGATCGAATGTAACCCGTCGACCGTCTCGACCGAGAAGGCGAAGCTGTTTCGCGAATTTGGGGTCAACCGGATTTCGATGGGAGTGCAGGCGCTCGACGACGAATTGCTTGACGTGATCGGGCGGGTTCACTCCGTCGAGGCCGCCGTCGAATCCTACCGGAAACTTCGGGATGCCGGGTTTGACAACATTAACCTCGATCTCATGTTCGGCTTACCGGGTCAGACGCTGGACCACTGGCGCAACACGCTGGAGAAAGCGATTGCGCTCCAACCCGACCATATCTCGACGTACTGCCTGATTTTGGAAGAAGACACGCATTTCTGGTCGTTGCTGCAGCAGGGCCGCATTCGGCCCGACGAGGAGTTTGAATTGCAGATGTACGAACTGGCGATGGAGATGCTTGCCGGGGCGGGCTACCGGCAATACGAGATCAGCAATTTCGCCAAGCCCGGCAGGGAATGCGCACACAATATCGCGTATTGGGAAGGCAAAGACTACCTTGGCCTCGGGCCGAGCGCTTGCTCGACAATCGGCGCCCAGCGTTGGCAGAACTCCGCGCAGATCGAAGGTTGGACGATCGCTCTTGAAGAACGACTCACGCCGGAATTGCGCGCGGCAGAGCGCGCAGCCTTCGGCATGCGGATGAATCAGGGAGTCCCGGCGGAGTTGGTTCGCGGCCGGTGGGACAAACAGATCGCCGAACTGCTGTCGGCGGAATTGGTGGAATGGAAGAATGAAAGATTGTGTCCCACCGGGCGCGGCATCCTCTTTGCCGACGAAGTCGCGGCAGAGTTTGTTTGACGACGAATAATTCGCGTGAATTCGTGTTCATTCGCGGGTAGATTTCTGCCGCTATGGCCAAGAAACTCGCGGAGATTGTCGAGAGCCTCGTCGATTCGTTTCACAAACACGGCGGGATCAATCACCTCGACGGCACGAACCTGCCGTCGCGCGACGCGGTCGTGGAGATCACGCGCGATTTGTTGCGGCTGGTGTTCCCGGGCTATTACGATAAGGATCCGATCCGCTCAGGTCAGGTGGGCGAGTACACGGCGGAGTTGGTGTCGTCGGTGGCGCGGCGGCTGGAGAATGAGATTCACCGCAGCCTCGAATACCGGCCGTGTCCCGATTGTGACAAGCGCGATCTGGCCGGTACGGCTACGCGAATCACGCGGGAGTTTTTCAGTGAGTTGCCGGCGGTGCGCGCGATTTTGCAGACGGACGTGGTGGCGGCGTACGAAGGCGACCCGGCGGCGATCAGCAATGAGGAAATCATCCTCGCGTATCCCGGCATGGAAGCGGTCGCGGTACAGCGCATCGCGCACGTGCTCTACAAGAAACACATCGCGCTGATCCCGCGCATCATGACCGAGTGGGCGCACAACAAGACCGGCATCGATATCCATCCCGGCGCGGAGATCGGTCTGCATTTCTTCATCGACCACGGCACGGGCGTCGTCGTCGGCGAAACAACGCACATCGGCAAGCACGTGAAGATTTATCAGGGCGTCACCCTCGGGGCGAAAAGTTTCCCGAAGGACGAGCATGGCCGAGTCGTCAAAGGCATCAAACGCCACCCAAACATCGAGGACGACGTGACGATCTACGCCGGTGCGACGATTCTCGGCCCGGTCACCATCGGCAAAGGCTCGATCATCGGCGGCAACGTGTGGTTGCTGGAATCCGTTCCCGTCGGCACCGTCGTTTATACCGAAGGTGACAAAGTGCACATCAAACCCGGTGGCAAGGAACGCGACAAACTCGTTGGCCATTCCGAGCACGGCGCCGGCATTTAATGAGACGCATCTACGTCGATCACAACGCCACGACGCCGCTGGCGCCGGAGGCGTTGGGCGCAATGCTGCCGTACCTCTGTGAGCACTACGGCAACGCCAGCAGCGTCCACGTGTTTGGCCGCGAAGCCCGCGCGGCGATTGACGACGCCCGAGTGCGCATCGCTGGACTGCTCGGCGCGCAGGAAGGCGAGATTGTCTTCACCGGCGGCGGCACGGAAGCGGACAACAATGCGATCTTCGGTGTTCGACCCGGCCACATCATCACTAGCAGCATCGAACACCACGCCGTCCTCCACGCCTGCCAGCGTCGCAACGATGTCACGTATTTGCCGGTCAGCCGCGACGGACTCGTCGACCTCGACGATTTGCGTAAGGCCATCCGGAAGGACACGATGCTTGTCTCGATTATGTCGGCCAACAACGAAACCGGCACGATCCAGCCAATCAAGGAACTAGCCGCGATCTGCCGTGAGCACGGCGTACCGTTTCATACCGATGCAGTGCAGTCTTTCGGCAAGTTGCCTGTCAATGTGAATGACTGGGGGGTGGATTTGCTTTCGATCTCCGCGCACAAATTCTACGGGCCGAAAGCCGTCGGTGTGCTCTACATTCGCCGCGGCACGAAAATCGATCCGCTCCTGTTCGGCGGCAGCCACGAAAACGACCGGCGAGCCGGCACCGAGAACGTCGCCGGCATTGTCGGCATGGCGAAGGCCGCCGAACTCGCCGTGCCAACAATGGGCGAAGAGCAATGCCGGTTGTTCGGACTGTGCGAGAAGCTCGCCGCCGGTATCGGCGAGCGCGTGACCGGCGCGCATCGCAACGGCCACGCGAAGCAACGCATCGGCAACACGATCAATTTCAGTTTTGAGGGCTGCGAAGAGGAAGGCTTGCTGCTCGGGCTCGACCTCGAAGGCATCGCAGTCTCAAGCGGCTCAGCGTGCGCCGTCGGCTCGCTCGAACCGTCGCACGTGTTGAAGGCGATGGGCTTGCCGCATGAGTTGGCGCGCTCCGCCGTACGGTTCAGTTTTGGAGTGGGCAATACCGGGGAAGATGTGGGCTACATCCTGGATTCACTAGCGCGAGTTGTGAAACGGTTGCGAGCGTTCGCGCGGGCTTAGTCGAAGAACCGGTAGCGGAAGATAAACCACAGGGCGGCGATGCCGTCTTTCCAGCCGATCTTTTTGCCTTCGCTGTAGTCGCGGCCGGAATAGTTGATCCCGGTCTCGTAGAAGCGGTAGCGGCGGCGGGCGAGCTTGGCGGTGAGTTCCGGCTCGATACCGAACCGGTCGGAGGTCAGCTTCATGCCCTCGACGCATTGCCGGAGAAAAACCTTGTAGCAGGTTTCCATGTCGGTGAGGTTGAGGTTGCAGAGCATGTTCGACAGCAGCGTGAGGAACCGGTTCGCCATGTAGTGCCAGAACAACAGGACGCGATGTGTCCCGCCGGTGAACCGTGAGCCATAGACAACATCGGCGCGGCCGTCGAGGATAGGCTTGAGCAGGAGCGGGTAATCAGCCGGGTCATATTCGAGGTCGGCATCCTGGATTAGGAGGATGTCGCCGGTGGCGTGTTCGATGGCAGTGCGAATGGCGGCACCCTTTCCGCGATTGAACGAATGCGAAAAAATCTTCGTGTCATTGCTGCCGTCGAGATTCTTGAGGAAGTCGGCGGTCCCGTCGGTGGACGCGTCGTCGACGAGAATGATTTCCTTGGTCAGACCGCGGGTGTCAGCGGCACGGACGCGGCGCAGGATTTCCTCCAAGGTACGCGCTTCGTTGAAGACCGGGATTAAGATCGAGATTGTTCTTAGAGCATCGGACATGGGTGCGAAGTATAGGCGAAAGCGCAAGGCGCTCAACGCAAAAGATTCTGGCGCTGGTCTGGCCGGCGTGCTAGTGTCCGCGGGCTTACCGGGACGGCGGGTTTGCCAAGTGGGAAGGCGGAGGTCTGCAAAACCCTTAAATGCCACTTTCAGAAACTTCAACCCGGTGTGCATTACATCGCGTAACCCTTGTATTTGTTGGCTTATATTGACGTTTTATCAATGCGACGAAATGCAAGCAGATGCGCCTAATTGAGGGAAAAAGTCACGCAAAGTCACGCACGCCGACAGCAGCTTTTTCGGCCAGACTCGATTCATGCGTGATTTTCAGTCACGCATGATGGGCGGCTTCTTCGACGGTGATCGTGGCACTGGCGGGCTACTGGGAAGCAATACGACGCGGTGTAGCGGCTCTGGTGGATGTGCTGCAACTGGCCGGTGTTGCTGCCAACACGATGCAGCCGGCGGAGTTGGTTACTTCGTGGCTGGCTCCGGTGTGGTACGCTGCATCCGACGTTTGCGCTTTGGCGCCTCGCTGCTGGGCGCGATGCGGTAGCGGTCAAGCGCCGCTTGGATGTCCGCTACGGAAAAAAGGATCGTGCGGCCGACGCGGCGAAAACCGATGACGCGGGTGGCCTGCCAAGACGCCAGCGTGCGCCGCGAAACACCGATGACGCGTGCCGCTTCGTCCGGGCGCAAATACAAACGCGGCAGTGGTGCCGCCATGTCCTTGTCGCCAATTGTCGTCAGCCCATTCATGCAGCTACACGCACGCTTGCTGGTTTGTGCGCGTCGTTATGGATTTCTTCTGAATCACGGGGGTGAAAATACCATGCCAGAGACCAGAATCCTGGAGTGTGCGCATGTCGAACGTTGCCCGAAGTATCCCGTGGTTTCTTCGTTTTGCTATGCTTGCGCAAAATTCTCACTTTTCTGCTGGACATGATTTTCGATGATCCCCAGTTCAGTCTGCCAGACGTGAATTGCCCGCGCGTGAGTCTTAAAAGCCCGCCGTCCCAGGCGCGCCGCGCATTGTCAACGGTGGAGGCACGAAGTGCACTACCTTGACAAGCACAGGCGCGCCGTACAATCCGCCGGCACCGCTTCACGCGCAGTTGATGGCCGATGATGCGGAATCATTCGACCAGAGGTAGCACGAGGTCGTCACATCCCTGTGTAGGTGCGACACAAAATGTCGGGCAGACGGCGCGAGAATTCCTCGCGGACAGTGAGTGGAATGAACGGGGCAGTAAGAGGAAATGGCGTGAGCAATGGCAGACTTGGAGCGGTCGGTGGACAGGGAATGTCCACTACCACGGACTGTTCGTGGAATGCCCGCTGCGTGGCCGGTCGAATGTCTTATGCTTGGCTGTGGCACGTCTTCCGAGCAGCTGGTTTGCGGACGAAACAACGTTGGCCAGCCGATGGCGCGTGTCTGATGACACGCGGACCAGCAGCAGAATGTCGCGCGTACTCTCCGACGTTGCACCCGCTGATTAGGTACCGATTAAGCGGCGACTGCCGGGCGCTCTTGGCTGTCGGTGGCGAGCAGCGCGCAGCCACGGACAGCGACGTGGGATCGGTTCGCCTTGGCAGCGCCGCAGACTCTGCGTGTGGGACGCGACAGAGGAGCGTCCACCGCGCAGGGTCTGGAAGCATTCCACCGGCGAGTAAGCGGTGATGATTCCAACGCGGCTGCGTTCATCGCGCCGGCAGCTTCAAGCCTGACTGACTGTCACTGCTCCGTCCGGCGTGACTCGCCGTAATCGTCGGCTGTGTATTTACCACAGCGCGCTTCGGTCGGCGGCGAGTGCGCGACTTGGCGGCTCCATCTCCGCCGGCAGTCCATCGGCTCAAGCACTCGCGCAAGCGTGCCGGACTCACCGGCACGCCGGCAGCCTTCAACTCGTCTGCCAGTTGCCTGCTGCCCCAGCCATTGCGATGCAGAGCCAGCAACCGTTCGCGCAGCGGCTCCAACACGTCGGCAGCAGTCTTGCGCCTTCTCGGCGCATCGCGTTGCGTCAATTGTTCCAGTTTCTTCTCCAGCGCGGCGTAATCCAGCTTCGTGGCGATCTGCGCGTAATCCATGCGTGTGCTCATACTCCATTCCTTTCACTTTCCTGCCGTCAGCGATTGGATGATTTCACCGACAGCGTTTGGTTCGTCCTTTGATTCTCTGTCAAGCAGCCTTGGCGCACGGCGGCGAGCAGCCCAGCGCATCGGCCTCCAGCAGCCGCTGGTCGGCACAAGGAGGGGTTGGTGTCATACCCATTTCTTCCATTTTCATGCCACACTTGGCCTGCTCAGTTTGTTCGGGGCTGCGAACAGTCAACCCGGCGATTCCGGGTACGATGCTTCGCATGAGACCTGTTGACATCGGTAGCGTTGTAGCTCTGACAGCCTCGTCATCTGGTGTAGCAGTTACAAAACATGCGACGGTCTTTGTGCCAGACTGCGGACAAATGACAAATGGCCCCTTCATTGCCGCTTATCTCACCACGTGGACACCCGCCAAGTGGTTCTCGTTCGGGAACAACTTTACTGCCCGTGTCCGCTAACCTGAGCAACCATGTTCACGGCCAAACCACAGAAGCATCGAGTCGCTGCCACGACCTATTTCGACGAACACTTGTCGCACAACGATTACTACGCACAGAACGAGTCCCGAGCCGGCCAATGGATCGGTCAGGGAGCAGAACGGTTGGGACTGATGCCCGGCGAAACCGTGACACGGGATGCGTTCCTCAAGCTCTGTGACAACGTGCATCCGATGACTGGGGATCATCTCACACCGGAACACCGTCGAGATCGGCGCATCTTTTTCGACTTCCAATGCGCTCCGCCCAAGTCGGTGTCCATCCTTGCTGTCACGCTGAGTGACCGGCGCATCCTCCACGCCCATCAGGAAGCCTCCACACTGGCACTTCGCGAGCTGGAGCAGTTCGCCGCCACACGCATCCGCAAGAGTGGCATTCAAGGACAGGATCGCGTCACCGGTAACCTGGTCGGCGCGGCCTTCACGCACACCGCGTCCCGCGCCCTCGACCCGCAACTGCACACGCACTATGTCCTGTTCAACGGCACCTGGGACAACACGGAGCACCGCTGGAAGGCACTGCAAACGTCCGCCATGTTCGACGCCATCCATTACGGCACCGCCGTCTATCGCAATGAACTGGCCCGGCGTCTCCACCAACTTGGGTACGCACTCCGGCCGACCGGCTTGGCTTTCGAGATCGAGGGCGTATCGCCGACGCTCATCGAGCGGTTCTCCAAGCGGTCCAAGGAACGGGATGCCGCCGTAGCTCGCGCGGAACAACGCCTCGGACGCAAGCTCTCCCGCAACGAAATCGCCCATGTCGTCCACCAGACCCGCCCCAAGAAGATCAAGGGCACGACCGATGAACAAGTACGGCAACAGCAACTCGGTGAGATTGGCTTTTTCGAGAAACGGGCACTGCGCAAAGTGGTTGCAGCGGCCAACGGTCAGCCGCAAGGTTTCGCACAACCCGTGACCCCGGCCAATGCCATCGAGCATGGCGCGCAGCACGTTTTCGAGCGCCACTCGGTCGTGCGGCAGCACCAGTTGCTGGAAGCCGCCTTGGTCAAAGGCTGCGGGCAGCTTGATCTGGCACAACTCAAGGCGAAGTTGGCGGGACATGACGAACTTGTCCGCGTCGGCGCGGAGTTCTCGACGCGGGAAATTCTCACCAAAGAGCTTCTGTTGATTCGCACGGTCAACGCCAGCCTCGACACTCTCGCCCCGATCAGCCGCCGGTACGAACCGCCCGACCGCCTCGGTCCCGACCAGCGTAACGCGTTGGCGCATGTGCTGGCCAGCCCCGACCGGTTCACGGGCTTCCGTGGGCTGGCCGGCACGGGCAAGAGCACGGTGCTCAACGAACTGGCCCGCGTGCTCGACAACGAGGGATTCGAGGCCGTCTTTTCCGCTCCGACTGCTGCCGCCGCCGACACGCTCCGCAAGGACAACTTGCCGGCGATGACGCTGGCCCGGTTGCTCGTAACCGGGAGCACTCAGCGCACGCTGTCCCGGCGTAGCGTGATTGTGCTGGATGAGGCCGGCGCCGTCGGCCTCGATGACATGGTGAACCTGTTCAATCTGGCTGGGGCCACCGATGCCCGCGTGGTCCTCTCGGGCGATACCGGCCAACACGCCTCGGTTGGTCGTGGCGATGCGCTGCGCATCCTCGAACAGCATTCTGGCTACCGTTTCAGCGAATTGACCACGATCCGCCGGCAGAAACCCGCCGCCTTCCGTCAGGTCGTTGAACTGGCTGCTGCCAAACAGACCGACAGGGCGTTTGCCAAGCTCGTGGAAATTGGCGCGGTGACGGAATCGCCGATGGAGGATGGGCAACTCTACCAGCGGGCGGCCTACGCTTACCTGTCGGCCACCAATCAAGGCCAGTCAGCGCTGCTGGTCTCGCCCACTTGGGCCGAGATTGAAGCCGTGACCGAGAAGGTACGTGAGACTCTGAAAGTTGAGGGCGTTGTGAGCCAGAATGAGCACACACTGTGCGTTTTTGATTCGCTGTCGTGGACTGTCGCCCAAAAGAAAGACGTGAACCAGTACGAACCGGGTCAGCGCCTGCGCTTCGTTCGCAAGACCAAGGCGTTTGACCGGGGCGAAACGGTCGAAGTCGTGGCAGTCGGTGAGAACGGCTTGCGAGTACGCCGTCTCGATGGAACCGAAGCCGATTTCATCCCGCACTTTGCCGCCGCTTCCTTCGACGTGGGCGAAGCGCGTGAACTAAAAGTCGCCGCTGGCGATTGGTTGTTGCTCCAAGCCAACCACGGCAGGGAGTTCATCAACGGGGAGCGTGTCCGGGTCCGGGAGATCAGCGGCGGCCGCATTACGCTCACCGACGACCGGGTGATGCCCAGCACGTTCAACACCTTCACCCACGGCTACGCTGTCACCTCACACTCATCACAAAGCAAGACCGTCGATGAGGTGCTTCTGGTCGCGTCGTCGCGTTCATTCGCCGCCGTCAACCGCGAACAGTTCTATGTGTCCATTTCTCGCGGACGCGAGCGCGTCCACGTCTTCACCGATGACGCCGAATTGCTCGCCCACCGCGTCACCGATTCCCACGAACGCAAGGCTGCCATCGAACTGCAGGGTCTGCGTGATCACCTGGCCAAACTCGGCTTCGTGACGGCCCACAAGGCCACGGATGAGGACTTGCCTATAGGGTCTTTGACACCGGCAACGACTCGCCAGGAGTCGCGCTTCCGTACCATGCGCCCGTTGGGTCAAGACCGAACACGGCGCCCCACGCGCCTTTCCCCGGTGCAACGGATCGCGCAGGTCGTCGAAGACATACGCCGGCGGCTGGGTGAAGTACTCTGGCCCGGCCAACAGACCAAAGCTGTCGCCGAAAAAGCCGAACAAGCCGAGTCCATCAAACAGGCGGAGTCCGTCAAACCGACCCAAACGATCAAACCGAAACGCACGGTCAAGGAAGCTCTCCAGGAAAGACGGTCCATCCGGCGCGAGTGGGGCCAGAGCATTTCCCCACCACGTGACACGGGCCACTCACACGGCATTCGTGTCTGAACCATCAACCCTCAACCATCAACACCCGACCAAACCATGCCTTCCACCAAAGACGACTGTTTCACCATCTCCGGCAAGTACTGCGCCTGCGTCGAGTTCCACCTCGATGGACACCGGCGCCGCGGCTTTCACACCAGCCAGCTGCTTGATTACACCCTGGAACCCAATCCGGACGCCGACGAAGACAAGAGCGCGCCGCCCCAAAGGCTCGCGCTCGCGTTCTCCACCGCCGATGTGGTGATCTTGGGCTGGCGGCTCGACCGGCTGGCCAGCAAGCTCCGCGAGAATGACCTCGCCACCGTCCACGTCTTGCCCAAACGCTATGCTGATCTCGACAGCGACAGACCCTTCGTCGCGTCCATAAGCATCACGCCAATCGGCAGAAGCCCGTCGTAGGTGGGGCTGGACAGGGCAGCTTCGCCGGCGCGAAATCTTAGAAGCCCGCCGATCGAGGCGCGCCGCGCATTGTCAACGGTGGAGACACGAAGTGTACTACCTTGACAAGCACATCCGCGCCGAAGTAAACATTGAGCCAGCGTTTGGGAGGACGTTCGGGAGTTTCACTCCAACTCAACATTGTTTCAGGATTTTCAGACATTAGCATTGCACTTGCCGGCCCAAGCAAACGTTCCACGTCTGCTTTAGTCATCCCAACGCGCACCTAATCAAAACGCCGCTCGGCACTGCCGGTTTGTGAAGATGAATCGTCTACGAATTCGCTATTTGAAAGAACCGGGCAGTAAAGCTGGACACCGATATTGGTTTGCCCTGTCTCGGCAGTCGTGCCTAAGTTGGCGAATGGGTAGGTAAAGTCCTGCCGTTCTTCGCCTGATTCTCCCATGTACATCGGCGAGATGTCAGTGATCGTGAGCTTTTTAACGTCGCTTGGATTTACGTTCGGTGCGGGCATCACCGCCTTGCCTTCTTTGATCCACTGCATGATTTGGTCGGGGCTTGCGATCTCGTACTTCTTGTACCGTTGCAGATTTCGCCAGACGAGTTGCAATTCAGCCACCTTTGCGTGGCTACTGAACCTGACGTGAAATCCGCCGGCGATTCCAATACCGGCAAACGTTACGCCTTCGATCTGTCGGATGAAGAAAACACCACGAGATGAGTTCTGTACGACGCGCTTGCCTTGCTGTTTATCCATGTGCCCCCACCTGCGAACTTCCTTAAACGTCAGCGGCTCGGAACTGTCTGGCTTTTTGAGAAGTTGAGAACGAGGGATGCCAATTTGATCCAAAAGTTTCAGCGCTAATTCCTGTGTCGCCACCTCGCTTGGCACATCTTCGATGGCGTCCCTCGTGGCCGGGTCTGCTCGTTGGTCTCGATAATCTATGTACCCATCTGCCGGAACAATCTGCAGATTGCGACCCTCCTTTTCATTCTCGAACGCTAAGAGGTTCTTTGCTCTAGCCCGATCTTCAGACGATAAGCTAGCCATTTTGAGGAGGGTTATTCTCTTCTTGTCACGCGTGGTGAACGAACCGAGCGCGACGAGATTGGAAATCGCCTTGTCAGAAAAATGCTGTGGAATGGTCCTATAAACCCAAAGTGCGTTCGGCATCTGATTCGTGGGCACGTTCCACACGATTTCGCAATTTGCGGGCACGAACGACGGCCGGTGGGTATGCTCGAACGATGGCGCTTGTTGGCCGTAGGATTTTCCTATGCTGAGAACCAGCAGGCCAATGACAAGCCTTCTCATGGCCAGACCTGCCCATCTTGCCAATCAAGAGTGTCACTCGTGCCTCCGGCATAACTCTGCAAAGTGTCGTTGAAGCAATTGTCCCAACCAACTACGCGGAATATTACCGTGTTCTGAATGTTTGTTGCAGGCTCATAAGTCTCACGCGCCCCATTAAACCAAGCATCTTTGACTGTCTCTGGTGGCGTCTGCCAGAGAAATCCGCGGCGAAACATCCTTACCGCCCAATTTTGGCCGCTCTTGTCACCCACGTATGAGACAGTGGTAGTCCCGCACAGCAAATGAAGGTTTGTCGTAATCGGGAGCGCACCGGCATCGAACATACTGAAGAAATTCTCGTCTCGCAGATTGTTGCACGTCAGCAGGCCCATCCAACGCAGACTGCCGCCGAATCCGTATTCGGACATTCGAATCCAAGGAGCGCTTGCGTCCGCTGAATTATCGCTTGTCGTGTAAGTCTGCAGAGTTTGACTGGCGTCGGCGTGGTAGTCTGGAGACGTTCCGTAAGTGCCGTGAGTCATAAAAAAGCCGAGATTGACAGTGGCAAATTTCTCGTTTCCGCCCAAACTAGCGCGTCGCAGATCATTGTCGCGGAATTGACTGCCGGTAAGATTGAACCCGACTTTCCAAGCCTTCTTTTTCATCACCGATGCAAACCCTTTGCCTGAATTTGCAATTTCGGCGACGTTGGAAAACAGTAGATTTCCATACGAACCCCCAATCTCCACCTTGCCAGGGTTGCCAGAAAGCGGGAGGCCGTTCGGCGGCACAGGGAAGCTTGGACATGTTGGGAAATCCCAGTACGCGACGCCAAACTTTCCCGGTGATCCTTTTATCGGCGCGGTCGGCGGCTTCTTGGGCGCAGTTGTACTCGATGTGGTAAGTATAGATAATCCGCCGGTGCTCTGGGCAGAAATGACATAATAGTAAACGCCGTCAGCGATGTTAGAACCGCCGTCTCCTTTTCCGTCCCAATTGAAAACCATCGACGCGCCGGTTCCTGACGCATTACGAACAGTGTTCGCGTCCTCATCTTGGATTTGAAAAGTCCAATCTGCATTTGTAGAAAACGCAGCCGTGACCTGCTGAGTCTGCCCCAGAGCAGGCTCGAAGAATGGCTGGCTGAACGCAATCCGCGAAATGAAATTGCTGAACGTAACAGGCACGTATGCCGATGCCGCGTAAGTGACATCCACTGCGGGAGAGTTCGGTGGGCCTGTGAATCGCGACTGTCCCTTCACCGTCGCAAACAAAGTGTGAGGGCCGTTCGCCCATTCGCAGGTGTTGATCACGAAATTTGTCCCATCCTCGCTGTAATCCATTTGTTCTCCATCCACGTACAGATACGTATCCCGAATTGGCAACGTGCTGCTTGCACTTGTGACGGACACGGTAACATCGCCGGACACCGCCATACCATTTGTCGGGAAAGTCACGTTGACAGTCGGCGGAGCAACCGAATTGGTTCGCAAGTAACTGATGCGGTAGAATCGCTGGGACACATTTTTGGGATGCTCAATTGCTGGCTCTTGCAAATAATCCCCTGTGTCGGTCCAGAATGTTGACGTGCCGTGAGATGGGTAGTTGTCATGAAGAGCTTGCCAAGTCGTATTTGTCGAAAGTGAAGATGCGTAATCAATCCGGTAAATGGCGTTGCACTGGCTATTCCATTTTACGGTCACACCGTTCTCCGCCGTTCGAGTGACCGCAATAATTTGGAACACATTCGTTGCGCTACAGTCGATTGATTCGATTTCCTCGCTGCCTCCTGATTCCTCGTCCATCAACATTCCCATGCCAGCTTGTAGGAAGTTAGACGCGGCTTGGGCTTCCTCACACGCTGCTTCCTCGGCGGCAATCTCCGCATCGTAGGCCGCCTTGTCTTGAACGTCGGCCAACGCTACATCCAAAGAGAGTGTCGGCGAAGTATTCTGGCTGATCTCACCGCAAGCAATCCATTGCCGCCATGTGGAAAGCGCTGAGCGTGATGCGGAATCTACCTGATTTGTGCTATAGCCAGCCGCCGCATCAAGAATCAGCGTGTTAGTACTTGCCGGGAATTCGATGAAGGCCTCGCCGGTCAAAAGAAAACGCGTCAACGAAACTTTAACAATGCTGAGAGCCTGCAATTGGTCTTGCGACTGCGCGAACACTGTGCCGAACTCTGCCGGCAGGCTAGCGAAGTCTGCCCACAGAAATTGTGGGTCGATCAGCCACGCGCGATTTTGAAGTGGGTCACTGGGCATCGAAAACGTGTTACAATCGAAAACCCCAGCAAGCTGGTTTTCGTTCGTTACAACCTGCTCGCACGGTGAAAGCGTCGCCTCATCCTGTGCAAGGGCATCAGCTAAGCCGGCAAGAGAGAGAACCAAGAGTACGGCAACCGCGCTGAGTCGCATACGCTCCTCCAAACTGGCGGGGTGAAACCATAGCAGGCTATCCAACCCGACTCGTCAGAGCAAGCACAATCGTGTGAAGCATCGCGGCATATGCTTCCGGCAGCTAGCCGGTCACCGGCGCGACTGGCCGGCGGGAAAGTGCTCTAGCTGGGGCGGCGCGGGTGTGATACAAAACGTTGGAGCTTATCCACAAACTCCGACGTTTCGGAGCATGCAGGTGAGAGAATGAAACAACGGACACAGGCAGAACAGGTGATGGCGCTGGCCAAGGCGCATGGGGTTCTCCGTCCTCGCGACCTTGATGCGCACGGCCTCGGTCGGGCCGTCCTGAGCCGGCTTTGTCGCGCGGGCAAACTGCTGCGCCGGGGACGCGGGCTGTACGTGGCGGGCGTCACGGGTATGACGGAGAATCATTCGTTTGCCGAGATTGCCCGGCCCTACCTGCAAATGGCCGTCGGGCCGTCTGTTTCTTCTCAGACGGCAGACGCTGCGGCGTTGACACGTTCTTCCAAACCGCCCAGCACTTGCAGAATTGAATCGAAAGAAGGCGGCGTGGCCATGAACATATCCGCCATGCCCCGGTAATCCCGCTCGATCTGCGCCCGCTGTTCCGCGGATGGCACAAGGTAGAAGCTGATTAAGTTTCGATGGCTCACGCGAGCACCGTCAGTGTGAAGTGGTCGCCCAAAGGTGCGGCAGTGGCAGGCCATGTAGGTTGGTGGCAAACGGAATGACTTCGGTGCCGGTGTAAAGCACCACTCCGCGAACCCAACGTTTGCCCACCGCACTGGCCATCGCCTGCAAACCCCGAACATCGCTTCCGCCCAATGTGGCACCAGCTTTTATTTCAACCCCCACCAATCGCCCGGCACTGTCTTCGAGCACGATGTCCACTTCCTGTCCAGAAGCCGTGCGCCAGTAGTAGAATTCCGGCTGAATCTCGCTCCAAGCCGATTGCTTGCGCAGTTCCATCAGCACAAAATTCTCCAGCGCCCCGCCCGCCAGTGTCGCGTCCACCTTCAGCCGCTCGACGGTCAGTCCCAATGAATGGGCCAGCAGCCCCGTGTCATCCAAGTAAACCTTCGGGGTTTGAATGAGCCGCTGCCCTAGGTTGCTCGACCAAGGCCGCAACAGTTGCACTAGGAACGTCGCTTCCAACAGGGCGAAGTAGCGTTTCAAAGTCGTTTGCGGCAATCCAAGGGTGCGCGACAAGTCAGCAAAATTCAACAGGCCACCGGCACGGGTGGCCACGACCGAAAGCAGTCGAGGCACAGCCGTCACATCGGCGACATTGGTCAGGTCACGAACGTCACGCTGGAGAATCGTCGTCAAGTAGGACTGAAACCATGCCTTGCGGCGCGGCGCGGTGTTGCGCGCAATCACCAAGGGATAGCCACCGGCCAAAATTCTCTCAAATAGTTCATCACGCCGAATCCCGCTTGATTTTCCGGAAGACCAGACCGGCTGCTTGGAAAATAAGGTGTCAATGAACCCCTCTCTCACGCCGTTCATTTCGCCCTGCGAAAACGGCCAGAGTGTCAGCAACTCCATGCGACCCGCCAGCGACTCGGACAATTTCGGCAGGAGCATCACGTTCGCAGAACCCGTTAGCAAAAACCGTCCCACTTCCCGTTTCCGGTCAATGGCCACTTTGATGACTGGAAAGAGTTCGGGCACATGCTGCACTTCATCAAGGGTGACGGGTGTGTTCAAACCGGCAATGAAGCCGTTGGGGTCGCGCTTGGCTGCCGCCAAAACGCCGGGATCGTCAAACGTCAGATACTGGCGGCCATGTTTCACCAATTCCGCTGACTGCACCAAAGTGCTTTTGCCGGTTTGCCGCGCGCCGTTGACGAGGGCGGCCGGCGTGTCATCCAACGCTTGGAGGAGATATTCGGTAATGTGGCGACGAATCATGGCTGTATAATCAACCACAATACGGATGATAATCAACCACTATTTCAGGGTCGGCGAAGATCAACCGCAACAACCAGCAGACCCAAAAGTCCCTGTCGATGATGTGTGGGCCGATATCCCTTCGTTCACCGGCCTCTTCAAATGCGTATTTCGGTGAAAGTTGCCACTGATTCCGGTTTTATGTTTCCACTCATCGGAGCGCAGCGACGCTGGCGGTTGTGTTCATAAGAAAGTGGAATCTTTTTGTCAAGGTTGTGTGTTGCTGGATGGTCGGAGTCCCGCAGCAGCGGGACGACGAGTCCGTTCTTCCCTGCCTCCCATCGTCCCTACTTAAGCCGCCCGCGCAGGCGGGCGGTACCGGGGCGTTGAGATCACGGGCGTGCATGGCGTTTGCGGAACGAGTCTCCTTTCAGGTCAATGCGGTGGGCGTTGTGGATGAGTCGGTCGAGCATGGCATCGGCGACCGTCGGGTCGGGGACAACCTCGTGCCAGGCGCTGACCGGGAACTGGCTGGTGATCATCGTCGAAGCGTGACCGTGGCGGTCATCGAGAATCTCCAGGAACTCGCGGCACTGGCGTTCGTCGATCTTGGTCAGTCCCCAGTCGTCCACGACGAGCACTTGCACTTTGGCGATCTTTTTCAACAGCTTGGTCAGGCTGCCGTCGGCGGTTGCGCCGCTGAGCGCGCGAAACAGTTTGGGCGCGTAGAAGTACAACGCCCGGTGACCTTCGCGGCACGCCTTGTGTGCCAGCGCACAGGCGACGAAGGTTTTGCCACAGCCGGTGGGACCGGTGATGATGATGTTCTGATGATGTTGCACCCAGTCACAAGGACTGAGCTGATCAATCACGGCGCGTTTCAAGCCACGGGATGCGCTGAAGTCGAGGTCTTCGATGCAAGCCGGTTGTTTCAAACGGGCGTGCCGCAGACGGGTGACCAGTGCGCGGTTTTCACGCCACAGCCATTGGCGTTCTACGAGAAAGCCAAAGCGTTCCTCAAAGGACAGCTCCGCGCTGCGTGGTTGAGCGCGTTGTTCCTCATAGGCTTCGGCCATGCCGTTGAGTTTCAGGGCGTAGAGTTTGGTTTTGGTGGGTTCGTGTAACATGCCGGTTCTCCTGGGGGTTGGGGTTGAGTTACTGGTAGTAGTGGCCGCCGCGCAGATTGTCGTGTGTGACCAGGGCCACAGTGGTCACCGGAGTGGACAGTACGGGTTGGGTCTCCAGCTTGGATTCGAGGATGGATTTGATGCTGGGGTACGAACAGACATCCAACAACAACGCGCGCTGGCAGGCTTGCTCCAAGCGGCTGCGACCGTGGTGGTGACTCAGGCGCATCAAGCCGAGGCAGGAACGATAGCCCATTTCAGGATGCGGTTTGTGTTCCAAGATGGAACTGACAGCGGCCGCGCATTGCGGACCGACTTGGGTTTGCGCCCACCCGATCAAGCGCGTCGGCGTCCATTCGAGATGGCGTTGATGGGCTTTGGGCCGATGCGCCGGGTCGGTGGTGAAGCCGCCGCGTTGATCGCTGCGTTGGTGAAGAGCGATGCGCTGGCTGCGATGGAAGATCTCGACGGTGCGCTCGCTCAAGCGGACTTCCACGGTCTGGTGCGTCAACCGGTAGGGCACGCTGTAATTGTGCCAGTCGACTTGGATGTGGTAGTCGATGTTGACCTTGGCCTGACGCCACGACGCCAGTTCGTAGCGGGTCGACGGCAACGGCAGCAACGCGGGACGGTCGAGTTCGGCAAACAACACAGCACGAGAACCGGGCAGTTTCTGAAAGGGATGTTCGTTGAGCGCGTGGAGTTCCCGGCGGATGGCGGCGTTGAGTTCGGCCAGGCTGAAGAAGCGTTGGTCGCGCAACACCGCGAGGATACGACGTTCGGCTTGTTGCACCGCCGCTTCAACCTTGGCTTTGTCCTGCGGCTTGCGAGCACGCGCCGGCAGCACCACGGTCCCATAATGCGCCGCCAACTCCTGATAGCTGGTGGTCAGTTCCGGCTCATACCGACAGGCGTAGGTCACGGCGGTCTTCGGGTTGTCCGGCACTGTCAGTCGTGTCACGCCGCCAAAGAACTCCCACGCCTGCATGTGCGCTTCGATCCACGCCGGCAACCGGGTGTTCTCAAACGCCGCCGCGAAGGTGTAGTTGCTGGCACCCAACACCGCGACAAACAAATGGGCCGGCCGAGATTGGCCTATTTTCGCATCCCATAGCAGAATGGTCATGCCGGCCCAGTCCACGAACATTCGCTCACCCGCCGGGTGCGGCTGGCGCAGAGCCGGTTCGAGCTGGGAACGAAAGCGCCGATAGTATTCCCAGAACTGGGTGTACGCATACCCATCGGGATGAGCGCGATGATATTCCTCCCAAACCAGTTGCAGCGTGACGCCTTTGCGTTGGAGTTCTCGATGCACCTCCTCCATCGACGGCAGATACCGTTGGGGTGGCGGTGGCGACTCCGCCGCTCGCATCAACTGACGGAACCGATCCTCGTCGAGATCGGCGGGAAACGGCCAGCCAATCCCCGCCTGACGCGCCTGTGCCAGATGTTGCCCGACACAGGTGTGACTGAGGTTCAAGCTGGCGGCGATCTGACGATTGGTCAGTCCCAACTCGTGCTTGAGTCGTAGAATCTCTTTTGTTTTGCGCATGGATATCGGCCTTCGGGCCATGGGAAGCTCCTTTCAATGGTTGAAAGGAGACAGCATAGCCTCCGTATCCAGCGCCACTGCACCGCGTTTCGGAGTTAGGTTTCCACCCGTTCCGGTCGATTGTTTCCACCCGTTTCGGACTTCACCCAAAAAGTGGAAACTTTCAGACCGGAATCACTGGAAACTTTGCTCCGGATTCAGTGGAAACTTATTTCCGGAACCCCTGGCAACCTTGCTCCGAAATCCGCATCAAAGACCACGAAGCGTTCCGGCGTGGGCTTTCTGGCGAAATCAAGCATTGGATCGCTTCTCCTCGCCGATTTGCCGCAACCACTTGTGCATCCATGACGGCGCGTGAATCAGGTCGGTTCTCAAACACTTCTTGTCCGCCGCGTTCAACTTCCGCTGCAGCGTCCTCAGATGTACAGCCGTCAACCGATCCTTGCCGATGTAACGAAGCGCCTGAATCACCGTGCCGCTGATCTCCTATACGTTCGCGGCAGCTTTCATCGGCACGATCTTGCCGGCGGCATCGGCAGTCGGGCGCAATGCCCAAAACTTGGCGACCTCGCCATTGCCGACAAGTCCCTTGTAATGGTTATGCACGATGACCGGCGAGTTGCCCATTTGAAACGAGGTCTTGACCGCGTCGTTGTGAAGCGCGAGGTGATAGCTGGCAAACGAGTGGCGTAACCCGTTTTTCTTCCAAGTCACGCTGGCGGCTTTGACTAGCTGCCGGATGCGAGACATGAGTTGATCTTCCCGCAAGTCACACACGCGGCCAGTTCGCCGGGCGCACAACGCCAGCCACGCGGCGAGGGTGTCGTTGATCTCGACAACGCGGCGGCTGCGTTTCTTTGCCACTTCGCTGCCGACGATGATGCAACGCTCGGCGAGCTTCACCGCTCGCCAGTCGAGCCGCGTGATCTCGTTGGTGCGGAGTCCGGCAAACAAACCAATGGCAACAAACGGCAACACGCCGGTATCGGCGGCATGGTGCAGCAAGACTTTCGCCTCGTCCGGGGTGTAGAAATCCACGGACTTATCATCCGTGCTGGGGTTGGCGATGCGGTCAACGAGGTTCTCCGATGCCCACTTGTTTGTGACGGCATAGTTGAAAAGCTGACTGACTTTCGTGGCGAAGTTGATGCGCGTGCGCGGGGCGAGTTGCAAGCCGTCAAACCACTCCCGCAATTCTTCGATGGTAATTTCGGACACCTTCCGCGCGCCGAATGTCTCCGCAAACTTCCCCAGCCGGAGCCGGAGTTCTTTGATCGTGTGGAACCGGCGGTTATTTTTGATGGCGTCGGCCAGCATCTTCTCGACGACCTCGGCGACGGTCGGGGCGTTGCGGTAGGCTAGAACGTGCGTGACGTAGTGCGCGGTGGCATCGGTGAGGGTGGCGTCGGGATACTCGGCCAACATTTCAACGCATTTGGCAGCCTCGACACGGATGCGGAGCGGCAATTCAAATGCAGAGTTGCCTTCCCGGTCGCGTTGGGCGCGGAGCTTGGCGGCCTCGCGCTCGGCATCCTTGATCGTGGTGAACCGGCGAAAGATGCGCGAGCCGGCGAGTTGCACGTCGATGACAAAGGATGGTTGACCGCTCGGCAGAGTTTGAGTATGAATCCTCGGCCATGACCTTGTGCGTGACTTCAGAGCATTGGATTTTGCTTTCATCGGGCATCGTCCTTTGTGTGCCTCTAATGTCACGCAAAGTCACGCACAATGCAAGCTTATATTTCTAAGTAGTTGGTGCGGCGGGTTTGCCAAGTGGGAAGGCGGAGGTCTGCAAAACCTCTATGAGTCGGTTCGATTCCGACACCCGCCTCAAACCTCCAAGTCAGTAGTTTCAAGATATTGCAGTGTGTTCGGTCTTTCAGGCCCGGTTGGTGGCGGTGCTTTTTTGATACCCATTTTGATACCCGGGCAACATCGGTCCGCTTGATGTTCACCCATGCGACCAGTTTCATGAAGCGGTCTCTGCTCCAGCAGGATGTTCGCGGAAGCGTTATCAGCAGAAGATCCAGCCGCCTACATAAGTAACTGCGGATTTCGGTGAAAGTTACCAGTGATTTCGCTTTTATGTTTCCACCCATCGGAGCGCAGCGACGCTGGCAGTTGTGTTCATAAGAAAGTGGAATCTTTCTGTCAAGGTTGCGTGTTGGTGTTGGGTCGGAGTCCT
>CAZMKD010000057.1:0-51764 GCA_964566575.1 uncultured Verrucomicrobiota bacterium
CCGCGACGGGCGCGGAGTTGTCCGCGGGCGGTGCGCCAACCGGTCACGGGCTGGCCGCGGTTGACCAAGAATGAATCATTTCATGGAGCGATTGCTTATGAGATCCTTCCCGTCAGCACAACCTAACCTTACGGGCATTGCGGCTAGCCCCTCGGTTGTCTCGCGGAGAGAATGTTCTTTGCCGTCGCTGGAAAACTTCAAGAGCGGCAGCATGATAGTTTGGTAGTCAGGTACAGCCATGAGGCTACTCAAACAGATGCTCGACCTCGATGCCATCATCGAGTTCGTCCCAGTACACGGCGATACCGCGCGGTTCAATGTGCCACTTGCGGCGTTGGGCAGGTGTGGCGCGATCTAGCCATGGAAAACTGGAAAGCGGAACGCCAATCTCTCGGCCATCAGTGAGCGCCACGTACAGCATCCGACCGGCAAAGCGAATGCCCCGAGCTGCGCGTGTCGAGCCGCGCGCCTTCGTTTTCTTAGCGACCAAAGTGCTCATGCCATTTCTCCAACAACTGTTGCCGGTTCGTCTTGGTAAGACGGACAATCCGATTCAGTTCGCTTCGATTATACCCGTAGTTGTACTCGACGGCAACAGGCGCGAGCCAAACCTTGGCAACTTTCTCGCCGTGAATGATGTGCATGTGAGGCGGCTCGACGCGGTCAGACGAGTAGAAACGGAACTTGTAGCCTTCAATGATAATTGTGGGCATTGCGTCACACCGCCGCCGCCACCAGATCACCGACTTCCTTTGTGCCGTAACCCATCTTACCGGCGGCGAGGTCTTTGAGTTTCTCGCGCACAGTTTTGATCACAGCCACCTCGATGGCTTGCGCGGCTTTGGCTTCGCCGAGGAAATCCAGCATCAAACCGCCGGCACAGATCGCCGCGAGTGGGTTGATGACGTTCTTGCCGGTGTATTTCGGCGCGCTGCCGCCGATCGGCTCGAACATGCTCGTGCCGGCGGGATTGATGTTGCCGCCGGCGGCGATGCCCATGCCGCCTTGGATCATCGCGCCGAGGTCGGTGATGATGTCACCGAACATGTTGTCGGTCACGATCACGTCAAACCACTCCGGGTTCTTCACGAACCACATCGTCGTCGCGTCCACGTGGGCGTACTCGCGTTTGATGTCGGGGAAATCTTTCGCGCCGATTTCGTGGAACGCGCGTTCCCAGAGGTCGAAGGCGTAGGTCAGCACGTTGGTCTTGCCGCAAAGCGTCAGCGTCTTGCGCTGGTTGCGCTTCCGGCAATACTCGAACGCGTACCGGAGACAGCGCTCGACGCCGCGGCGCGTGTTCACCGACTCCTGAATCGCAATCTCGTGTGGCGTGCCCTTGAACACGAACCCGCCGCTGCCGGTATAAAGTCCTTCGTTGTTCTCGCGGACGACGACGAAATCAATGTGCTCCGGCTTCTTGTCCTTGAGCGGGCAGAAGCGCTCATCGTAGAGCTTGACCGGCCGCAGGTTGATGTACTGCTCCAACTCAAAGCGTAGCCGCAGCAGGATGCCCTTTTCGAGAATGCCGGGCTTCACGTCCGGATGGCCGATTGCGCCGAGCAGCACCACCGGGAATTTTCTCAAGTCGCTCACCGCGCTATCCGGCAAGGCTTCGTTCGTGCGCAGATACCGCTCACCGCCGAAATCGAAGGGGGTGTAGTTGAGTTTGAATCCAAACTTGGGCGCGGCTGCGTCGAGCACCTTGATGGCCTCGCGCACAACTTCCGGGCCTGTGCCGTCGCCGCCGATGACTGCGACATTGTAGCTGTTCATAGGGAGCGCGAGGATGCCTCAGCCGGTGGCGAGTTTTCAACGGTTTTCTTTGGAGTGCGCTGGCTTGCCAGCGCTTTGCCGTTCAGCCGGGAAAACGCCAAAGCGGCGGCAAGCCGCCGCACTCCATACCGGCTGCGTTGACTTACCGGACATGCTTCACTTCGCCGTGCCGGACTTGCCGACGGTGGCCTTGTACAGCAGTGGCTTGTCGAATCATCGCCTTCGCGGTAGACTCCATCGCCGTGCCGCTTTCGAGGAACGAAATTTGCCGCTGCGCCATCGCTCCTAACACCGACAACCGTCAATGAAACAAGCGCTCAGTCAATTCGAGAAATACCTGCTTACTCTCAACGCCAAAAGTACGTCGAAGGCGCAGGCTGGCGAAATTCTCAAAGCTGCCATCTTCAAGTTGGATGCGGTGGACCTCGATGGCTTATTCAAGAAAAGCCACGACACCGCCTTGAATGAGTTTGTTCAAGCCCTCAAAAACTTGGACGCCGAGCGCATTCAAATCAATACGCACAATTTCATCACCCACATTGAGCAACTGAAACGGTTCTTCGACGACCCGATTGATGCCATCCATTGTTTCTACGCCATCGTTGGCTTTGCCCGACCAACCGGGAATCCTTCTGGTCAACCACGCTCGACAGCGAAATCGTTGACAGCCCGAAGCTGGCCGGTGAGTTGGTGGAATTGGTCAAGCAACTCTACAAAAAGTGGAATCAGACCTATTGCAAAGGACAGTTCAAATACAGCGTCGGCCTGCAAGATGAACCGTATTTCAAATATTTCGACTACAAGGATTTTGTCACGCCGTCATCCGGTCTCATCCAAATCCGCAAATACGCCGAAGTTCACAATGCCGAAGACCTGCTGAAATTCTTCGAGAAGATCACCGCCAAGACCAAAGAAGTCCGCGAAGAAATCTACCGGCTCTTGGTGGATGGCTTCCGGTATTTTGAATGACCATACAATCGCGCGGCGGAAGTTATCAAGACGACGTGAAGCCGAGTGGTCACCACGGGAATCTCGCCCCGACTACCCGCACTCCATACCGGCTGCGTTGACAAGCCGCCCGTCGCTCCGGTAGCCTCAGCGCGGCATGATTCGACGCTACAGCCGCGAACCGATGCGGCGGATTTGGGACGAGGAGAACAAATTCCGCATCTGGCTCGATATTGAAATCCTGGCCTGCGAAGCGCGTCGCATACCGGGGCGCGACCTCGCGACGATTAAGCGCCGGGCGAAGTTCGACGTCCAGCGCATCAACGAAATCGAGAAGGTCACCAACCACGACGTGATCGCCTTCCTGACCTGCATCGCCGAACGCGTCGGCCCGGCGTCGCGGCACATTCACGAAGGGCTGACTTCGTCGGATGTGGTGGACACGGCGCTGGCGGTGCAGATGACGCAGGCAGCGGGCCTTCTCCTCGAAGACGTGAAGAAGTTCCGGCAAGTCATCGCGCGCAAGGCGAAGGAGTATAAATTCACCCCGATGATGGGACGCACGCACGGCGTGCACGCCGAGCCGATCACGTTCGGATTGAAAATGGCGCTGATGTACGACGAGTTCGGCCGGGCGCTTGATCGTTTGCAGCGCGCGCGAGAGTCGGTGGCGGTCGGCAAGATTTCCGGCGCGGTCGGCACCCACGCGCACTTATCGCCGAAAGTCGAAACGTATGTTTGCCGGAAGCTCGGTCTCCAACCGGCCCGCATCTCCACGCAGATTGTCCAGCGCGACCGGCACGCGGAGTTCTTGTCGGCGATCGCGCTGGTGGGTTGCTCGATTGACCGGTGGGCGACGGAGTTTCGGCATCTCCAGCGCACCGAAGTGCTCGAAGCGGAGGAATTTTTCGCGGCCGGCCAGAAAGGTTCGAGCGCGATGCCGCACAAGCGCAACCCGATCACCTGCGAACGCCTCTGCGGCCTGTCGCGCGTGCTGCGCGGGAACGCCTTGGCCGCGATGGAAAACGTCGCGCTCTGGCACGAACGCGACATCTCCCACAGCAGCGTTGAGCGCGTGATCCTGCCGGACTCGACGACGTTGCTCGATTACATGCTGGTCACGCTTACGGATGTGGTGGATCGGTTGCTCGTCTACCCGGAGCGGATGAAAGCCAATCTCGAATCGAGCAAAGGCCTGATTTACTCGCAGGCGGTTCTGCTCGCGCTCACGAAGAAGGGTCTCACGCGCGAAGCCGCCTACGCCGTAGTCCAGCGAAACGCGATGAAGACCTGGGCCGATTCAAAGACCTTCAAGCAATTCCTGCTCGAAGACGCGGACGTGCTCCAGCATCTCACCCGCCGCGAAGTCGAGGAACTTTTCGATCTCGATCTCCACTTGCGACAAGTCAATGCTACCTTCAAGAAAGTCGGCATCCAGTGAAAGCCAAGATCATTGTCATGCCCAAACGTACCGTGCTCGATCCGCAAGGCAAGACCATCAAGCACGCGCTCGAATCCATGAGCTTCACTGGCATCAAAGACGTGCGCATCGGCAAGTTCATCGAAGTCGAGCTTACCGGCAGCAACAAGGTGGCGCTCAAGAAGAAGATCGACGAGGCGTGCCACAAATTACTGAGCAACCCGGTCATCGAAGAATACACGTTCGAGATCCAATGAAGTTCGGTGTTCTCCAATTCCCCGGCAGCAATTGCGATCAGGACGCGTATCACGTGTTGGCCGACGTCCTCGGGCAGCCGACCCGGTATGTTTGGCACAAGGACACCTCACTTCGAGACGTGGATTGCGTCGTGATACCGGGCGGCTTCAGCTACGGCGACTATCTTCGTACCGGCGCCATCGCGCGATTCTCGCCGGCGATGAAGGCGGTGGCGGCGCACGCCAAAGCCGGCGGGCTTGTCCTCGGCATTTGCAATGGCTTCCAAATTCTTTGCGAAGCGCATCTGCTGCCGGGCGCGTTGATTCGCAACCGCAGCTTGAAATTCATCTGCGATTGGGTGCGCGTCCGCGCTGAGTGCACTGACTCGCCGTTCACCAGCGCTTGCCGTCGCGGACAGGAGCTGCGCGTGCCCATCGCCCACGGCGAAGGCTGCTACTTCGCCGAGCCGGCTGTGCTTGAGCAACTCCATCGAGAAGACCGGGTGCTGTTCCGGTACGTTGGGAACCCAAATGGCTCGGTCGACGACATTGCCGGCATTTGCAACGAGTCGCGCAATGTTTTCGGCCTCATGCCGCACCCTGAACGCGCCAGCGAACCGATCCTCGGCGGCGAGGATGGTCGTTTGATTTTCGAATCCATCCTCCAGCACCATGAAGCGGTTGCCGTCAGCTAAGGACTGGCTGCCGTTGGCGAAGACGGCCGGGCGCGCGGGCGAACTACCCACCGGCGAAGCGTTCCGTCGCGAGTGGATTGATTTTGAGCGCGGCATCCGCGTCGGCAACCTCGAATCGTACGAACGCATCACGCAGATCCTGAAGTTTCATCTCGAAACCAAGTACCGCACGCCGTTCGTCATCGACCGGTGGGGACGCGGCGTGTACTGGCAATGGATTTGTTGGCTGCCGCGGGCCAACCGAGAAGCCAAGCCGATCTCGCACGACGTGAACTTCGGCTGCGCCAAACTGTTCATCTCGGTCGAGAAGGAGAAGAAGATTTTCAAGAGCGGCTTGCAAATCGAGCGCGGCTACGCCGCCGGGTCCGAACCGTATCCCGGGTGCAGGCTCAAACCGGACTGGGACTGGACCCGGCTGATGAAACCCACCGCAACGTTCGACGCGGAATTGCGACGGTTGATCAGGCGCGAAGGCTTCGTCGCTGAGGTCGGCGACTGGGAAACCAACGCGGTGTTCACAAAAAAGAACTTCAAGTCGGCGCAGAAAATTAGCGGCGTGATGAAGGATTACCCCAAACGCGAGTGGGTCGGATTCCAACTTTACTACCCTCTGCCGGAGCGTGAGGTCCGCGCGTGCACCGGCTACGAATTGGTCAAGGCCATCTGTGGCGTCTTCGAAGAAGTCATGCCCGCGATGAATTGCTGCATGCAGATTCAACTCGATGAAAGCTGACGCGACCATCACGCCCGAGCTTGTTGCCAAGCACGGATTCACGACGGAGGAGTACGAGCGCATCAAGAAAATCCTCGGGCGCGAGCCGAACATCACGGAACTTGGCATCTTCTCGGTGATGTGGTCGGAGCATTGCAGCTACAAGAACTCCCGGCCCGAGCTTAAGAAATTTCCGCGAGAAGCGCCGTTCATTCTCGTCAAGGCCGGCGAAGAGAATGCCGGCATTGTGGACATTGGCGACGGCTGGGCGATTGCGTTCAAGATCGAATCGCATAATCACCCGAGTGCGGTCGAGCCGTTTCAAGGTGCAGCAACCGGCGTCGGCGGCATCATGCGCGATATCTTCACGATGGGCGCGCGCCCGATTCTGAACATGAACTCCTTGCGATTCGGTCCGCTCGACGACGCTCAGAATCGCCGCCTGTTTGCCGGCGTTGTGGCCGGTATCGCGCACTACGGCAACTGCATCGGTGTTCCCACCGTCGGCGGCGAGGTTTATTTCGACGAATCCTACAACGGCAATCCGTTGGTCAACGCCCTATGCCTCGGCGTGCTGCGGCATGACCAGATCAAACGCGGCAAAGCTGTCGGCGTCGGCAACCCGGTCATCTATGTTGGCAGCGCCACCGGACGCGATGGGCTGGCCGGCGCGGCGTTTGCCTCACGCGAGTTGACGGAGGAATCGCACGAAGACCGGCCGGCGGTGCAGGTGGGCGATCCGTTCATGGAAAAATTGCTGCTGGAAGCCTGCCTCGAAGTCATGCGCGTCGAGGGTTTGGTCGTCGGTATCCAAGACATGGGCGCGGCGGGGTTAACATGCTCGACATGTGAAACGGCAAGCCGGGGTGGCACAGGCATTGAGATTGATCTGGTGAAAGTGCCGAAGCGTGAGACCGGCATGACGCCGTACGAGATTATGCTCAGTGAATCCCAAGAGCGCATGTTGCTCATCGCGCAGAAAGGTCGCGAACGCGAAGTCGAAGAGATTTTCGAGAAGTGGGACTTGCACGGCGTGACGATCGGTCGCGTCACTGACGACGGCCTCATGCGCGTCAAGGTGGGCGACAAGGTTGTGGCCGAAATCCCGCCGCGAGCGCTGGCCGACGACGCACCGGTCTATCACCGTGAAGCTCAGCCGATCAAAACTCCAACCTGCAAGCTCCCGCCGGAGCCGAAGGACTATCGGGATGTGCTACTGAAGTTACTCAGCTCGCCCACCATCGCCTCGAAGAATTGGGTGTACCGGCAATACGATCACATGGTGCAAGATCGCACGATTGTCGCGCCCGGTAGTGATGCAGCGGTGATTCGGATTCAAGAGGCCGGCAAGCTCATCGCGTTCACGACGGACTGCAACTCGACGTACTGCCACCTCGATCCGTTCGAAGGCGGCAAGATTGCCGTAGCAGAAGCAGCACGCAATCTCGTCTGCAGCGGCGCGCGACCATTGGCAACCACTGATTGCCTGAACTTTGGCAATCCGATGAAACCGGAAGTGTTCTGGCAATTTCGCCGTTGCGTCGAAGGTGTCAGCGAGGCGTGCCGGGTGTTCGGCACGCCGGTCACCGGAGGCAACGTCAGTTTTTACAACGAGTCGCCCGCCGGTGCGATTGACCCGACGCCGACAATCGGCATGCTCGGGTTGATTGACGATCCCAAGCACATCACCACGCAATGGTTCAGGGATGCCGGCGACGTGATCATTTTGCTTGGCGACATCGGCGACGAACTTGGCGGCAGCGAATATCTGAAACGCATTCACGGAATCAAAGCCGGTCAGCCGCCGAAGATGGATCTGGCACACGCTAAACGCACGCACGACGCCTGTCTTGATTTCATCCGGCAGGGCTGGGTGAAAAGCGCGCACGATTGCAGCGAAGGCGGACTGGCCGTTGCGCTCGCGGAGTGTTGTATGAACGGCATCGGCACGACCGTGGATTTGCCGATCTCGGCGGCCACGCTGTTTGGCGAGACGCAGTCGCGCATCGTGATCAGTTGCGCTTCGGAACATGCCGGGAAGATTCCCGGCACGGTTCTAGGCACGACCGGCGGTCACGCCCTGCTCATCGGACGGCTGTCGTGGGACGTTGCGAAACTGCGCGACGTCTGGTGGAACGCGATTGCTCGGTTGATGGATCGCTAGCCGGTTACTTCAGCGGCAGCGATTTCTTCAAGTCTTGACCGGCCTTCTGAGCGTCCGTGGCCGCTTTGTTGGCGGCATCCGTCATCGCTTTTTGGACTTGGGCGACAACGTCCTTGATGGCTGCCTGCTGCTCCGCGGTGAGCTTGGCCTTGCCGGCGAGGCGTTGCAAGTCGGCGAGCGCTTCGGAGTAGTTGCCGGCTTTGACGGCGGCAATGGCCTTGTCGGACTCACTTTGGGTGGCCGGCTCGGCGGATTTGAAGCTGGACTCCAGCTTGCCGGTGTCCACGCTGCTCTTCTTGCCGCAACCAATGACCACCGTAAGCATCAGAATACCCACGAACAGCCATGTGAATTGTTTCATAGGACTGATCTCCATGACCATTGTTATCCCAAAATCCGACGGCAGGCAAGCTCCGTAGATATACTTGAACAAAGCCGCACAACGGAGCGTCGGACACGATGATGAAACGCAGGAGCATGAAATCCTCTACCGGCCCAGGACGCCGTGTCTCCCATTGTGTTTGCGACAGCCGTGGCGTGGCAGGCGCGCGTGGGCGTCACGCGCTGGCCGGCGATTCGCCGCAACGGGAGGGGACATGCTACTGCAACCACACGTTGCCAACGCGCCCCCGGGCGGATTTGATTTTCGACTGGTTTGGGCTGCGGCGGGCTGGTACGGTGACGACGCAGCCGGAGAGAGACTGCGTGTGAGTTCGTTGTCCACCACCAACTTGCCGGACGACACCGTGCTCGTGCGCGCGGTTGCCGCGGGCGACTCTGCCGCATTTCGCCAATTGTATGAGCGCCACAACGGCCTGCTGTTCTCGCTGGCGCTAAAAATCCTGGGCGACCGCAATGATGCCGAAGATGTGCTTCAGGACGCATTTCTCCAGGTCTGGCGGATCGCCGGTTCGTTTGACGACCGGCTGGGCAAACCGCTGGGCTGGCTCATCATGTTGACCCGCAGCCGCGCCATCGACCGATTGCGTTCCCGGCAGGCACGGGCGCGGGCGGCGGATGCAGTCGCAGAGGAGCCGGTTGAGGACGCAGCGTTGCCGGGACAAGAGGCGAGCGTGGCGGAGAGCCGTTCGCTCATCCGGCAAGCCATCCACACGTTGCCGTCTGAGCAACGAGTGTTGATCGAGTTGGCCTACTTCGGTGGCCTGACGCAGACAGAGATCGCCGCGCAACTCGGCGAGCCGCTCGGAACGGTGAAAACTCGGATGCGCACCGGTATGTTGCGGTTGCGTGAACAGTTGGGAGGCGCATCGTGACGCACGAGCAATTTCGCGAGATGCTCCCGCTGTACGTCATCGGCGCGCTCGATGGAGCGGAGTTGGCGGAGATGGAACAGTACGTCGCCACCCACCGGAGCCAGTGCGAAGCCGAGCTGGCTGAATTTCAGGGGGTCGCCGATCAATTGGCGCTCGCTGCACCGGTCGCTGAGCCGTCGCGGTCTGCTTGGGAGCGAATTGACGGAGAGATCGAGGCGGAGCGTCCGCCTGTGCGCCCGAGCGTCCGGCAGTTACCGCGACCAGCGTCGGACCGGTTCGATTGGAGTTTGGTTTTTCTCGGCTGGGTGCCGTGGATGGCGACGGCTGTGGTCTGCGTGTTGTTGGTCGGAGCGACTTTGTCGCGGCGCGAGGCGTTACAGCGCGCGGCGGACCACGCGGCGGACGCCGCACAGCAACGCACGGTCTTAATGCAACAGAACAAACAAATCACCGAATTGAAGTCGGCGCTCGACAACAAGCTACATGCCTTGACCCAACTCGATCAACTCCGTGAGAGCAATGAAGCCATTTCCAAGGAAATGAGCGCACTGCGGGCCAACAACGTGAAACTGGGGACCGAGAAGGCGGAATTGGTGAAGACGGCGGAGGAGTTGCGCAAGAAAGTCTCGAAACAGGATTTGCAGGTGTCCGCGCTACAGCAGCGGATCGACCGGCAGGGAGTGGAACTCAACTTGGTGATGGACCCGGCGGTTCGCGTCGTGCAGATGTCCGACCCAGCCGGCAAGTCGAAGGTCACTGGCAAGGTTTACTGGCATAACACACGAAAGACAGGGCGGGTGGTGGTGTCCAGCGCACCAGCGGTGGAGAAAGGAGGAGGTCAGTGCCTCGAATTGTGGGCGATTTGTGGTGATCAACCGCCCGTGCCGGCGGGCCTCTTCTGGACGGATGGCGCCGGGCATGGGGTGGGTGAAATCACGCTTGCGAAGGAAGTGGCATGCGTGAGCAAGTTTGCTGTGTCGATCGAGCCGGCTGCCGGCGTAGCGGCGCCGACGGGATTGGTCGTTCTACTCGGCCAATAGCCACGGCCAAGGCGGACATTTTTGCGCTTGTGTTGCCATAAGCGCGAATGTCGAGGCTCATCCTCCCAGAAAAGACGTTCTGGCACGCGGCTGGCTTTCTTTGGCTTGCATGATGGGAATTGTTCGAGCTTTTAGCGCGGTATTCCTGAACACTTCAGGTGGGGTGGTCGGCTCCGAAAAAAGGCAACGAGCCGGGGCAACTGCCGAAAAAAAGTCTCGCGGCGTGGTGTTGGCGATCGATGACGACCCCGCAACGCTGGACATACTTCGTCCGTTGTTGCGCGCGGAAGGATTTACCGTCCTCGCCGCACAATCAGCCGCCAAGGGGCTCGACATGCTGCGCTACTGCCAGGAGGGAGTCCGTCTGGTGGTGTTGGATTATAACATGCCGCACCTCAACGGAGCCGAAACACTGGCCTTCCTGCGAAAGCTAAGTCCTCGCGTCAAAGTGCTCGGATTGACCGCTGTGGAGACGAACATCTTGCCGGAAACCTACCGCTGCGGCGTGGACAAGATTCTGACCAAACCCTACCGGACCTCGGAACTCATCAACACCATCAACGACCTTCTCGGCTTCGACCCCAGCACCGCCCTCGCCGCAGAGTGATCTCCGCTTGGTTCTGGTCGTGCTTCGCTTCGTTGCCGGGTTGTGCCTTGCTATTCCGGCGTGTCTGCTCTAATAAGACTGCGACGTTTGAAAGAGGCGAGTCGGTCAGATGTAGCCCGATGAATCCAACAGCAGACATGCGACCACGGCATTATTGTGGCTTGTTCGGCATTTACGGTCACCCTAATGCTGCGGAGTTGACGTACTACGGCCTCTACGCGCTTCAACACCGCGGCCAAGAAAGCGCCGGCATCACCGCCAGCGACGGCGTCGACCTGCGCACTTACAAAGGCATGGGCCTCGTCGGCCAAGTCTTCGACAAGAACATCCTGCGCTCATTACCGGGTCACCTCGCGGTCGGCCACGTCCGCTACTCCACGACCGGCAGTTCCAATATCGGCAACGCCCAGCCACTCGTCGTCGATTGCGCCCGCGGCCAGATCGCCATCGGCCACAACGGCAACCTGACCAACGCCGCCCGATTGCGCGCCGAACTCGAAACCAGCGGCTCGATCTTCCAAACCACGGTCGACAGCGAGATCATTCTTCACCTGCTCGCCCAACCCGGCGATTCGGACCGCGCCCATTCCATCGAAGCCGTCATGCACAAGATTCAGGGCGCGTACTCGCTGGTCATCATGGGGGAGGACGAGCTGATCGGTGTGCGCGACCCGTTCGGCTTCCGGCCGCTCGTGCTGGGACGGCTGGATGCCCCGGCAGTGGACGGTGGTATCGCCGGCACCGCTTACGTGTTGGCCAGCGAAACATGTGCACTCGACCTCATCCAAGCTGAGTACGTCCGCGACATCGAGCCCGGAGAGATCGTGGTCATCAACCAAAGCGGCATTCGTTCGGTGAACCCGTGGAAGGATACCGGTCAGGCCCATGCGCTTTGCATTTTTGAGTTTGTTTACTTCGCGCGGCCGGACAGTGACCTCCTGAATCGCAACGTTGCGCAAGTGCGTATCAATCTCGGCCGAGCCCTGGCCCGGCAACACCCCATCGAAGCCGATCTTGTCATTCCGGTGCCAGACTCCGGCAACTGGGCGGCGATGGGCTTCGCCGAAGAGTCCGGCATCGCGTTCGGCAACGCGTTTGTGCGCAACCACTACGTTGGCCGGACATTCCTCCAACCGAGCCAACTGATCCGCGACTTCAGCGTGCGCGTGAAACTCAACCTCATCGAGGAAATGGTGCGCGGCAAACGTGTCGTGGTCGTCGACGACTCGATCGTGCGCGGAACAACCGCCCGGGCGCGCGTCACCACCTTGCGCGAAGCCGGTGCGAAGGAAGTCCACATGCGGGTGAGCTGCCCGCCGCACAAATGGCCGTGCGCGTACGGCATCGACTTTCCGACCCGCAAGGAACTGATGGCCGCGAATAGTTCCCCGGAGCAAATCCGCGACTTCCTCGGCGCGGACTCGCTGGGCTATTTGTCACTCGAAGGGATGATCGCGGCCACGGGCTTGCCGGCCACGGAGTTCTGCACCGCCTGTTACACCGGTAACTACCCGTCACCGGTCGAGTCCGAGATGGACAAATTCATCATGGAGCAAAATCGAAACCGGTATCGCCGACCGATTTCCGATTTCGTTCATGACGACGCGCAGAGAAGACTGCTGTAACTGCCCGGATCGGCGATGAACAGGGGGCAGTTGCTGATGGAGCGGTTGGAGGCCATCGGTCGATCTTTGGATGAAAGTGGACACAGGCCGGGCCTTGATCGCATTGGGTTCAGTTGGCATCGACCAGGATCGGTTGGACGACTATTCCGACCTAGACTTTTTCGTTATTGCGGACGTTGGTTCGAAGCAGCGGTACATTGAGAATCTGGATTGGCTACAATCGGTTCATCCTGTCGCCTATCACTTCCGCAACACGCCTGACGGGCACAAGCTGCTGTTTGCGGATGGAGTCTTCTGCGAATTCGCGGTCTTTGAACCCGCGGAGCTCAGCCATATCCCGTTTGCACGGGGACGCATTGTTTGGAAGCAGTCGGGCGTGGACGAAGCGATTTGCATCCCGGCCAATCCGGGAACTCCTCCGCCGACTCACACGGTGGAGTGGCTCGTCGGTGAAGCGCTTACCAATTTGTACGTCGGCCTGTGCCGGTTCCATCGTGGCGAAAAACTGTCGGCGGAGCGTCTCGTACAACATTATGCGGTGGACCGCCTGCTCGATCTCGCGCCGCTGGTCGAACAGGAAATGCCACCATCCCGTGACGCGTTCGCGAATGAGCGCCGTTTCGAAAAACGTTTCCCTGCGTTCGCCAAGGATCTGCCGCGCTTCGTTCAGGGTTATGAGCGCACGCGGGAGTCAGCGCAAGAAATTCTGTCATGGCTGGAAGCGAATTTCGAGATTGACCGCTCGATGGCTCAAGCCATCCGCCAACTCTGCGAATCCTCAGCCTGACCGCCGCGTCGCCTTGCAATTCGCGGCTCGTTCCCACACACTGCGCGGCGTGAAAGGTCGAAAGATTTCCCAGAGCGCGTACACGACCGCCGGCGTTGACATTTCGCTCGCTGACCTCGTTCATGACGACACGCAGAGACGGTTGCTATAGACACACACGGCGATGAATTGAGAGGAAATTCGAGAAACATGCCACCAAGAGCTGATGACTTCAGGCAGAGTCTTCTCCGCGTTTTCAAGAAGGGCTTAGCTTCCGGCTCGGCCTCGATTGAGGTGTCTGCGGGTGAACTTCATCGGATTACAGGAGGTTATCCGGGACCTCAACACAGGATGCCCACCTGCTGCAGTGTCATGAAGCAGATGATGCAAAGCGTCGACCGTGTTGTGGCTCAACCGCCAAACGGGCTAGGTGCGAGTCTGCGCATCGAGTACGTCTTGCCAAGACACGAAGATGGCACTGGACAGACCGACACGGACGTTGAGCAACCACAAAAGTGGGTTGTCAGTTCCTATTCGAAGCGGATGCTGGACTGGCAACAGTTCGAGACGCACGCTAGGTTTCACATGGCGAGGTTCTTCGGCTCGGCGCTTACAGAACGACAGCCTTACGGCTTTCCTAAGCGGTTTGATCTCGTGTCACCGGACGCCCAAATCATTGGAGATGCTAAGTTCCTAACTTTGGTTCATGGCGTCAACACACCACCCGCAAAATTCATGGAGATTGCTGGGCATGTCTGGTTGCTTGAGCACACGAGTGCAAGGCGCAAATTCCTAGTTTTCGGTAACCAACGTGAGGTGGCCGAACGCTGGCTGAAGAAATACGGCGCCGTGCAAACCACTGTAGAGTTCTACTTCTTGGATGAGTTTGGCAACATCACCGATCTCAGAACCAGTACGGTAGTCAAGAGCGCCTAGGCGGCGTTGGAAATACGTCGCCGCCTTGCATTTTCTGCGTCAGTCACCGAAACTGCGCAGCGTGAATTCGAAGACCAAAGGGCAAGGCGCACGGTGCACAGTCCAAAGCGCTTACACCACCGCCGGCGTTGACATTTCGCTCGCCGACACACTCAAGAGCGGCCTCAAGGTCAAAGTCCGCAAGACGTTGCGCCCGGAAGTACTCGGTTCCATCGGCGGGTTCGGCGGGCTGTTCGCGCTCGACATCAGTAAATACAAACAGCCGGTACTGGTCAGCAGCATGGACGGCGTCGGCACCAAGTTGCGCATCGCCGTGGCGCTCAACAAACACGATACAGTCGGGCAGGATCTCGTCAACCATTGCGTCAACGACATCGCAGTGCTCGGCGCGGAGCCATTGTTCTTTTTGGATTACATCGGCATGGGCAAACTCTCGCCGCGCGTGTTCAACCAGATCATTGCCGGGCTGGCCAAGGCGTGCGCGGCGGCCGGCTGTGCGCTCATCGGCGGCGAAACGGCACAACTGCCGGGCATGTATGCGGCCGGCGATTATGATTTGGTCAGCACGATTGTCGGCGTCGTCGAGCGCGATCAGATCGTGGATGGAAAGAAGATCCGGCCCGACGACGCGATCCTCGGCTTGGCGAGCAGCGGTCTGCATACGAATGGCTATTCGCTAGCCCGGCAAGTCTTGTTCGCCCAAATGCGGGTGCGCCTGGATGATTACTGCAGCGATCTCGGCGCGACGTATGGAGCGGAGTTGCTCAAGGTCCATCGCAACTACTGGCCGGTCATTCGAGAGCTCCGGCATTGTCTGCACGGCGCGGCGCACATTACCGGGGGCGGCTTCTACGACAACATTCCGCGCGTGTTGCCGAAGAACTGCGCGGCGCTGATCCGGCAAGGCTCATGGGACGTGTTGCCGATTTTCCGGTTGCTCCAGCAAGGCGGTGGCGTGAGCGACGAGGAAATGCACCGGGTATTCAACATGGGCATCGGCATGGTGCTGATCGTTGATCCGAAATCTGTCGCAGCGGCACAAACTCTAGCCCGCCAGCACGGCATCAAGTCCTACGTCATCGGCGAGATTCGCCGGGGCCGGGCCGAAGTCCAGTTTGCGTGAAGCGACGCAAGAAAGTCTTATTCGGGCTGGCGCTGATGGCGCTCGTGGTCAGTCTGATTCTGAAGTTTGTCGTCACGCCCTACCTCGTCGTCGGCGAGAGCATGACGCCGACGCTCCGCCACATGGATTTGTGCTTGATGCAAAAGGTGTGGCCCTACCGGCCGCAACGCGGGGACATTATCGTGTTTCGCACCGCCGATGATCCGCCGTTGTTTTTCGTCAAACGCGTCGTTGCCTTGCCGGGTGAGACCATCGGGATTACCGGTGGCGTGGTGCAGATCAACGAACAGCCATTACCGGAATCGTACACGCCGCCGAACCCGACTTGGGAACTGCCGCCGACGCCAGTGCCCGGCGACAAGGTCTTCGTTATCGGCGATAATCGTACGGTGGCGCCCGACGAGACCGTGCACGGTCTGGTGGCGACGCGATTGGTCAAGGCGCGGTTGATAGCGCATTGGAGATGGAAGCGATGAAATGGCTAATTCGAGGTACCGGTGTAATCATCTTGGTCCTGGCGGGTTGGTGGCTGTGGCAGCGGATCTTCGTGACCGATGAACAGCGGATTCAACGGCAGATTTCTTCAATGGCGCGGGCTGTTGAGACCGGCAACCTGTTGAAGCTCGAAGCCGGCATTGCCCAGGACTACAGCGACGATTTTGGATTCGACAAGTCCACTGTGCTCGGCGCAGTGCGGTCTTTTCGCGCACAGCAAGACGGCGTGTTGATCCTCATCTCCGACTTGAAAATTACGGTCGAACCGGATCATCAGCGGGCGCAAGCCGTCTTCATCGCGAAGATTCTCGCCAAAGCGAAAGGCTCGCTGGCCGATTCGGAACTGCGCACCGACCGCTTCCGTCTCCTCTTCCTCAAGACCGACCAAGGGTGGCGAATGACGCGGGCGGAATCTCCGCAACTGAAATTCGATTGAAGATTGCGCCAGCGTTCGTTAGGCTGACTTGAATGGCGAGCATTCAGCGAGCCCTCATCAGCGTTTCTGACAAAACCGGCTTGGTCGAGTTTGCCCGGGAACTCCGGGCCTTCGGCGTCGAGTTGATATCGACCGGCGGCACGGCGCGAGCGCTCCGGGAGGCGGGATTACCGGTCGTGGAAATCAGCGATTACACGGGGTTCCCGGAGATGCTGGACGGCCGGGTCAAGACACTTCATCCGAAAGTGCACGGCGGCTTGCTTTTCATTCGCGGCAATGCCGAGCACGAAGCCGCGGCCGGCAAACACGGCATCCAGCCCATCGACATGGTCGTGGTGAACCTGTATCCGTTCGAACAAACGGTCGCGAAGCCAGACGTTACGCTCGCTGAGGCGATTGAGAATATTGACATTGGTGGCCCGAGCCTGTTGCGCAGCGCGGCCAAGAACCACGCCAGCGTCACGGTCGTCGTCGACCCCGTCGATTACCCACACGTCATGCGCGACATTCACGAGCACGACGGCAGCACGTGCGACATGTTTCGCTGGAAGCTGGCCGTGAAGGCCTTCGAGACGACCTCCCGGTACGACGCGGCCATCGCAGTGTATTTGCAAACTGAACGGGGGAAGGCAAAGGGCAAGCCGGCCGGCTTCCCGAATACGCTCACTATCTCGCTGAGAAAGTCACACGACCTCCGCTACGGCGAGAACCCGCACCAGAAGGCGGCGTTCTATGGCGATCTGGCGCGGCATTTCCAACAACTGCATGGCAAAGAACTCAGCTACAACAACATCATCGACATCAACGCCGCAGCTGAACTCGTCGGCGAATTCGACGAGCCGACCGTTGCGATTATCAAGCACACCAACCCCTGCGGCGTCGGCAGCGCCTCCACGTTGCTGGACGCGTGGCGGCTGGCGTACGAGACGGACAAACAAGCTCCGTTCGGCGGCGTCATCGCTGTGAATCGTCCGCTCGACGTCGACCTCGCCCAAGCCATCGCGGAGATCTTCAGCGAGATCATCATTGCGCCTGATTTCCAGCCGGCCGCCCTCGCTGTTCTTCAGAACAAGAAAAACTTGCGACTGATGAAACAACTCTTGCCCGTGACTTGTCAGTCGACCCTGCGTTCCGTCATCGGCGGTGTGCTGGTGCAGGAATTCGACGCGCGGCTGGTTTCCGCCCCCGAAATGAAAGTGGTGACGAAACGTGAACCGACGCAAGCCGAGCGGCACGCGATGTTGTTTGCGTGGCGCGTGGTCAAGCATGTAAAATCCAACGCTATTGTTTTCGGCACCGAGGGTCGAACGCTGGGTATTGGCGCGGGTCAAATGAGCCGCGTGGATTCCTCCAAGATTGCGGTGTGGAAAGCCGGCGAAGCCAAACTCAGTTTGGCGGATAGTGCCGTCGCCAGCGACGCGTTCTTTCCGTTCCCGGACGGGGTGGTGGCAGCGGCTGATGCCGGCGCGACGGCGGTGATTCAACCCGGTGGCAGTGTCCGCGACGCGGAAGTGATTGCTGCTGCCGATGAGCGAAACCTTGCGATGGTGTTTACTCGGATCCGACATTTTCGACACTGAGGACTACAACAATGGCCAAGGAAAGACAAAAATCGGTTAGCCCATCTGCACCAGCGGAGGGCCTTCGTGCACTCTTTACCCGGCAAGAGTGGATCGCGGCCGCCATGACATTCCTAGTTTCAGGCGGAGTCTTCTTCTATTTCATGTCGCCCGAAGTGACCCTGCAGGATTCAGGGGAATTGGTGACCGGTGCGTTCAACTTCGGCGTGCCGCACCCGACGGGCTATCCGCTCTGGACGTTTTTAAGTTGGGTGTGGCGGCATCTGGTGCCGTTCGGCAATCCGGCGTGGCGAATCGGTTTGCTGTCGGTCGTGACAGGCGCGGCGCTGGTGGGGATTATGACGTTGTTGATGTCGCGCAGCGTTCTGATGCTTCTGCGCAATTCGCCGTGGAACGACACGATCGAGGAGCCACTGAAGGAATCATTGTCGCTGTCGGTGGCGACGGCGTCGGCCATGTTGTTCGCGTTCAACCGTGGGGTCTGGCTCTGGGCGTCGGTGCCGGAGATGCGCGCCTTGAGCGTGTTTTCGTTCGTGTTGACGACGTGCATGTTTTTTGCCTGGATGATGCGCCCCACGCAACACCGGTTTCTGTATGCGACGATCCTGGTGTTCGGTCTCAGCATCGGCAACCACCAGACCATTGTGGTGATGGTGGTGCCGTTGATGGTCGGCGCGTTTGTCGTGGGCGTGCTGACAGACACCGCCGGCAAGGCGCGGTTCTCCGGCTTTTTGGAGCTGACATTTGCCCTCTTGATCGGATGGGTCGCGGTCGTCATGGTGAATGCGTGGCTGCTGGCAGGGCCGGACCAGTCGCTCTTAACGCAGCAAGTTAAGCTGCTGTTTCTTTTCGGTCCCCGGACCGAGCTAATGCCGGTCATATTGATGGCCGGCGGAGCGGCCGGTGCGTTGCTGGGAATCGGCGCGATGGCGGGCTGGCTGAGTTGGAAGCGGGCGCTGTGGTGCGCGGGATTGTTCCTGCTCGGCGGTAGCGTCTACCTCTATATGCCGATCGCGGCGTCCACCAATCCGCCGATGAACTGGGGCTTTGCGTCCACCAAACAAGGTTTTCTCCACAGCATCACACGCGGCCAGTACGAGCAACTCCACACCGCAAAGCCATGGACAGGGGCGTTTTGGATTCAAGTGCGGCTGTTCACGGCGGCGTTAATCAATCAATACAGTTGGCCCGTCGGATTAATTGCCCTCGTACCGGTGGCGGTGGCAGTCAAATTCTGGAAGGAACTCAAACCGCGCGGCCGGCAATGGTTGATCTACCTGGCCGCCGCCTTTCTGACCACCTGCTTCGGATTGTTGATGATCATCAATCCCGGCCTCGACAAAACCCAGCAGGAGATCAACCTGAAGTTCTTCGCGCCGGCGCACGGGTTCTTTGCGATGTTGATCGGCTATGGGATGGCGTTCACTTTGGCGTGGGCGTTGACGCGCTGGAAAAATCTGCCGCGCGCGGCGGTGCGCACCGGCAGTTGGGCGCTGGTCGCGCTGGCCATCATTCCGTTCACAACCAACTGGGCGACGTGCGAACAGCGCGGCCATGATTTCGGCTATCAGTTTGGCTACCGGATGTTCAACCCCGGCGGCGATTATCCACCGATGGATCGCGATGCGTTTCTGTTCGGCGGGACCGACCCCGGTCGGTTCGTGCCGACGTACATGATTTTCTGCGAGAGCCGCGTGCCGGCCCGCGACAAGTTCCGCGATCCGAACTTCGACCGCCGCGACGTTTACATCGTCACCCAAAATGCCTTGGCAGATACGACGTACATGGCCTACATCCGCGACCATTACGACTACTCCCGGCCCAACCCGACCAACGAGCAGACGCTGGCGAAGTTCGATCCCTGGCAGCGCCGCGTGTTCCGGTGGGGCTGGCATCACCTGTACCGCGATTCGATGTATCCGGTCGAACCACTCTGGATTCCGACGGAGCAAGACTCGCGACAGGCGTTTCAGGAATACGTCAACGACATCAACGCCCGCCGCGCGCGGGGCGAGCCGATGGACCCAGAAGAGGATGTCAAGGTCAACGCCGGTCAGGTGCAGGTGCGCGGCGTCAAAGGCGTGATGAACATCAACGGCATCCTTTGTAAATGGATTCACGACCACAACAAGGCGAAACACACATTCTACATCGAGGAAAGCTACGTCATCCCGTGGATGTTCCCGTACCTCGAGCCGTACGGCATCATCATGAAGATCAACGCGGAGCCCGTGCCGACGCCGCAGGACAACGCCGCGCGCTGGTCGCAAATCATCGCGCGCGATCGCGCGTACTGGGATAAGCTCGTCACCGAGTTCACGGCGCGTCCGGAATTCTGGCGCGACAATGATGCGCGCAAGACGTTCTCCAAACTCCGGTCGGCCATCGGCGGCATCTACGCATTCCGCAAATTGCAAGCGGACGCCGAGTACGCGTTCCGGCAGTCCCTGCAACTCTGCCCGGACAGTCCTGAGGCAAATTTCCGGCTGGCCCAACTGCTTATGGAGATCGGCCGAGCTGCCGATGCGCTTGCCATTCTGGAAACTTACCAGAAACTCGACCCCCTCAACGCCAAGATCGGCTACGCCGTTCAACAAGTCCGTGGCATGCTGCAACAGGCCGCGCCCGTCCAGCAACTCGAACAACAGCACGCGGCTGACCCGCGAAACCTGCCGACCGTCCTTCAACTCGCGCAAACCTACTTCCGTCTCCAGCAGTTCAACCGCGTGACTTCCCTGCTGGACAATTACCTCGCCCAATCTGGCTCCTCCGCCAGCGAAATGTTGCAGATTGCGCAGTTCTACCTGACCTGCAACCAACCCGACTTCGCTGGTCGCACCGTCGCGATGGCCATCCAGCGCCATCCAAAGGAAATTGAACCCTATTACGCCATGGCCATCATCAGTGCCGCGATGGGCGCGACCGACAACGCCATCCAGGCGCTTCAGGCGGCCATCGCCCTCGACCCCGCCTTGCGTGAACGCGTGCGCAATGACCGACAATTCAGCTCGCTGACCAACGACGCCCGGTTCAATACCCTCATCAACCCGCCCCAGCCATGATGGGGCGCGAGGCACCGGCCCGAACGTCTGCCCGAGTCCGCACAATCATCGTCACGTTGAAGCGGACGCACCCCGACGCGAAGCTCGCTCTGAATTTCTCCAGTCCACTGGAACTGATGGTCGCCCTCATCCTCGCCGCGCAATGTCGGGACAATCTTGTGAACTTGGTCACGCCGGGGTTGTTCCGGAAGTATTGTACTGTAGCCGACTGGACGAAGCTTCGCGAAGAAGACGTCCGCCGAATCAACTTTTACCGCAACAAGACGCGCTCCATCCGCGGCGCAGCCACCGTGCTCGTGGAGAAATTTGGCGGAAATGTGCCGGAGAATCTGGACGACTTGCTGACGTTGCCGGGGGTTGGGCGCAAGACCGGCAACGCCATTCTCGCGAACGCGTTTGGTGAGCCGGCGATCGTTGTGGATACGCACACCTGGCGACTGTCCCGGCGCTTGGGGCTGACGAAGAAGGACGACCAGGACAAGATTGAGGCCGATCTCGTGAAGATTGTGCGGCAGAAGGATTGGACGAAGTTCTGCCACCTGCTACAGTTTCACGGGCGGCGCGTGTGCACGGCGCGGAAGCCCAATTGCCCGGCTTGCTCGATCAGGAAGCTGTGCCCGTGGCCGGAGAAGACGACGTGAAACCCAAGAACATCGAACTCGTGAACAACATCCTCGCCATCGTGTGGGACGACGGTCACGAAAGTTATTTTGACGCCGAACCATTGCGTCGCGCTTGTCCATGCGCAATGTGCAAGGGCGAGACGAACGTGATGGTCGAGTTCAAGCCACGTCGCCAAGAGTACACGCCGGCCAGCTTCGAGTTGCGCGGCTGGCAGTACGTCGGCGGCTATGCCATCCAGCCGCAATGGGGCGACGGACACGCGTCCGGCATTTACTCCTTCGGATACCTTCGCGACTTGGAAGGCAAACCGTGAGAATCATCGACCCACACTGCCACTCACCGGCATCGCCATGAACTTGCGCGCGCTCCGTTGTGCGCCGGACACCCGACCACACGGCTGTACTGGGCGAAGTCGAAGCCCGCTCAGGCTTTCCCGCCGAAGCTCACGTAATCGTCGAGATCGAGCAGGTCAAACCAACTCAACACATCTTCGCGGGTCGTACTGAGTTTCTTCAGCAAGCCGGTAAAATACTCGCGTGTCTCCACATCGTTCGGCCCGCGTTGATCATAAAACGCGCTCCACGCGGCGATCTGCCACGGCTGCGGCTTGGTCGTCGAGTACGCGGCGACCCACTCCAAAATCTTTCCATCGCTTTTGCCGGCGGCCAACTGTTTCTTCAGTTCGGCCGGCTTGATGCCGGAAAAGTTGAACCAATTCTCGTCGAGTGGGCACGCATAATTATACTCGCCGTTCTTGCCGGCCAATGTCGCCCGTCCTTTGTCGAGACAGCGGGCGAGGATGGCGTAACCGCCGAGCCGGACGCGTGCGCTGCGGGGGGGACGTTGGGTGAGGTCGGATGCGTTCAGTTTCTTGGTATTCATAAGGTTTCCTTTGGGTTGTATGGAAAGCTACTGATACCGCAAATCCAACGCGATTCAAGCCGAGCCAAACGGAGCCGACGCCGACGACACGCCGCAGTCGTGTGCGGCAAACCCGCGATGTCGGTTTGCTGCGCAGGTCTCGCAGACTCGGCTTCACGGCAACCGCGCTCCGTTTGGGCGCTCACAATTATGTTGCTAAGCGGCGACGGCTTGGTAGGCTGAATCGGCGTTAGTGTCACCGTAAACCCCAAACAAAGGACAAATATGAAAAAAGCTATTGTCATGTTCACCACCGCAGTTGTGTTGTTCGCGGGCGCAAGCCTTCGCGCGGAAGACGCGGCCAAGGCCGCGCCGAAGGACGAAAAGAAGCAGACCATGTGTTGCATGGTCATGGAACACTTCGATCTGTTCACGAAGGAACAGAAGGAGAAGGCCACCGCCCTGCACGCCGAATGCACGAAGGGAAAATGCTCCCCCGAAGCCCAAGCCGAGTTCTTCAAGGCCGTGAAGGCACTTCTCACGCCCGAACAGGTTGCGGCTTGCAAAGTCAATTGCGAGAAGAATGGCATCGTCGGCTGCCCCATCTGCAGCAGCGCCAAGGCCAAGGATCAGCCCAAGACTGACACCAAAGGCTGAGAGCCGGACTGACACGCAGTTGCAATTCGTCCGAGCGGCGGAGGATTTTCTTCCGCCGCTTCGTTTTTGGGAGGTTGCGCAAAACCTGAAGCCGAGCGACTGCACGACCCGCCGCACGTCCAGCATCCATGTTTACCCCGAATCCATTTCGGGGCGCGCTCCGTGACGCTCAGTTCTTTCAGGCGACGCAACGGCTCGAACTGCTGCCGCGTGCGGCGATATTGTCGCAGGGCGGCAGAATCTGTGATTGAGATTCGTAGGTCTGGGTCTATTATCTCACCGGCGTGGCTCCGAATGCTTTCGGGGCGAGGCGAGTCAATCCAACCAACAGAAAGGCAGATCACGATGAAATTCATGGTGAGCTGGAAGTTCCCGACCGGAGCACAACTCCACGAAGCGTTGGCGCACTTCTCCAAGATGACACCGGAACAAGACGCCGCCGACTGCGGCAGCAAAATCAAACTCATCGGCCGCTGGCATGACCTCGCGCGCGGTCGTGGCGTGGCCATCTGTGAATCCGACAGTGCCGAGGCGTTGGCCAACTGGGCGCTCAACTGGAACAGTCTTCTCGATATCGAGATTGTGCCCGTGTTGGATGACAAGGAGACACGCGCGCTGGGTAAAGGCCGCGCGAAGTAATCCCGGTCATTGGCTTGCTCGCCTTCGTTAGCCGGGCGCAAGTGCTGCGCGCGCCGCTGGTGTTGACCGCCGGCGCCCGTCGGCTTTACACTGCACGGCAACACATCCAACAGAAGGCCACCATCCCATGAGCCACCCATCCAACAGCGTCAGTATCCACCCATACTTCAAGGCCCATCCCGGCAAGCTCGACGCGATCAAAGCCTCTCTGCCTGACTTCATCGCCAAGACCGCGACCGAGAAGAAAAACCTCTATTACGATTTCACCCTCAACGGCGACCTCCTCTTCTGTCGCGAAGCCTACGTGGACGCCGAGGCGGTGCTGGCGCATCTCACCAACGTCGGCCCGCTGCTGCAGGAGTTGCTGAAGATCGCCGACCTGACCCGGTTGGAAGCCAAGTTGGACGAGACGCCGAGGGGTCATGGGTGGCAATTCACGGCCCGACCACGGAACTGGAGAAACTCAAAACCCCGCTCGCGGCGTTCAACCCCACCTGGTTCGCCTACCAGAACGGTGTGACCCGCTGACCCTCGCCCGCAGTCCTACCGGCATTCAGTCCGGTAAATTGTCATTCCGAGCTTGTCGAGGAATCTCTGTCGTTGCCGGGCTGTTGAGTTACCGGAGGAAAGCGCCGCGGTCACTTCACCGTCCACACGTTTACCCCGAATCCATTTCGGGGCCGCGCTCGGCGTGCCTTCAGGCTTCCGAGGTGACCGGGTCCATCACACTGGTGACCTTCGACACCCGGGTGACGGGAAAACCGCCCTTCTTGGCATGGTCGCGCACCATCGCTTCGTTCGGCGCGATATAGACGCAGTAAATCTTGTCGTCCGTCACGTAACTCTCCTGCCATTGGATTTGCGACCCCATTTCGCGCAACACCCCGCAGGACTTCTGGGCAATCCCCCGCAACTGCTCCGCCGTCAGTTTCCCCGCGCCCGGCAGCTCTCGTTCAATGACATATTTTGGCATGACTGTCTCCGTGGTTGAAGGTTCACTGTGACGCGCCAACATTATTCCCGCCACCGCGAATCGTCAACGCGTTTGCGTCCCGCCGTTTCCAACGATGTCACCCTGAGCCAGTCAAGGGTCTCATCCGCTATCGCACGGCCCAAGTCCCGCGCTCGACTCGCCGGAGGACGCGCAATTTGGATCTTGATCCTTTCGCGCGGATCGGGATCGATCCAGCCAGATGGCAGACAAGCGGCGTCGGAGTCGTTCGGGAAAGAAAGCCGCGTACACGGTGCGGCCGGATCAGAGATCCGATCCCAAGCCGAAATCCAAAATCGCCCGCAAACTCGCCAAACTCACTCCGCCTCCCAAATGTGGGAGCGCCCTTCCGGGCGCGACCGGACGTGAACCCGACCGCCTGCTCTACGCCTACGACGAGCAGAAGGCGATGGAATTTGCCGACACGCCGGACATCGCCCGCGTCGAAGCGCAGCCGTTCTTGAAATGGGCTGGCGGCAAGACCAGCTTGCTCGTCACGCTCGACGAATTCTTGCCGGCGGAAGTCGAGCGCTACGTTGAACCGTTCCTCGGCGGCGGCGCGGTGTTCTTCCACTTGAAGCGCCGCTTCCCGCATCTGCGAGCGTTCCTGCGCGACAGCAACGAGGAACTGATCAACGCCTACCGCAACGTCCGCGACCGGACCGAGGAGCTGATGCAGCGGCTCGACGTGCATGCCGCCGCGTACCGCAAGGGTGGCGACGATTACTACTACGAGGTGCGCGGCCAGCAGAACTTACCGGACAACTTGGAGCGCGCCGCGCGCACGATCTTCCTAAACAAGACCTGTTTCAACGGGCTTTACCGGGTGAACGCCAAAGGCGAGTTCAATACGCCCGTCGGTTCAGCGAAGAACCCGTCGCTCTACAACCGCGACAACCTGCTCGCCGCTGCGTGGGCATTGCGCGATGCCGAACTGGAGGCAAAAGATTTCCGTGAAACTGTTGAGGAAGCGCGCCGGGGTGATCTGGTTTATTTCGACCCGCCGTATTTCCCGATCTCGGAATACTCCGACTTCAAGCGGTACACGTCCGGCCAGTTCCGCGAGCCTGATCACGTTGAGCTGGCTCGCGCGTTTCGTGTGCTTGACCAGCGGGGCTGTTACGTCGTGCTCAGCAACTCCGATCATCCGCGCATCCGCGAGTTGTACGTCAACTACCCGATTCGCGTTGTCCAAGCGCCGCGCATGATCAACTGCAAGGGTGACCGGCGCGGCGACATCGCCGGTATTGGAGAGCCGCATGATTTCGGGTGCGCTTTCGGTGGCGTGACGTTAAGATGCGGCGCGTCCCTTATGAAACAGCACGAGGCAGTCATCGAAGTGATGCGCGCCAACGGCGGCTTTGCCACGCTCGGCAGGCTTTATCACAAGACGCTGAAGATTCCCGGCGTCGAGTGGAAGACGAAGACGCCGTTCAAGTCGATCAACCGCATCGTCCAAGATGACCGGTTCTTCTTTCGCATTCGGCCCGGTTTGTGGGCGTTGAAGGAGTGCAAGGACTCGCTTCCACCGGAAATCAAGGACATCGACAAGCCGGAGTACAACCACACGTATTATCAGGGTTTGGTGGTGGAACTTGGCAATCTGAAACGGTTCGAGACGTTCGTGCCGCCACAAGATCGCGGGAGGAAGTTCTCCAACAAGCCGCTTGGCGACGCCGCGACCCTTCAACAACTGCATCCGTTCACATTTCCAGAGGTCGTCAAGCGAGCGCTGTCAGTGGACGTGATCTGGTTCAATCCTCGCCGGATGCCGAGTGCATTCTTCGAGATCGAGCACACGACGAGCTTCGATAACTCGCTGCTCAAGTTCGTTCACTTTCAAGACTTCAAAATTGATTTCCGAATCGTGGCGGCCAAAGACCGGCAGAAAGAATACGCGGCCAAGATTTCCCATCCGTCCTTTGCGCCCATCGCCACCCGCACGAAGTTCACGAGCTACGAACTCGTCTCGGAATTGCATGCCAAGGCGCACGAAGTTGCCGGGCTGGAAAACCAGTGGGCAGCGTGACCGCGCCGAAGCACATCCATGCTGACGTTCCGGGCGCGCCTTTCAAGATTGGAACGCTGGTTCGTGTTGTCCGGCTTGCCGATGAAACCGGCGATCGCGCTTGGCTCGGTCGTACCGGCACCGTGAAGTTCTTCGACTACGCTTGCGGCTGCGGACAGACTTTTCCAAACGACCCGATGATCGGCGTTGAGTATCGTGGCCGCATCGAGGAGTTCTGGAAAGAAGAACTGAACGCTATCTTCCCCCGGCGCGTCGCGCGCCGAACTTGAGCGCTTTCTTGCCGGCGTTGCGGAACTGGGGACGCAAAGCATGGTTCATCGCCGCGCTTCATCCTATATCCAATGGATGCGGGCGTTTGGGCTGGCTGACATCCGGCAAGGCAACTTGGTGTTGCAAGTGTTACCGGCTGCCGTGCCGATCATCAATTTCACCGCCGACGAAGAGCCGTTGTTCCCGACACGGTGCGAGTTGCGCGAGTACGAAGCGCGGGCACGCGAGTTCCGGCAACGTAATCAGACCATGACGGTGCTCGTTGACCAAGCGCGCCGGGAACGCGCAGTGAACAGTCACCGAATGCTCACCGATTTGGTTGCCGCGCGATTGCGGGCGGCTCACGCCATCCAGAAAGCGAACCGTTACATTGACCTTGCGGCGAAAGTTACCGGCGATAATTTCGTGTTCGAGATGAAATCCACGACGGCCACGAACGTGCAGGCGCAGGTTCGTCGCGGATTGTCCCAACTCTACGAGTACCGGTATCTCCAGAAGATTGAGCAGGCGAAACTGGTGTTGGTGATCGAGAATCCGCTGCCGCGCCCGTTGTCGTGGATCGAACCTTACCTACGCACCGACCGCAACGTCCTGCTCGTATGGGACGGCAACAATCGCCTCTATTGCTCCGACGAGGTTCGGCGGGAACTGTCGTTCTTAACCTGATAAGCCGGCAGCGTTTGATGGGTTGATCAATTCGCCTGCGCGGCGAGGACGGAGGAAGTCTTGGGCGGGGCTTGGAAGTGTTGTTGGAAAAATCTCAGGATGGTGCTGCGATGCGCCGGCAGCGCGAGCAGCGAGGTGTAATGGCCGCCGAACACGAAGTCGGCCCGCGGTTTGCCCAACGCCTCCCAGAGTTGGAGCTGATACTGGGTTGGCACGGAACGGTCGAAACGCGCGATCAGCATCAGGACATGGTCGGCCGCCACGTAGGGCGCGAGCTTGACGGGGTCGGTGCGGACGGCGTCGCGCAAGGCACGGTAGAATTGGCGGTTGCTGAGGTTGAGACTCTGGCGGCCACGGTCCCAGTCGCGGCGGATGCTGTGTTCCTCGGAGGTTTTCATGACGCCGGCCAACGGGCCGCCGGCCAGATCGATGACGTGCACCCGGGGGCGCGGGTCCACCGCGGCGAGCGCGGCGTTGATGATGGCGCCGTAGCTGATGCCCAACGTGCCGATGCGCGCGGCGTCAACGGTTGGTTGGGCGAGCAGCCAGTCCAGGGCTTGACGATGGCGGATCACGGCGGCGCGCAGGGTGTCTTCCACTTGGGCAATCGGGTGGGCGGGGTCGTAGCGGAAACGGAGACGTTTGACGATGGCGGCATGGTAGCCGCGTTGGGCGAAAATCCGGGCCAGGCCGTCGACGATGAATGTATCGCTGCCGCGAATGGGCGCGATCAGGATGAGGGGACACGATTCATGGGTGTTCGGCGCATACCAGACGATTTGAATCGGTGTGGATGAACAAGTGTTCGGTAAGGTCACGTCCTTGATGGTGTAGGAGTGTCGCTGTTCGCTCGTGCGTACGACGGGAAGCGCGCCGTTGGGCTGATAGGCATAATATTGGGAGATCTCGGCCGGCAACGGCAGCGCGGCGCGTGAAGCCGACCGGGGATGATAAGCGACACAGCCGGCGCCGGTCATCAAAACCGCCATCACCAGGATTTGTCGTGTGTGCTGCATCTTGCTGGTTAATATAGCAAGGGTTGGGCCGGCGCGTTGGCAGAAAGAGCGGCCGGAGACTTGTCTTCAACGCGCGGCTCCGGGGGACTTTCACGCCGTTACCCAGCTGAGCCAATCTCGGAAACAGTGACTACCTGACAACTCTGACTTGTTCGACGGCTACTTTTGTTCTTCGTCTTTGTCCTGTTGACCCTTGTGTTCCTTGCGCGTTTCACCCTTGTCAGCTTCGCGCTGCTTTTCCTTGGCGGGCCGATTGGGCTCGGACTTGGATTGAGGCTGGGCGGGAACGGGTCTCTCCCGGTACCCACTCCTGGGCGGTTCAGGTTGACGATCGTATCTGTTCAAATTTGGGTCGCGCGTGGGCGCTTCGCGCTTGGGAACAATGTTTGAACCTGGTCTTGCAACCTGCCGGGGATAAGTCGGCGGAGACTGTTCCTTTCCAAGCCGGTCAGAGGACTGCGACACATACGGAGATTGGGGAAGCTTCGCCGTGGACGGCTCGAATTGTTTGCCGCGTTTGGCCTTGGGCGCGGTCACGGCATTGGACTCCAGAGTGCGGCGTTCATCGCGGACTTTGCGGACTTCCTGGTCGCGCTGGACAATCTGTTGTCTCTCAACCTTGGTGACAGGCTCGAAACGCCGGGGACTGTCCTTCCGCTTGGACAGTTGGTCGAATGACGTGGCAACCGCGAGGCTGCGATCTTTGGAATGGGCGACGGTGGTAATACTTCTCTGGGCGGCCCAGGTGCGCGGCGGTCGCGCGTCCACATGATCGCGGCGGTGCCGGTAGTTCGCGGCCACTTGGTGTTCCCAGTTCCGGTCATGCCGGTGCTCCCAGCGTCGATGGCAGTAAATCGGATCGTAGCCGTAACGTCTGGATTGGAAGGAGAACGACGCGTAGAACCCGGCGCTGTAGTAGCTGGCGGCATAGTAATCGCCGAAGTAGCAGTGGTGGTAGTGCGGTCGGAAGAATAGATGGTCCGGGAACACTGCCAGATCGATTACTATGTGTGGCGAGTAGTAATAGCCCGGCCGTGCATACACCCCCCCGTATCCGAAATACACCGGGGCAAACAGAACTCCGCGATACCCGATCGAGTAATCCCAGTAGCCATCGACGAAGACGTAGCCGCGCGGTGTCCAACTGTAATACGCAGGGCACCAAACCCAGTCCGGCCGGCCGGCCACCCAGTAACCGGGTCGCCAAGCGTACCGGTAATCGTACCAGACCCAGCAACCGGGCGCCCAATAGTAGTCCGGCGAAGGCGCGGCGATGTTGGGACCCGTTTCGAGTGTGGCGGGGGGCGCCGGCAGATAGGTCGTCTGAGTCACCTTGGCGTCGGCCCAGTATCCGGAAGTCCACTGAAAACCAGTGCCGGATTTTGCCCAATAACCGGTCACCCACTGGCGGCCCGGAGGAAGGGCGCGCCACACGCCACTCACCCAGAGAAAGTCGTTCCGTTCATCGTCCCAAGCCCAGTAGCCGGGAATCCACGTGACATTGCTGCCCTCGGGCTTCTCTTCGGGCGGCACTTCCTCGATGATGTTCGGAGGTGATTTCGGTACCACGACGCCCGGCTCGGGATTGAATACGACGACTCCCGCAAACGCCTCATGCACCGGTCCGCGGGTGAGCACTTCGATCCCTTGCTCATCACCAGTGTCGGACGGCTCGGCACGGCAGACGGCCGGGTCCAGGATGAAGCACGTTCCGACGACAGCCAGCGCGGTCGCCAGGTACCGCAGGGGAGTATGGGAGCTATTCATGTTCTTGGTTCTCCTTAATTAAAGCATCTGATGTTTTCAAATGGTGAATCTACGATATAAGACGGCGGGACGCCATGGGGTATTCACCGGACGCGGATTGGTGACAACTGGCTTGCCTTTCCGGTAATTCAGCGCGATTCTCTGCTCGTCTCGGGTGTGGCGACAACCGTCAGTCTTCAATAGCCAAACCAAACGGAGGAAGAATCATGAAGCGAGTCATACTGTCAGTCGTTGCGGTGGCGTGGGTGTGTGGCGCGGTGGTCGGGCGCGCGCAGGATCCGGTCAAGGTCGATCCGAAACATTACAAGGTGGAGATGGATAACGATCAGGTGCGGGTGTTGCGCATCCATTACTCGCCCGGCGAGAAATCGGTCATGCATTATCATCCCGAGAGCCTCGCGATGTTCCTGACGGACCACCATGTCAAATTCACCAGCCCCGACGGCAAGACTGAAGAAGTGAGCGCCAAGGCAGGCGAAACGCGGATGACCCCCGCCGGGCTGCATCTGCCCGAAAACATCGGCGACAAACTGTTCGAGTTGATTCTCGTGGAGTTCAAGACCAAGCCTGCCGCGAAATAGATTTACCATCAGACGTGAAGGCGGGACGAATGTCACTCTCGTCCCGCTTCACTTTGCAGGCTCGGCACTGAAATCCGCGTTGTCAGCGCGGTGATTTGTTGTACTCTCCCCGGAATGGCCAAGATCACGATACCGGATGCGTTGAAGTCGGATGTGCCGGCAACCAAGTGGGGCAAAATTCTCACCGCGACGCCGGTCATCATGACCGTGGTGGCGACGGCGTTGGCGGGGTTGGCGTCGAGCGAGATGACCCGCGCGCAGTACAGCCGATCGTCGGCCGCCCAGCGACAATCCAAGGCCGGCGATCAGTGGGGTTTCTTCCAGGCCAAGCGACTCCGCAGTTCGCTCCAGCGGAGCACGTTCGACTTGCTGCGAAGCACGGTGGATGTGCATCCGCTCGATGCGGCGGCATTGGAGAAGTCCGGTGCGGAGCCGAAGACGTTGGCTGCGTTACAGCAGGGCTTGTTGCCGGAGATCGGGCCAGCGCCGGCCGTGGACCCGGACGTGAAGGCGGCACTGGAAGCCATCGAGAGTTCCAAGACGGAAGCGGAGATTACGCCGCTCATCGCGCGGGTGAAGGACAAGGCGGTGGACGAGGCACTACGTGACAGCAAGGAACGGACACAGGCGTTCGATGCCGCCCTCAAACCAATCAACCAGACGATTGAGCGTCTCGAGAGCCAATCGACCGGGACGCCCCAAACCAGCCGCGACTTCATCGCGGCGCGGCTACGGTACACGGCGGCCCGGTATGACGCTGAGGCGCGATTGAATCAGGTGATCGCAAACTTGTACGAATTGCAGGTACGCAAGAGCAACCTCGACGCGGAGCGGCACCACAAGCGCAGCCAACGATTCTTCTACGGCATGCTCGCCGCGCAAGCGGCGGTGATCATTTCGACGTTCTCACTCGCGGCCCAGAAACGCAGCCTGCTCTGGTCACTCGCGGCGGCGGCCGGGGCGGCGGCCGTCTCCTTTGCCATTTATGTGTACTTGTTTGTGTAAACGGCGATTCGGCAAAAAAACCTCAGCGACCTCCGCGTGAGACCAGCCGTTGATCAGGCTTTCGCTCTCGTTCTACCCAGGTTTCTGCCGGAACCGCATGGCGCAGAGCGAGAACAGGATGGCCCCCATGCCGGCGAGCACCGCGATGTGTGGCCACATCTCCCGCCAGCCGGCCCCGCGCAGGACGATCCCGCGCATCAACTGAATGAAATAGGTCAGCGGCAACAGCGTGCGGGTGGCGTAGAAAATCCGCAGCATCGTCTCGCGTGGGAAGATAAACCCACAGAAGAAAACCGACGGCAACATCACCGTCATGCTCATCTGCATCGCCTCGTTCTGCGTCTGCGCCTTGGTGGCCCTACGGCAACGCGCCCACGACTTCCAGAAGCAGTAGCAGATGCTGACGGAGTATCTTGAACCGCGGATAGCGCGGATCATCCACCCCATCCGCGGTCCAACACCGTCTCGACGTCCTTCAGAGGCAGGCAGTTGATCACGTCCTTCTTCTCCAGCCAACCTTTGCGCGCAATGCCGATGCCGACGGCGAGGAATTGGAGGTCGGGGATATTGTGGGCGTCGGGGTTAATGGCGCACTTAACGCCGAGTTCCTTCGCGTGTTTCCACAACCGCCAATCCATGTCGAGCCGGTACGGGTGCGCGTTGATCTCGATGATCTTGTTGTGCTTCGCCGCGTACTCGATGACCTCCGGCGTGTTGACGGCATAGGCTTCGCGCTCCAAGAGCAACCGGCCTGTGGGATGACCGAGCATCGTAACGGCCGGGTGCGCGAGCGCTCTGCAAATGCGCTTGGTCATCTTGCCGGCATCGCTGCCGAAGCCTTGATGCACGCAGGCGACAACATAGTCGAACAACGCGAGCGTCTTGTCGTCGAAATCGAGCGAGCCATCCGGTAAGATGTCGCATTCGGTGCCGAAGAAAATGCGGAAGTTTTCCTTGGCAAACATTTTGTTGAGCGCCTTGATCTCGGCGCCTTGTTGCCGGACGCGCTTCTCGTCGAGGCCATTGGCTTGCCGTTCGCTCTTGCTGTGGTCGGCAATGCCGAGGTATTCGAGGCCGAGGTCCATCGCGGCACGGGCCATCGCTTCAACGCTCTCCGTGCCGTCGCTCCACGTTGAGTGACAATGAAACGTGCCGCGCAGGTTTGCGAGTTCGATGAGCTTCGGCAACGCACCGGCTTCGGCGGCGGCAATCTCGCCCATGTCTTCACGCAGCTCCGGCTCGACGTAGTCGAGTTCGAGCGCCCGGTATAGCTCTTCCTCGGTCTTGCACGGGATGGAGCTGCCGAGTTCTTTGGCGCTCTTCTCCTTTTCCGCGGCCGGTGAGAATCCATATTCGTTGAGTGAAAGCTTCTTCAATCGCAATGCCCGCGCGCGGAGGGCGACGTTGTGTTCCTTGCTGCCGGTAAAGTAATTCAGCGCAAACGCAAACTGATCGTCGGTGACGACGCGCAGGTCAGCCTGGATGCCGCCTTTGAGCACAACGCTGGCTTTGGTTTCACCTTTAGCCGAGACGTTGAGGATGCCGGGCATCACTGTGAAGTCCTCAATGATACCGGTGGCGTCCTTCAGCTTGGCGCTGACCAGGAAATCGATGTCGCCGATGGTCTCGCGGTGCCGGCGCAAACTGCCGGCCAGACTGCACCGAATCACACCGTCGTGGCCGCGCAATGCTTCAAGGATCGAGTCGGCCACGGCGCGGGCTTTGTGGTAGTGATGCCGGCTGCTGAACTGGCGCGCGAGCCCGATGCCTTCGAGGATTTTCTGCTGAGATTTTTCGCCGAATCCGTCGAGCGCGGCAACCTTGCCGGCTTTGCAGGCGACTTCGAGTTTGTCGATGGAATCCACCTTCAACCTCTCGTAGACGACCTTCGCGCGTTTGGGACCGAAGCCGGGAATTCGAAGCATGTCGAGCAGACCCGACGGTAACGAGGCTTTCAGTTCGTCGTAGAACTTGAGTTTGCCGGTCGTGTGCAGTTCGGTGATCTTCGCGGCGAGGTCGGTGCCGATGCCTTTGATTTCAGTGAGCCGGCTTTCCTTGACGAGGGAATCGAGGTCTTGTTGCAGCGCGTCGAGGATGCGCGCGGCGTTGGCGTAGGCGCGGACGCGAAACGGATTGGCGCCTTGGAGATCGAGCAGCGTGCCGATCTCCTCGAAGACGGCGGCGATCTCCTGCCGGGTCATGGTTTGACTTTCAATGTGCTGGACACTTCACGGACGCCGCCGGTTTCCAGCACGAGCATCATCGCTTTGCCGATTTGTTTTGAGGACGTGACATTGCCGGATAGCGTGACGCGTCCATCGGTTGTGCTGACCGAGATGCCGAGCGCAGACAGCTCCTTATCTAGGGCCAGCTTGGCCTTGATCGTACCTGTGGTTTTTGCGTCGCCCGCCGCATCAGCAACGGCGGCGCCGAAATCGCTCATTTGCCGGCGTACCACCTTGCCGGAATCGGCCAATTCTCTCTGGATGTCGTCGCCGGTGAGATGCCAGGCGACTCGCTTTGCCTCGATGGCGTCGGCCGTGCGTTGAAGCGCGGAGGCGGTGACGTCTTGCGCGTGCTGCACGTGTTTGTTTTTGCGCACCATGAGGTAGCCACCCGTAGCCACGGTGAGCACGATGCCGAGCAGGAAGCCGAGGAAAAATTCCTTCATCAGCACCGCATCCTAAAAGAAAATCGTCGAACCCGCAACCTCTCAACCTTGCGTCGAATATTCCATCGATCCACCGGCGGGCTGAGGTTGTTTTCTTGCGAACAGCCGAGAAATCACCACGAAGAACAACGGAATGAAGACTAGGTCAATGAACGTGGCCGAAAGCATGCCGCCGGTGACTGCGGTGCCGATGGCGTTCATCGCGCCGGCGCCGGCGCCGGTGGCGAGGGCCAGCGGCAACGTGCCGAAGAAAAACGCCAGCGAGGTCATGATGACGGGCCGGAACCGGATGCGGACGGCGTTCAGCGTGGCGTCTTCGAGGCTTTCGCCGTGCTGGCGTTGCTCCTTGATGAATTGGATGATGAGGATGGCGTTCTTGGTGGAGAGGCCCATCGTTGTCAGGAAACCGATCTGAAAATAGACGTCGTTGGGGAACAGCCGCAGCGTCGTCGCCAACAGCGCGCCGAATACGCCCAGCGGGATCATCAACAGGTTCACAAACGGAATCGTCCAGCTTTCGTACAGCGCCGCGACGCACAGGAAGATGACGAGGATCGAAAACCCATACAGCAGCGGCGCTTGGCTGCTGGCCATGCGTTCTTGGTAGGAGAGGCCGGTCCAATCAAAGCCGATGCCCGTCGGCAACTTGGCGACGGCTTCTTCCATGGCTTTCATCGCTTCGCCCGAACTGCGGCCGGGGCCGGGTTCGCCCTGGAAATTCATCGAGGGGAAACCGTTGAAACGCTCCAGTCGTGGCGAACCGCTTGTCCAGTGCGCGGAGGCGAACGATGAGAACGGCACCATCTTGCCGGTGTTGTTGCGGATATGGATTTTCTCCAAGTCCGCCGGCTCGCGGCGGAACGGGGCGTCGGCTTGCACATAGACGCGTTTGACGCGACCGGCCTGGATGAAGTTGTTGACGTAGCTGCTGCCGAACGCCGTGGCGAGCGTGTTGTGAATGGAGGTGATCGGCACCCCGAGGGTGCCGGCTTTCTCCCAATCCACGTCCACCCGGAACTGCGGCACGTCCTCCAGACCGTTGGGGCGGACGTTGGCCAGCCGCGGGTCTTGCGAGACGATGCCCATGAACTGGCCGCGCGCCTGCATCATCGCTTCGTGGCCGAGACCACCGCGATCGAGCAACTGAAAATCCACGCCGCGCGCGTTGCCCAACTCGTTGACGGCGGGCGGCTGGACGGCGAAGACCAGCGCCTTGCGGATCTGCATAAACGCCATCATCGCGCGGCCGGCAACGGCTTTGGCGCGAAGCTCGGGCCGGTTGCGTTGCTTCCAGTCGCGCAGCTTGATGAACGCGAGGCCGTTGTTCTGCGCGCGCCCGGAGAAGCTAAAGCCGGCCACGGTGAGGACGGATTCCACGGCCTGCTTTTCGTTCTGCAAGAAATGCTCGCGCACTTGGTCAGCGACGACTTGGGTTTGTTCCAGCGTCGTGCCGGTCGGCATCATGATGATGGAAAAGAGCGTGCCTTGGTCTTCGTCCGGCAAGAACGAGGTCGGCAGCCGCAAGATCAGGAACCCGATGCCGCCCAAGAGCACGGCGTAGGCAAACATATACCGGAACTTCTTTGCGAGCGAGTGGCCGACAATGCCCAGATACCGGTCGCGCACCCAGAAGAAGCCCCGGTCGAACCGGAGCAGGAACGGACGCAGGAACGGGGTCGCGTTCTCCGCCGGCTCGTGGCCTTTGGGGACCGGCAGCAGCAGCGACGCGCACAAGACCGGCGTGAGCACCAATGCCACGACCACCGACAACATCATCGCGGTGACGATGGTGATGGAGAATTGCCGGTAGATGATGCCGGTCGAGCCCGGGAAAAACGCCATCGGCCCGAACACCGCCGACAGCACCAATCCGATGCCGATGAGCGCGCTGGTGATCTGCGTCATGGACTTCGCCGTAGCCTCGCGCGGCGACAAGCCTTCCTCCGACATGATGCGCTCGACGTTCTCGACCACGACGATGGCGTCGTCCACAAGCAACCCGATCGCGAGCACCATCGCGAACATCGTCAGCATGTTGATCGAAAACCCGAAGGCCGCCAGCGCCGCAAACGTGCCGAGCAGCACGACCGGCACCGCGATGGTCGGGATCAACGTGGCGCGAATGTTGCCCATGAACAACCACATCACGAGGAACACCAGCAACACCGCCTCGATCAATGTTTTCACCACTTCCTGAATTGCCACGCGGACGAAAGGTGTGGTGTCGTACGGGTAAACCACCTTCATTCCGGGCGGGAAAAACTGGCTCATCTCGGCAAGCTTGGCTTTCACCCGGTCGGCGGTCTCGAGCGCGTTTGCGCCCGGCGCTTGCCGGATCGCCATGCCGGCGCAGGGGCGACCGTTGAAGGCGACTTGCACGTCGTAGTTCTCCGCGCCGAGTTCGGTGCGCCCGACATCCTGGATGCGCACGACGGAGCCGTCCGGGTTGGTGCGGACCGGGATGGCGGCAAATTCTTCCGGCGTTTTCAGAAGATTCTGGACGACGATGGAGGCGTTGAGGCGCTGCCCGGGCGCTGCCGGCAGGCCGCCGAATTGGCCCGCGGAGATTTCCACGTTGTACGCCCGCAACGCCGCCTGCACATCCTCAACCGTCAGCCGGTAACTGGTGAGTTTGTCGGGGTCGAGCCAGACGCGCATCGCGTATTGCGATCCGAAATTCTGAACTTCGCCAACGCCCGGCACGCGCGCCAATACTTTTTCCAGATTCGACACGGCGTAGTCGCGCAGGTCGTTGCCATCCATGCGGCCGTCTTCGGAGACGAGCGCGAAAATGAGGAGGAAGTTGCGCGTGGATTTGTTGACTGAGATGCCGGAGCGCTGCACCGAGTCCGGCAGGCCAGCCATGGCGAGTTGAAGTTTGTTCTGCACCTTCGCCCAAGCAAGATTGGGATCGGTGCCCGGCTTGAACGTCAGCTCCACACGCGAACCACCGGCGGAATCGCTCGTGCCGGCCAGGTAGATCATGTCATCGAAGCCGGTCATCTTCTGCTCGATGATTTGGGTGACGCTGTTCTCGACCGTCTCCGCCGAGCCGCCCGGGTAGAATGCGTCAATCGCGATGGATGGCGGCGCGATGGGCGGGTATTGCGAGATGGGCAGGTTGTGGATCCCGAGCACGCCCAGCACCATCAACACGATGGCGATCACCCACGCAAAGACAGGCCGGTCGAGGAAGAAGCGCGAGAGCATGTTACTTCGTGGCCACCTTGACCGGCGCGCCGGGCCGGACTTTTTGCAAACCCTCGATGATCACTTGATCGCCGGGAGCGAGCCCGGCGGTGACGAGCCATTGATTGCCGACGGCCCGGTCGGTCTTGAGGATGCGCAGTTCCGCTTCGCCCTTCGCGTTGACGACCATCGCCAGGGGCGTGCCTTTCGGGTCGCGCGAGACGGCATTTTGCGGGATGAGGATGGCGCTGGCGTTGACGCCTTCCTTCACCACCGCGCGCACGAACATCCCCGGTAAGAGCACGCCCTTCGGATTCGGGAACACCATGCGCAAGATCACCGTGCCCGTTGCCGGGTCCACCGAGACATCCCGGAATTGCAGCGTTCCCTCCAGCGGGTATTCGCTGCCATCTTCCAGCAGCAATCTCGCCGCGCTGTTCCCATCCTGGGTCAGGCGGCCTTCCGCCAGCCGACGCTGCAAGCGCAGCAGATCGGCGGTGGATTGCGGCACATCCACGTAGACCGGATCCAATTGCTGAATCGTGGCCAACGGCACCGGCTGATACGCCGTCACAATCGCCCCGTCCGTCACGCTCGACATTCCGATCCGCCCGGCAATCGGCGCTGTGATCTTCGTGTATGCCAAGTTGATGCGGGCCATTTCCAGTTCTGCTTCGGCCTGTTTCAAAGCGGCATCGGCATCATCGAAGTCCTGTTGACTGACCGCCTTCGAGACGAGCGCCTCCTTGACGCGTCCAGCCCTCAACCGGAGAGCCGTCAGATTGGCCTTGGCTTTATCGTACATCGCCTGAAAAGGCGCGGGATCAATCTGATAGAGTTCCTGGCCCGCCTGCACATCCGCGCCTTCCGTGAAGAGCCGTTTCTGAATCAGGCCGTTGACCTGCGGCCGGATTTCCGCCATGAGAAACGGCGCTGTGCGCCCCGGCAACTCCGTCGTCAGCACCAGCGGCTGCTGAGCGACCGTGACCACCGCCACCTCCGGCGCCGGCGGGGCAGCCGCTTGATTCGGCCCGCGTGAACAACCGGCCACGATCAAAATCAACAAAACGCTACTTCGTTTGAGCCAATTCATTTTTCCTCTCCCATCCGCCGCCGAGCGCTTTGTACAACGCGACCAGGTTCTCCGCGACCGCGCGTTCACTGACCACGAGTTGATCTTCGGACTGATAGAGCGAGCGCTCGGCATCGAGCACGTTCAGGAAATCGCCGAGGCCTTTGGTGTACAGTTCGCTGGCCAATTCCACCGAGCGCCGGTTCGCGGCGACCGCCTCATCCAGTGACCGGTAACGCACCTGTTCGTTGGCGTAGGCGACCAACGCGTTCTCGACGTCCTCAAGCGCCGTGAGCACCACCAATTCGTACATCGCCAGTGCCTGTTCCTGCCGGGCATTCGCGGCCTTGATCTGCGCGCGAATGCGGCCGAAATCCAGAAATCGCCACGTGACCGTCGGCCCGGCTGACCAGTATTTGCCTTGCGGCACAAACCAATCGCTCGCGCTCAAACTCTGAAATCCGCCGGTGCCGATCAGCGAAAACTTCGGAAACAGTTCCGCCGTCTCCACACCGATGTCCGCCGTGGCCGCGGCGAGTTGGCGCTCCGCGCTCCTCACATCCGGCCGCCGCCGCAGCAACTCCGACGGCAACCCGACCGGCACCAACGGCGGCACGCTCGGGATCGGCGTCGCCGCGGAAAGCTCGGCATGCAGAGTGCCCGGCGGTTGACCGAGCAACACACTCAGCCGGTGCGCGCCCTGTTGGGCGGCCGTCAGCGAGGCCGGCACCTGCGACTGCGTGGTGGCCAGCAAGGCCTCGGCTCGTTTCACATCGAGTTCGCTGGTCAAGCCGGCATTGAAGCGCGCCCGGGTGATCTCGACAGCATCGGCCTGCGCTTTGATGTTGCGCTGCGAAATGGCAAGCCGCTGTTGATAGCCGCGCACCTCGAGGTAATTGCGCGCCACCTCGGAAAGCACGCTGATCAACGTGCTGCGACGCTCGTCCTCGACGGCCTGATACCGGGCCGTCGCCGCTTGCACGGCGCGGCGGCGGCCGCCGAAAATGTCAATCTCCCAACGCGCGTCGAAATGCGCGTCGTACAAACCGGTGTGCAATGACTGATTGGTCGCAATGAACGTCTGCGCGTTTTTTGCGCGCTGCGCGTCGGTGTATCCCGCCGAGCCGGTGATCGTCGGCAACAATTCCCAAACCACGCCGCCGCGCAACGCGCGGGCTTCTCGCAACCGCGCCCCGGCCACGCGCAAATCCAGATTCGCCTTCAGCGCGCGTTCGATCAGCGAGTTGAGTTCGGGATCGTTGAACGTCTTCCACCAATCCACGACCGTCGCCGTGGTGTTGGTCGCCTCGTTCCACTGCGCCGGCACGTTCACCTGTGGCGGCCGGTAATTCGGCCCGACCGAGCAGCCGGCAAGCAAGACCAGCATGACGAGCGGGCGCTTCATGATTCCTTTTCTACGTTAAGGCCGGGCGCTTCGATGAAGACGTCCACTTGCTGCCCAACGTACATCGGCAACTCCCCACGGTCGAAACGGTAGATGACTTGCAGCACGCGAGTATCCACGCGCTCGGCGCTGTCGCCGGTCAGCGACTTCTTCGGCACGACGTACGGCTCGAATCGGACAAAGTCGAGCGACGTGTTGATCTCGCGATTGCCGCGCAACGACGCGAACGCCTTCGCGCTCTTCTTGACGCGCCAAGCGTCGTTCTCATCGACGTTCACACGAACATGCAAGCTGTCCACATTGCCGAAGAGCAAGAGCGCTGCCGGACCAGCGGACGCGTATTCACCAACACGGATATTCGCCTGCAACACTTGGCCGTCGACGGGCGCACGCACGATGAGCCGGTCGAGATTAATCTCCGTGGCTTCGACTTGCGCGCGCGCCTGCGCCAGTTTCGCCTCGGCGATGGCGAACGCGTTGCGCTTCTGCGTCAACGCGTCAACGCTCACGGCGCGTTTGTCGGTGACGCTTTCCCACAACGCGAGCTGCGATTTCTGGTCGGCGAGTTCGGCCTCGGACACTTGCACCATGGATTTTTGGACGGCGAGTTGCGCTCGCAACTCGCGATCGTCGATCTTGAAGAGCGGGTCGCCTTTCTTGACCCGGTCGCCTTGGTTCGCGTAGCGCTCGGCAATGATCCCGGGAATCTGTGTGCCGATGGCGATGTTCTCGGTGCTGGCCTCGATGATGCCGGAGCCCGCGACAAACGTCGGGAACGGCGACTCCGACGGCATCGCGACCGGCGGTGCGGGCACGACCGGTTTGCTGCCGGTCACGACCGTGCGGATGGCGAACACGACGCCGAGAACCGCGAGTGCCGGGATGACATACTTTCGAATCATGATTTCTTCTCCACTTTGGTGATGCTGGTGATGTGACCGTCATCCATGCGAGCGATACGGTCGGCGAATTCAAAAATGCGCGCGTCATGCGTGACGACGACAAGCGCCCGGTCTTCTCGCATCGCAACGGCGCGCAATAGTTCCATGACTTTGTGACCTGTTTCGTGGTCAAGCGCGCTGGTCGGTTCGTCGCAGACGATGAGCTTCGGCTCGTGGACGAGTGCACGGGAAATTGCGACGCGCTGTTGTTGGCCACCGGACAGGTCGGCCGGTAACGAGTGTTTCATTCGCGTGTCGAACCCCACGTGCTCCAGCACCTTCTCGGCTTTGGTGAGCGCGTCGCGCCGGCTCGCGCCGCCGACCAACAGCGGGATGCCGACGTTCTCCGCCGCGGTTAGCGTGGGCAGGAGGTTGAACGCTTGGAAGACGAAGCCGATGTTCTGCCCCCGGTATCGCGTGCGGTTGCTGTTGCTCATCTGCTGAAAATCATTGTCAAAAACGGCGCAATCGCCCCCGTCACGATCGAGAATGCCGGCAATGACCGAGATCAGCGTCGTTTTGCCACAGCCGGAAGGGCCGACGAGCATCATCAATTCGCCCGCGCGAATTTCCAGATCCACACCGCGCAACGCCTGAACCGCAGCGCGACCGGTCCCGTACGTTTTGGTCACGCCGGAACAACGGACAGCAATGTGATTGTCGGTTGGCATGGTCAGGTCTTGAAAACGATGGCCGGCTCGAGTTTGATGACTTTGCGCATGCTGACGATGGCCGAGCCGGCGCAAATGATGGTGACCGCGCCGGCACTGATCGCGAGCAATTGCCACGGCAGCTTAAACGCGAGTTCACTGTGCCGTGAAAGATAACCGAACAGCGACGCCGCGCCCACGCCCAGTCCGTAGCCGATGCTGCCTACGAGCAGCGCTTGCAGCAGAATCATCCGCAGCAATGTGCCGTTGGATGCGCCCATGGCTTTGAGCGTGCCGAAGTAGCGGAGGTTATCGAGTGTGAAGTTGTAGAACGTCTGCCCGGCAATGGCCGTTCCGACAATGAAGCCGAGCAATACCGAGATGCCGAAGTTAATCGGGATACCAGTGTACTTCAGGAAATACCGCATGGTCACTTCCTTGAAATTATCGCGCGTGTAAGCCGTGAGCCCGGTCGCCCTCTTGATCCGGGCGCATAGCGCCGGCAAATCCTGCCCTGCCTTCGCTTTCACGCAGATAAAGGAAAGTAGCTTCCGCTCCTGCGGTGCAAACGTTGTGGCGCGCGAATACGTCGTGTAGAGCACCGGCTGCGATTGAAACGTGCGCGTGACGCTGCAAATGCCCACGATCACCGCGCGATGGTCATTCAATTCGAGGGTGTCGCCAATCTTGATCGGCACACGCCGCCCGTCCGGCAGGATTTTCGCCAACTTACCGGCCGCGCCGACATCGTCCACGATCACGCTATCACTGCGCCGCAAATCAGCGAGCTTGCCGGCTACCATGTTCGGTGGACCGCCAATGAGCGTCGCATCATCAAGGCCGACGACGTTGCAGGTCTGGAAATTGCCATTGGAGAGTCGGGCCTTCAGCAACCCTTTGTAAAGCGGCACGGCCCAGTCAACGCCTTCGATGCCGCGCACCCGGTAAAGCTCCGTGTCTTGCAGCGGCTTGATGTCGTCGATGAACTGCACCTTGTCGTCCATCACCCAGATGTCCGGTAATCCCGTGTCCGTCAGGAATCCAAACGTCCGGCTCATCAACCCGGTAAAGATTGCCGCCTGTTGTGTGATCAACAGGGACGCAAACGTCAGTCCCATCAGAATGCCGAGATACTTGGCCCGGTCACCGACGAGCATTTTCAGCGCGACGAAGTTCACGACCGGTACTCCTTCAACGACGCCAGCGAGAAACGCGTAATATGATCAGCAATCCGCTCGATGTCTTCCGGTTCAAACCGCTGCTCGGGCGTCAACCGACAGAGCGTTTCGCGGGCGTGCTGGTAAAACATGAATTGCCCCACGATGCTGTTAACGCACAACTGGACGCTCCCAGTCTCCGCGTCAACGCCAAGGATCTCCCGTACCAGCGCAGTGAGCCGCGAATACAACGGGCGAATGACCTCGGCGACCAGATTGTCGAGTGCGGCTGTTGGCTCAACCATCTCGCGAGCCATCACTTTCCCGTGCCATGCCGGTCGCCCTTTGTCGTGCATTCGGAACATTGCTGACCGGATAAATGCGCGGAGCCGATCTTCGATGGGAGCGTCCGCCGGCAAGCCAAGGTGGGGCGGATATTTTTGGAGCGCGACCTCAGCCCAGTGTTTCAACACAGCCGTGTACAACTCCTCTTTGTCTCCGAAATGGTAGTGCACAGCCGCAACATTCGCGCGGGCCTTCTCGCAAATGTCGCGGATGGTGGCCGTCCGGAAACCCCGCTCGGCGAAGACTTCCCCGGCAGCTTCAAGTAGCCGGTCACGAGTTTCCAAGTCTTCGCTGTGAGCGCTCGATTTAAAACGCATGTTTCAAACATGTGTTTAACTTGAAATCGTCTGGTCGTCAAATTGTTTTTAAATCGGACTTCGGGCAAGCTAGCGAAACTGCGACAAATGCTTAAACCACTGAAGCTTGCCGTGCGACGAATTCGACCCTTGAAGCTCAATACAAGCAACGCTTCCCTTGCCAAATGCAAAATCGGCTGAACCATGCGCATTTGTGAGTTCTGCGACATGCTCAGCCAGGCTCGGCATATGACCAACGAGGATCACTTCCCCGCCAGCGGCGACCGGATGAATGACTCGGAGGAGTAACGCGGTCGGCGAACCGTTTGCGAGTTCATCGATCGGATCGGTCGTGCCGGCAAATTTCAGTTCCCGTCCGATGATGGCGGCTGTCTGGCAGGCGCGCAGCAGCGGACTCGAGAGAATTCGCGTAGGTTGTACATTCATACTGGCCAGCGCCGCGCCGACAACGTGGGCTTCTTCTTCGCCTTGCGGGGTCAGTGGGCGTTTCGCGTTGGAGACAGCGGAATCGGTTGGCGTGGTGTGCCGAACGAAGTACAGCTTCATCAGCTCAGAAATTCGCGTGGGTCAGTGATCTTACCGGTGAGCGCGCTAGCCGCAACGGTGTACGGCGAGGCGAGGAACACTTGCGATTCGAGATGGCCCATGCGACCGGGGAAGTTTCGGTTTGTCGCGCTGATGCACTTCATCGGTTTGTTCATCCGTCCAAACGTGTCAGTCGGCCCGCCGAGGCACGCGGCACAACTGGCGTTCTCCGTCATCTGCACGCCGGCGGCTTCAAGTACCTCCCAAACCTTCATCGCCTGCAACTCGCGCACAACATCCGGGGTTGCCGGCACGCCGAAGGTGTCGATTTTCACCTTCTTGCCTTTGATGACTTCGGCGAACGCGAGAAAGTCGCTCAGCTTGCCGCCGGTGCACGAGCCGATATACGCACGGTCAAGGGTGATGCTGCCGAGTTCCTTCGCCAGCCTGCGCTGGCCCGGATCGGGGTGACACGCGACCGTTGGTTCGAGCTTCGAGAGGTCGAACGACTTGTCGTAGAAGAAACTCTGTTTATCGTCGCAAAAGATGGGATCGTACTTCGCCTTTGTGCCGTTCTGCTTCGTGCGCTCGTCAACGTAAGCAAACGTCGTTTCATCGGGCTCGAAGATGCCGTTCTTGCCGCCGGCTTCGATGGCCATGTTGGCAATCGTCATCCGGTCATCCATGCCCATTGCGTTCGCGCCGGGGCCGTCGAACTGCATTGCCCGGTACGTCGCGCCGTCGAAGCCGATGTCGCCGATGCAATGCAGGATCACGTCCTTGGCCATCACGCCGCGCGAAAGTTTGCCTTCGAGCCGGAAGCGCATCGTTTCCGGTACTTTCAACAAGAGCTTGCCGGTGCCGAGCACGAAGCCGGCATCCGTGTTGCCGATGCCAGTGGCGAATTCGCCGAACGCCCCGGCCATGCACGTGTGCGAGTCCGTGCCGAGTAGGATTTCGCCCGGACGCGTGTGTCCTTTCGCCGGTAACGCCGTGTGGCAAACACCCGCAAAGCTGTTGCCGTATTGCCGCTTCAGCTGACCCTTACCGGCATCGAAATGCCAGTGGCCATTCGGGTCGTCGATGACGTCGTAGAAATATTTCAAGCCTTGCTCGCGCACGAAATCGCGAAGGATGTCCACGTTGCGATTCGACTTCGAGTCGGCGGTGAAGATGTAGTGGTCGGGAATGATGACGACTTTGTCCTTGTCCCAGACTTTGGCGGTCGCGCCGAACTCGCGCTTGAACACGCCGATCGTGCCGGGACCGCAGACGTCGTGGGTCATGAGAATGTCCACCTTGACCCAGACGTTGTCGCCGGGCTGCACGGATTTTTTGCCCGACGCGCGGGCCATGATTTTCTCGGTAAGTGTCACGCGGCTGACAATACACAAACCCACCAACTCGCGCAATCTTTGGAGTGCTGCGGCTTGCCGCAGCTTTGCCGTGCCCGCGCCATTGAGCCACAAAGCGGTGACAAGTCACCGCACTCCATAGCGAAATTCTGCTACAATGCCGGTATGGTCGAGAGTTGGTTTTTCCTCCAATCGCCCGCCGGCGACGCCGCGACCAACATGGCTACGGACGAAGTGTTGTTGCGCACGGCGACGCAGCGCGGGCGGGCACTGTTGCGGGTGTATTCGTGGGAGCGCCCGGCAGTCTCGATTGGCTACTTCCAGAAATTCCCGGCAACGCTGAGCAGCCGGTATGAGATCGTCCGACGACCGACCGGCGGCGGGTTGGTGTATCACGGGGACGACACGACGTTCACGGTCGTCGTCCCGCCCGGCCACCGGCTCCACAAATTGACCACGGCCGAGGCTTACTGCGTCATTCACGAAGCCGTCGCTGCGGCGCTGACTCAGAAATCTGAAATCCTAGATCTCAAGTTTTCGCCGCCGCGCGGCGCGTACGAATGCTTCCAACAACCCGTGGCCGGCGACGTTGTGGCCGATGGCTGCAAGCTTGCCGGCGGTGCACAGCGCCGAAATCGTGATGGCATGCTGCATCAAGGTTCAATTGCGGCGCGAGTGACCGGTGCGCAGTTGTGCCAGGCATTCGGCGTGGAGTTCGCGCCCTACACGCTGACCGGCGAAGAGCACGCGATGGTGACGTGGCTCGCGGATGGTAAATACCGGAATGATGCCTGGAACCGCCGCGTCAGCTAGCCGGTGGCAGAACTTGGAAGTCGGCGGTTTGGATTTGCCGGGATTTCTTTTCGACTGGTTCGACCGGTTCGATTTCCTTGTCCGAGTCCGCACTGAGTTCTTTGAACTTGCGCGCCGCGATCAGGACGCGCCCCTCTAGCGATCCCACGGCTTTGTTGTAAGCGTCGACCGCGTTATCCAGCCCGTGGCCGACTTTGCCGAAGTGCTCCGCCAGAATTCGGATGCGGTCGTACAACTGTTTGCCCAAGTCGCTGATCGCCTGCGCATTCTCCGCGATCAATTCCTGTCTCCAACCGTACGCAACAGCTCGCAAGAGAGCGATTAATGTGGTGGGCGTGGCGAGAATCACTCGCTGGTCAGCACCCGCCTCGATGAGGGACGGGTCCTGTTCCAGAGCCGCGCTGAAGAAGGTTTCGCCGGGCAGGAACAACACGACGAATTCGGGTGCCGGTTTGAACTGCTCCCAGTACGATTTGGCCGAGAGTTTCGCGATATGCTCCTGAACCTGCTTGGCGTGCCGCTTCAACGACGCCAGACGGCCGGCCTCATCGGTGGTGGAGAGCGCATCCAGATAAGCTTGCAATGGGCATTTGGAGTCGACGACGACATTCTTGCCGCCGGGAAGCTTGACGATGAGATCGGGACGCAGCCGCCCGTCCTCCGTCGTGACAGATTCCTGCTGGACGAAGTCGCAGTACTCCACCATGCCGGCCATCTCGACCACCCGCTTGAGTTGGATCTCACCCCAGCGACCACGCACTTGCGGGGCACGCAACGCCTGCACGAGATTCGATGTCTCGGTCTGAAGTTGAATCTGTGACTTGACCAAAGAATTCACCTGGTCAGTGATGGTGGTGTAAGCGGTCAGCCGCGCCTTTTCGATTTCTTGGATTCGGTCATCGACCTGTTCCAAGGAGGTCTTAAGCGGTTTGACCAGTTCGTCTATCGCGTGTTGTCGCTTCTCCAAGTCGCCCTTCGCACTGTCCTGAAAGTTCTGTAACGTGGTCTTCGCCAATTCAAGAAACGACTGGTTATTACTCTTTAGAGCGTCAGCGGACAGCGCCTTAAAGGCATCTGAGAGTTTCTGTTGCGCTTCGTCCAGAAGCGCCAGTCTCTCGGCGGCAGCTTTGCGCTCCTCTTCCAGTTGGGTTTGAAGTCTGGATTGCGCTGTTTTCAGATCGGTCGACTCCCCGCGCAGTCTATCGAGTTCTTCATCCCGCTCCTCGACGGTGTGTTGCAGTTCAGAGATACGGCTGCTCTTCTCGTCCAGACGAGCGGCCAAAGCAGCCCGCTCACCTTGGTCCGATGCGTCCGGTTTCTTTCGTTCCCGCAGGATGACGAACAAGACCGCGACGACAGCGAACAGGGTCAGTAAGCTCAGGAGGATGGTGAAGCCGTCCATGGCGCGACAGCGTAGCATTTGGGATTGCCGCCAGCAAACCGTTTCCGCTATAACCGACAGCGATGAGTACGCACAGTATCGCACTGGCGAACCAGAAGGGTGGCGTTGGCAAAACCACCACCGCCGTCAGTCTCGCGGCTTGTCTCGCCGAACGCGGCAAGAAAACGTTGTTGCTCGATCTCGATCCGCAAGGCAACGCCACCAGCGCGCTTGGTTTGGAAAAACTTCCCGGCGGCAGCGTTTACCAAGCGTTGCTCGGCTCGGCGCAACTCGCCGACTCGATTCGCCCCAGCGGTCTCGCAAACCTCGACATCATCGCGAGCGAAGTTGATTTGGCCGTGGCCGAAGTGGACGTGGCGCGCAAAGAAAATTACCTCCAGCGTTTGCAGTTTGCGCTGACACCGATCCACAGCTCCGACCGGTACGAGTTCATCATCGTGGACTGTCCGCCGTCGCTCGGCATCCTCACCATGAACGCGCTCGCTGCCGTGGACAGCGTGCTAATTCCCATGCAGGCCGAATATTTTGCGTTGGAAGGACTGGCCGTGATCACACGCGTGCTCCAACAGATTCGCGAGAGCGGCGCGAACCCGTCGCTGGAACTGGAGGGGATCGTTCTGACCATGTACGACGGCCGCACCAACCTGGCGCAGCAAGTCGCCAGTGAGGTTCGCAAGCATTTTTCCGGCAAAGTCTATAAGACGGTCATCCCACGCACGGTGCGGTTGGCGGAAGCCCCCAGTTTCGGGAAGCCCATTACCCGGTACGATTCCGGCTCCTACGCGGCGAACTGTTACCGGTCGTTGACCGATGAGTTGCTTGGTGTGGCACCGGCGGCGCCTGAACCGGCGCCCGTTATAGCCGTTTCTTAGAGAACGCCCTTCCCGACGCGGTCTTGAGATAGCGCTCAAATTCGAGCGCTTGTTCGCGGTCGCTGAATCCGATGTAGGTCTTCAATCGCCACGGACCAAACTTGGTGGTGTGCGGACTATGATCCGCGTTGTGATCCCTCAAGCGCAGTGTCAAGTCTTTCGTGAACCCAGTGTAGAAATGGCCGGGGGATGAGACACTTTCGAGAATGTAGACGTAGTAGAATTGTTGTTGGTCATTCATGGCGTGCCGAGCCGTAGCTCAGAGCGTTGCGGAAAACGATGTGTAGCCCGCCTTCGCGCATTCGCGTTACGGCGCGGCAGCCTTCGCTCTTCGCTGCGCTCTGAACGAAGGCTGGTACGCCCGGCGGGAGTTGAACCCACAACCTTTGGCTCCGGAGGCCAACGCTCTATCCAATTGAGCTACGGGCGCGCCTAGATGTCGGCCATTATGCGCGATTCACGCCGCCTGACAAGCAAATCGCGCGGTCGCGGACAACAAAGCTTCCCGCGAACACCTCGCTCCAGCCTGTCGCGCGACTCAACACGGCCGACTTTACTTGCGCCGAGGCGTTGCCTGCGCTCCTTGCCCGACGTGATCGTCGTTCCGCCGCTGCGGCAACGCATCGCGGAGGAACCGGCGGAGTTGGACGACTTGATCGCACTGATTGTGAAACGTCTGACCGACAAGAGCGAGCCGGACATCGTCGCGCACGTGCGCGGGAAGTTCGATGCGTCGTACGCGTGGCCCGGTAACGTGCGCGAACTGGAACAGGCGGTGCGGCGTGTTTTGTTGACGCAGCAGTATGCCGGTGACCATCGCGCGGTGGCGCCGGATCTTGCGTCGGGTCTCGCGGCCGGTATTCAAGCCGGCAAGCTCGACGCGGATGCGTTGCTGGCCGGCTATTGCACATTGCTGTACGAACGGCACGGCACGATTGAGGAGGTTGCCCGCCGCACGAACCTCGACCGGCGTACGGTGAAAGCTTATTTGCAAAAGCACGCCAAATGACTCATCCTACGCGTCATGAAACGCTCCGACGGTCGCCGCCCGGATCAACTTCGTCCCGTGAAACTCCACCCCCACTACGTCGCACGGCCGGCAGGCTCGGTGTTGATTGAGATGGGTAACACGCGCGTGATTTGCGCCGCGTCAGTGGAAGAAGGGGTGCCGCGTTGGATGAAGGAGCAGGGGGTCGCGGGCGGGTGGATTACGGCGGAGTATTCGATGCTGCCGTATTCGACTTCCCCGCGAAAGGTGCGCGACGCCACGCGGGGAAAGATCGACGGCCGGACACAGGAAATCCAGCGGCTCATCGGGCGCGCATTGCGAGCGGTGACGGATCTGGAGAAACTGGGTGGACGTTCGGTCTGGATGGATTGCGATGTTCTCGAAGCCGATGGCGGGACGCGGACGGCGGCAATTACCGGCTCGTATGTTGCGATGATGCTGGCGATGCAGCAGTTGGTGGCGGATAAGAAGTTGTCGGATAATCCGGTCCAGCACGCCGTTGCGGCGGTGAGCGTGGGAATGGTGGACGGCGCGGTGCTGCTGGATTTGAATTACGCTGAGGATTCCACAGCGGCCGTGGACATGAACGTGGTGATGACCGATGCCGGACAGATGGTGGAAGTGCAAGGCACCGGTGAAGAATCCACCTTCACGAAGAAGGAAATGAGCGCGATGCTCAAGTTCGCCGAAAAAGGCATCAAGCAACTACTCGCCACGCAGGCCAAAGCCTTAGCTTAAGTGCGGCGCGAGTTTCTTTTCGAGGTCCTTCTTACCGGGCGCGCCGACGATGGTCTCCTTGACTTGCCCGCCCTTGAAAAGAATCAGCGTCGGAATCGCGCGGATGCCGAACTTGCCGGCCAACTCCTGATTGCCGTCCTCCTCGACGTTGACTTTTACGACCTTGAGCTTGCCGATTTTTTCGTCGGCGACTTCATCGAGCATGGGTGCGATCATTTTGCATGGTCCGCACCATTCAGCCCAAAAATCTACCAGCACCGGCGTGGCCGACTGGCTAACTTCCTGATCGAAATTGCTCCCTGAGATTGTGATAACATTTGCGCTTGCCATTGTGAGTCTCCGTTTCGTTTGAATCTAAGATGCGCCGGCGGGTCAAAATGATTCGCGCAAGATTATCCCATTGCCACGACGGCCAGATAACCCAATACCGCCAGCGACAACACCATCGCCGCGAGAGATAATCCGACATCGCTACCGCTGGATGTCGCCGCCCTGGCCGCTGCGACGACGGGTGCCGACACCGCTACGGCTGCGGGCACCGGCGCGGCCTCTTCACGCTTTAGCTTCACGGTCGGTCTCGGCATTTCCGGCACCGCCGGCTTCGCAGCGGAGACTTGAACGCGGGAGGTGTCTTTCTTCGGCTTGGGCGTCGTGACGGGGGTGCCCATCATGGCGGTCGACTTCTTCGACTCGTCCTCGTCCGCGGGGGGACCGGTCGGCGTCGGGGGTTTGACCTTCGCTGCCGGCGGCGTCCCGCCGATCGACGTGCTTGGCCGTCCCGTCAAGCCGGGCGGCAAATTGATGCGAACGGTGTCCTTCTTGGACTCTTCCTCTGGGGCATTTTGTTGCGGTTTCTCGTCAGCCATGAGCGTAACCCTCCAGGGTGCTACAAGTAGGATACGCGCTGTCTCGCGGCGCTGTCAATCCCTTTGACTCACGAGATCGGTTCTACGGCAGCAATTTCACACGGTAGAACCGCTGGGCCTACGTTGCGCCGCCGGGATCTGGGACTTGCGTCTTGGCGCCACCCGCAGTCACATCGGCCACCGCCGTCCACACGCCACCGACCAATTCATCGCAACGTAGCACTTCATATCTCTTGCCGTCCACGCTGGCTTCGACGCTGGTGGCTGGTATCTGCGCTGATGTGGCGCGGCCTTGCCCGGCCATAACCGCTGATATCCGAGCAGTTCCGTCAATCGCAGGCAAACGTGGTTGAGCCCGTACTTCGAGTCTCCGCACAGTTCACGCATCCACGACTTTCTTCGGCAAGAGGCGTTTTTCCTCAATTGCCGGACGGCT
>CAZMKD010000058.1:0-37710 GCA_964566575.1 uncultured Verrucomicrobiota bacterium
CGATGGAATCCGTGAAGAAAGATTTGGCGGCGGACGCCAAGAAACTTGACATCGACCTGCCGACCGGCAACATCGACATCGTTTACAAGGACACCGACGTACTCAGCTACGCGCAGAAGGTGGTCGGTCGCAAACTCGACACTCAATACAAGAACAAGCAAATCGGCATCACCGCCGAGTATACCGCACGCATTCTCGGCTTGCCGCTGCACCAGAGGGTCACGGCCACCAAGTTCAAGCAAGTCGCGGCGCCCACGCTGCCTCCCAGCCGGGCTATGCAAGAGCTGCTCGACAGTAATCCGTAATCAGGTAAACTCCGTTCATGCCACTCTACGAATTTGTCTGCGATAAATGTGAGAAAGATTTTGAACTGCTCGTGCGTTCCGTGAACTGGGAAGGCGCCGCCGCCTGCCCGCATTGTGGCTCGAAGAAGTTGAGCAAGAAACTTTCGGTGTTCGCCTCGCAGAGCGCCGGCAATGAACCGCAGCCGGCCTGCAATCGTCCCGGCGGTTGCGGCTGCCGCGGCCCGGTTCATCATCACTGAAGATGGAACGGGCTTCGATTCCGTTTCTATCGCCCGACCAAAAATAGCAGAGATCCTTCGACAGGCTCAGGATGACGAGCGAGGCTCGTCACTTGAACAGCGGCAGGATTTGCTTGAACTGCTCCGTGCCGGCTTCGCGGAGTAACTCAAACACGACGGATTCGACCGTCGTAATCACCGCGCCACAATCGCGCAGCCGTTCGACGGCGACTTTGTGGTCGTGGCGGTGCCGCGAACAGATGGCGTCGGCCGGCACGTAGACGAAGTAATCCTTCATCAAGTCGATCACCGTTTGCTGGACGCAGACGTGTGCCTCGATGCCGCAGACGATCAAACGTTGCCGGCCGAGATTCTTCACAGCCCGCACGAAGTCGTCCGACCCGCAGCACGAGAAAGCCAACTTCTCAATGACCGCGACACCGGGCGCGGCTTCGAGAATCTCGGCGCAGACCGGCCCGAGTCCCTTCACATATTGCGCGGTGACGACGACCGGTATCTTCAACACGCGTGCTGAACCGCTCAATCTTAGCACTCCGGCAATCAACTCCGCCCGGCGCGGCATGATGTTCAAGAGCTTCTCCTGCACGTCCACGACCACGAGCGCGGAGTTTTGCGGGGTCAATCGCCAGTCAGACATTGGAATCTATTTAGCCACGAATGGACACGAATGCACTCGAATTATCCGTGTTCGATTCGTGGCTTAGCAACGCGCTCGCCGTGAACAACACCGCCGGCGTCATCGCCGCGTTGATGGATTGGATTGCACCGTCCAGTGACGAAGCTTGCATCGCCCACACTCTGCCGCGACCCCCGCCCGCTTTTCAAGCTTTGCTTTCGCTGGAGTCGCCAGATAAACTGTAAGCATATAGGCCAGTCGAACGTTAGCCTCTAATGATGCACCGGTATCTGGTTATGCTAGCCAAATTTCTTGCGCTTATCGGGATTGGTTCTGCCGCTCCAACGGGATTACTGAAGGTCACTAACGATTCTGAGCACAACGCGATCTATACAAAAGGATCGAATCTGGTCTCGCCTCATATCCAATTGTTGGGAAGAGAGCCAAAGATTACGGCGACAGCTCGCAAGGAACTGATGGAAGGGATCGCGTGCATGAAGGCCGTCACAGAATACAACCCTCAGAATTGGGCTGCATTTTGGACGATGGGCAAGGCGTATCAGGCGCTTGGAGATCACGAGGCTGCAAATACGGCATTCAAAACCGCGTTTGGTATTCAGACCAAGAACCCAGATGTAGCTCGGGAATACTCAGCTTCGTGTTTGGAATTGGGCTTGGCAGACGAGGCAATTGGAGCCAACAAATTAGCGATCACCATATCGCCAGACGATGCCGGCTTATATGCGAACCTCGCGCTCGCGTACCTTGTAGCAGGAAAAAATGAGAAGGCTCTCCGAGCCGTGAAGAAGTCGCTCGAGATGAAACCGGACGATAAGATTTCTCAAGCAGCCAAGAAGCTTGTAGATGAAGTGCTTGCTGGCAAGAGGTCGCAGCCGAAGAAGATGGCAGACTTCAGGAAGAAGTAGCTCCAATACAAGGTGACTTCCGGCAAGAGATCGTTTCCTTGAGACCTAGCGACCTAGCAACCTCAAGAATTCCTGCTCGTTGAGCGTCTTTACTCCGAGCTTCTGCGCCTTGCCGAGTTTCGAGCCGGCGTCTTCGCCGACGATGAGGTAGTCGGTCTTCTTGCTAACGCTGTCGGTGACGTTCGCGCCGGCTTTGCGGAGCGCGTTCTGCGCTTCGGCGCGTGAGAATTTGCTCAGCGTGCCGGTGACCACGACGGTCTTGCCTGCGAATGGGCCGGTCGCGCCCGGAAGGGCGCTCCTACATTGCGGCTTCAGACCGGCGCGCTTGAGTTTCGTGATCACTTCTAGGTTGCGTGGGTTGCGGAAGAAATCGTGGATGCTTTGAGCCATGACCGGGCCGATGTCTTCGCATTGCTGCAACTCCTCGACGGACGCGCCGGCAAGCTTGTCGAGATCGCCGAAATGGGTGGCGAGTTTGCGGGCGGCTTCTTCGCCGACGTGTGTGATGCCGAGGCCGTGCAACAAACGCCAGAGTTCCCGGTCTTTGCTGGCGGCGACGGCGTTGATGACATTGGTCGCGCTCTTTTCCGCCATCCGTTCGAGGCCGGCAAGCTGTTCGACTGTCAACGCGTAGAGGTCGGCGACATTTTTCACGAGGCCGGACTCGACGAGTTGGTTGACGAGCATTTCGCCAAGGCCTTCGATGTCCATCGCGCCGCGCATGGCGAAATGTTCGACGGTGCGCTTGAGTTGGGCCGGGCAGGAGATGTTTTCGCAGCGCCACGCGACGAATTCGGGATCGCGAGATACCGGTCCGCCGCAAGCCGGACACTTCTTCGGCATTTTGAATTTCCTCTCTTTGCCGGTGCGCTTCTCGAACACAACACTAACCACTTCAGGAATCACCATACCCGCTTTGCGGATGATGACGGTGTCACCGATGAGAATCTTCTTCTTCTTAATCTCGTCCGCATTGTGCAGCGTAGCACGGGAGACGGTCGAGCCTTGGACGAAGACCGGCTCTAGTTCGGCGACCGGAGTGAGCACGCCGGTGCGGCCGACTTGGACGGTGATGCCGAGCAACTTGGTTTCGGCCGGTTTGATCCAGTGTTCGGGCTTGAAGACGATGGCGTAACCGGGCGCGCGGGCTTTGGCCGGGATGCGACGTTGCTGGTCGAGACTGTTGACTTTGACGACGATGCCGTCGAGTTCGTAAGGGACTTTGGTGCGGAGATCTTTCGATTCGTCGCCGCCGGCAACCACGTCCTTCTCGTAGCGCGCGATTACTTCATCCATGCTCTTGCACTTCCACCAGAAATTCGGCGTCGGAAGGCCGAGCTTCTTCAATGTCTCCAAGGCTTCGGCGTGCGTGGCGAACGAAGGCTCGGCGACGGCGTAGAAGACGGCGCTGACGGGGCGTTGGGCGACGATACGCGGGTCGAGTTGCTTGAGTGTGCCGGCGGTGGCGTTGCGGGGATTGGGGATTGTCTTCTCACCGGCTTCGCGGAGTTTCTCGTTGAACTTCTCGAATTCGGCGACCGGCATATACGCTTCGCCGCGAACCTCCAGCAGACGTGGGAGCGTGGAGCGTGGAGCGTGGAGCGTGAGGGGGATGGCCTTGATCGTTTTGATGTTTATGGTGATGTCGTCGCCGGTTGTGCCGTCGCCGCGCGTCGCGCCGAGCGCGAGTTGGCCGTTCTTGTACCGGACGCTGATGGAGACGCCGTCGATCTTCGGTTCGAGGACGTATTCGATGGTCTCGCCCGGTAGCTGTTTGCGGATGTCAGCGTCGAACTTCTTCAGGCCGTCGAGTGTGTCGGTCTTTTCGAGGGAGAGCATCGGTACGGCGTGGCGGATATTCTTGAATTCTTTCAGCGGCTCGCCGGCGACGCGTTGGGTGGGGGAGTCCGGCGTGACGAGGTCGGGGAATTGTTCTTCGAGTGTTTGGAGCTCCCGGTAAAGCTGATCGTATTTGAAATCTGAGATTTCAGAACGCGCCTCGACGTAGTAGAGGTGGTCGTGCCGGCGGATCTGCTCACGCAACTCGGCGATTCGCTTTTGCGGTTTCATACGCGTAGAACGCAGCGGCCCCGGCGATTCCTCCCAGCGTATCGGCCACCCAATCAGACAGCTCGCACGCGCGATGGGGGACGAATTGTTGGTGAAACTCGTCCGACACGCCGTAGGCCGAGGTAATCAAGATAGCCAACGTGACCGTTTTCGGCAATGACAGGTTGTGCGCCCCGCGCGCCGAGCGGGCCACGAGGCAACCCAGCCCAGCGTAGATCAAACAGTGGCCGACTTTGTCTTTGAATCGAAACTGCGGTCCCGGCGACGGGGGCCAGGACATCGATGATAATAGAAAAATCATCGTCGCCCAGAGCAGCGCCGGCAGCCATCGCACGAACTTGCTCATGCAGTGCTCGGGCGCGGTTTGATGTAGCGCAGCAAAATGCGGTCGACCAAAGCTGGCGAGAGCTTCTTCAGCCACCACAACACCTTGCCCTCGGCTGTGAGTACGAGTTCGCGCTTGCCGCGGGCGGCGGCGCTAACAATCTTTGCTGCGGCGAGCTCGGCCGGCATTAAGTGGCGCATGGGAAACGGGTTCATCTGCCGGAAGTGCTTCGCGTGATCGAAGAACTCGGTGTCCGTCACACCCGGGCGGACGATGAGCATGCGGACCTTGTGCTTGTGCAGCTCGATCCGGACACTCTGCGACATTCCTTCGAGCGCGAACTTGCTCGCGCAGTACGCGCTGCCCAGCGGAACAGAGCAGAAGCCGTTGAGCGACGAGATTTGGATCAGGAGGCCCGAGCGGCGTTGAATCATGCCGGGAACGACCGCTTGCAGGAAGTGAAACGTGCCGAAGAAATTTGTCTCGAACACGGCACGATAATCTTCGAGCGGTGTATCGGCAACGGTCGCGCAATACCCAATGCCGGCATTGTTGACGAGCACATCGACACGACCGACGGTCGCCACTGCGCGCGCGACTTCGTCCGGTTTCGTCACGTCGGCCGGCAGCACCCAGTGCTCGCCCGGCAACGATTTCGCGACGGTGTGGAGTCGTGTGGCATTGCGGGCGACGAGGGCGACGCGCGCGCCTTGCCGGGCAAATTCGCCGGCCAGTGCGCGACCAATGCCGGAGGAAGCACCGGTGATGAGCACCACTTGATCGCGAAATCGCATCGCCGGCATCAACGCGTATTTTGAGCTTTGTTGCAAGGGCAAACTCGTGTATCATCCGGGCCCGTAAAGGAGGACAAGGAGGTCTGGAGTTGATGAGTGGCGCCACAGGTTTTGTGGTGGCATTCCTCGCCGTTGTAGGTCTGCAGCGATTGCTGGAGACGTTCAAACGGCGGGGGACACTGCCCGGCCAGCAGCAGATGCGCTGGTCGTTTCTCGCCTTTTTCATCCTCCACACGACAATAATGGCCGGAGCATTGGTCGAATTTCTGTTCGTACGCCAAACGCTAGTGTGGCTGGCGACGGTGGTCGGGCTGGTGTTGTACGGGGCGTCGTTGGTGGTGCGCAATGTGGCGATTCGGACGCTGGGTAAATTCTGGAGTTTGCAAATCGAGATTCGCACGGAACATCAATTCATACGGGACGGTCTCTATCGGTTTGTCCGGCATCCAGCGTATCTGGCCATCACGCTGGAGGTATTGTCGATTCCGCTGACGGTGAATGCGTGGTGGACGATGGTGTTTGCGGCGGCGACGTATGTGCCGTTGTTGGTGTGGCGGTTGCGGGTGGAGGAGCAGGCGTTGGTGTTGAAATTTGGCGAGCCGTACCGGGCGTATCAACGTGAGGTCGGCGCGCTGTGGCCCCGCTGTGGGCGGGGTGGACCGGCATGACGGCGTTTTATCATTACTTGTGCCTGATCAATGCCGTGGTGTGCGTGTGCGTGGCCGCGGCGGTGTTTTGGCGCAATCGGTTTCAAGCGGTCGGGCCGTTGATGGGCGCGACAATGGGCGGATCGGCGGTGTGGTTGTTTGGGTTTGCACAATACTTTCAGCCGCACGCGACGCCCGAGGCACTGGCGTGGGCGCGGGTGACGTTGTCGGCTTCATTGCTGATCAACCCGATGTTGTTTCACAGCATGTGCGCGTTGACTGACGGCCAACGCCGGTATGCACCGTGGATCGTCACGGCATACGGCGCGGCCGGGCTATTGCTGGCGTTGCTGTGGAGCGGACACGTCATTGTCGGGTTGGCGCATCCGCCGAACATGGTGCATTACGTACATTACAACCGTGCGTTGTATCCGGTGGTCGGGGTGCACATTGCGTTGTGGCAGTTGTTCGGCGCGGCTGTGCTCGCAGTGAACGCGCATCGGGTGGGCGGCTACAAGCGCACACAGCTTGTGTATTTCATTGTCGCGTGGTTCATCGTGTTTCTGACGACGACGGTGATCATGGTGCCACTGGAATACGGGTGGGACGTGCCGCCGTTTGGGCTGTTGGTGTTGCCCGTGAATCTGTCGTTCCTCGCGTACGTGATGAGCAAATCCCGCCTCGCAGACTTTAACGTCGTCATCGCGCGGGCGTTGCTGTACTCGGTGACGCTCTGTGTCGTCGTGGGCATCGCGTTGCTGGCGGTGGGCACGATGCGGGTGGTCGCGCCGTCGTTCATGAACCCGCGCCAGATTTTATTCAGCGTGGTGCTGTCCGGCGTAATCGGCGCGGTGCTGCTGATCGGGTTGCCGCGATTTTTGCCACGCGTAGAGCGGATGATGCAGGAGCGGCTATTCATGCGCCGGTATGGTTATCAAGACGCGCTGGCCGGGCTCGTGAAGGAACTCGGCCATTTGGCCAATCTCGACGAGTTGTTTCAACGGGCGGCGACGACGGTGCACTCACAGATGCAATTGTCACGCGCGCTGATCCTGCTGCAAGACCCGCTATCCGGTATTTACCGACTACAGGCGGAAAGCGGCTTGCCCACTGACGAGACGACCGAGGGCTTGATCCTTAACGACAACTCCGCCATCGTCGGCTGGTTGCGCGACCACAAAGACGCGCTCATTCGCGACGAAGTCGTGCGCACCGAGCCGGCGGCTACCGTGGCTTTGCTCGACGCCGAACTCGAGCGGCTGAAGATCGTCGCCTGCCTGCCGATGATCCTGGAAGGCCAAGTGGCCGGCGTGATCGGTCTCGGATCGAAGGCGAGCGGCGAGATGTTCTTCGTCAGCGACCTCAAAGTTCTCGACTCGCTGGCGACAGAAGTGGCGCTGGCATTAAAATACCGGCGGATGGAAGATCAGATTCTGCGCAAGAACAAACTCATCGAACTCGGCACGATTGCGGCAGGCGTCGCCCACGAGATTCGCAACCCGCTCGCGTCGATCCGGACGTTCGCGCAACTGTTGCCGGACAAGATGGACGATACCGAATTCACCCACGAATTCAGCAAGCTCGTGCTCAAGGACGTCGACCGGATTACCAAGGTCGTTGAGAGCATGCTGGCCTTTGCGCGGCCGTCGCAGGTCACGATCGCCGACCATCTGGCCAGCGAGTTGGTCGAGGAGGCGGTGGTGTTGACGACGACGCGCCTGAAGAACAAGCGCATCGAGCTGACCAAGCAGTATCACGAACAGCCAACCTTGCGCGTGGACAAACAGCAAATCCTCCAAGTGCTGGTCAATCTCATCAACAACGCCGTGGACGCCCTTCCAGAGCACGGCAAGATCCGCGTGGCGACCGGCGTGCGCACCATGAACGGCTCGCCCGGCCCGAACGGCAACGAGAAGTATGCGGTCATCGAAGTCGCCGACAACGGGCCCGGTATTCCGCAGGCCATCCGCAATCGGGTCTTCGACCCGTTCTTTACCACCAAGCACGACGGTACCGGTCTCGGCTTGTCGATTTCGCAGAAGATTGCCCGCGACCACGGCGGCATCATCACCGTCTCCAGTGTCGAAGGTAAAGGCACGACCTTCCAGATCAACCTCCCTGTGAGCTAGCCGGTTGCACAAAAGTGTGCAACTGCAAACTAAGTACTTTACTTACAGGAAGCGTTAGCTATCATGCCCGCGGAGTGGGGAACTCCGGCTGAAGACGAGCGGTTGTATGTCACTGCTCGTTGCTTGTACGTTTTTGTTCCCCATCCACCAGTACAAGGATGGTGTGCAATAATCAACGCCGGGTCGTCGTGACTGGCATCGGAATCGTCAGCCCCGTCGGGGTTGGGGTCGAGACGTTCTGGAAAAATGTCTGTGCCGGGGTCTCCGGCATCGATCGCTCGCCGATTCTGGAAAACTCTGTCTGCCATTGGAAGATCGCTGCCGAGGTTAAAGACTTTCACGCGCATGAATGGCTGGGCCGCAAAGATGCCAAGCGCATGGACCGGTTTGCGCAGTTCGCCTTGGCATCGTCCTACATCGCATTGCAGGACTCAGGACTGGACCTCGAGCACGAAGATCGCCACCGAATCGGCGTCGCGATGGGCACGGCCTATGCCGGCTTGCAGTTCGGTGCGCAGGAGTACGACGTGTACAAGGAGAAGGGCATCGAGGCCATCAGCCCCTACATGGGCATTGCAATCTTTACCGGTGCCGCGGGCGGTCAGGTTTCGTTGCACCTCGGACTGAAGGCGCCGAGTCTCACGGTCTCGACCGGGTGCGATTGCTCAACCTCGGCGTGTGTCCATGCCGCCGAGATGATCATTCGCGGCGAGGCGGAAGTAATGTTTGCCGGCGGCGCGGACGCGCCGATTCACCCGATTATCATCGCGGCGTTCGGCGTCAGCTACGCGTTGTCCGATCGCAACGACGAACCGCAACGCGCCTCGCGTCCGTTCGACCGCCGTCGGGATGGCTTCGTGATGGGCGAGGGCGGTTGCATTCTCATTCTGGAAGAACTCGAACACGCCAAACGCCGGGGCGCGCGCATTTATGCCGAACTGACCGGCTGGGGATCGACCTGTGACGCGCATCACATGTGTCATCCCGATCCGAGCGGCGAACAAGCTGCACGGGCGCTCGACCTGGCGCTCGTAAAGGCTGGCGTGCGGCCTGAGCAAGTGGACTACCTCAACGCCCACGGCACATCCACGCCGCTCGGTGACAAGGCTGAGACACTCGTCGTCAAACGCGTGTTCGGCGAGCATGCGTACAATTTGCCGGTTAGTTCCATCAAGTCCACGGTCGGCCACATGCAGGGCGCGTGCGGCTCGGCGGAAATGGCCGCCTGCTGTCTGGCCATTCGCGACAACATCCTCCCGCCAACAATCAACTACGAGTACTCCGACCCGGACTGTGATCTCGATTACGTACCAAACACGGCCCGACGGCATCGTGTGGATATTGCCGCCAGCAACTCGTTCAGCTTTGGCGGACGCAACACCGCGGTCATCCTACGCCGTTACGCAAACGGCCACACCGAGGACGGTGACGCATGAGAACAGCGCTCCTACTCACGGATTCCACCGACACACAACGACTTTTCGTCGATTTGCTCGGCGGGCAGACCAAATGGATGCCGGTCGCGCCGCCGACTGAGCCGTCGCGCGAGAAGTTCGACAAGTTATTCGCCGTCTGGCTGCGACTGGCGGACGCGGTGGTGGTGGACGCCGTTGCACTCGGCCAGATGACCCGCTGGCCTGTCGAGTCGCTCATCGCAACCGTCGACAATGGGCAAGTGCCGGTGATTATCCGGCTGTCCGCCGCCCAGCGAACCCAATACACGCTGCCGGTGCAGTGGCTTGTGGTCTCAGACACCGACGCGCCCGAGCAACTCCGGCAATCCCTGACAACTTTCCTCGAATTGCACGAGACCAAAGCGCGTCTGAGCCGGCACGACGAGGATCGGCGGCCAGCGGCCGAGCCGGTTCGTGTTCCTGCAACGCCGCTGGATTCATACCGGTATCGCGACGCGATCAAGAGTCTGTCCCGGCTGATCGGCCAGCGCCACGCCGAGTCCGAGTTGCTCGCTGAGTTTCTACGGCTCGTGGGAGAACTCGTCGGTGTGGGCAAACTCGCCATCTTTACCCGGCAGATTCGCGGCGGTCTGTTTACCGGCGAGTCGATGGAACCGGGCGACCAACTCACCGTCGCGTGCAGCTATGGCGTGCCGCAGACGATTGTCGAGCATTTCCGGTTGACGCTGGACAGCGGCATCGGTGGCCGTCTGGCCCGCGAGGTGCGCATCCTGCGCCGCAGCCAGCCGACCGGTGACGCGCGCATCGAACGCGAGTTCGAACTGCTCGGTTCGGAAGTGGCTGTGCCGATGATCGACGACGATCAGTTGCTTGGCGTTCTCACATTCAGCGGGAAGATTACCGGCGAGCCGCTGAGCAACGATGAACTCGAGTTGGTGTACCAGCTTTCTTCGCAAATTTCTCAAGCGCTGCACACCCTGCGACTAGCCGAGCGCGTCGCCGCCCACCAACGGCTCATGAGCGAGGTGCTGGCGAACGTCCAGAGCGGTGTGCTGGTGGTCGATCAAGACGAGCAGATCCTGGCCGTGAACGACCGGCTGCGCGCGTTACTCGAGCTCGGCGTCGAACCGTTGATCGGCCGGGAATTGGGACGCATACATGGCCGTGTTTCCGACGTGGTCTTTGCCGCGTTGCACGGCGAGAACGCGAATGTGGAACAGGAAGTGATCCTGCCGCGGAGCAGCCGGCCGTTGCGGGTGCGCGTCACTCGGTTCGAGTTGGCGGATACAAGCTTGGCTGTTGTGGTCGCGCTGGTCGAAGATCTGACGCAAGAAAAGATCGAGTTGGCCCACCGGCAGGAGATGGACGACCGGGAGTTTTTCACGCGGCTGTCGTTCCGTCTGTCGCACGAGTTGCGCAACGCGCTCTCCGCGATCAAGATTTTCGCCCAGTTGCTGCCCGAGCGCTACACCGAGAAGGAATTTCGCGAGCAGTTCAGCAGCGTTGTCGCCAACGAAGTCAACCGCGTGGACGTGCTTGTTAACAACCTTACGTTTTTCTCACATCCACTGGCGTTGGTGTATGACGAGGTGGTGTTGACCGAGTTGCTGGAATCGTGCTTGAAGAACGTCAGCGGAGAGTTTGCCCGGAAGCAGTTGGCCCAAGTTGTCGGCGTTGGCGAAAAAGCGCCGGACGCCACGGCGGCAGTGCCGGTGGTTACGATGAAGAAGAATTTCGCGCACAAGCTCGCTCGGCTCGAAGGCGACAAACTGCGGCTGATGCAGGCCTTCGAACACGTGTTGCGCAATGCGCTGCAGGCGCTGCCATCGGGTGGACGGCTCAACCTCAACACTGGAGATGCGCTGCCCACGGACTTGGCGGACGGGCAATTGCCGGCGGGCGGCGCGGTGAAAATCGAGTTTCAGGATACCGGGGAAGGCATCGCGCTGGAGAATCTCCCGCGCGTGACCGATCCGTTCGTCACGACCCGCAACGTCGGCGTGGGGTTGGGGCTGACGATTGTGAAGAAGATCGTCGAACGACACGGCGGACGGCTGGAGATTGACAGTTTGTTGGGGCGGGGCACAACCCTGACGATGGTGTTGCCGGTCAAGGCGCAGCCGCATCCCGAAGATGCGTTGCTGCAGCAACTCGCGCAACAGGCAGGTCTGGAAGAAGATCATGGGGAAGGGGACGCGCCCAGTCGTTTGCCCAAATCGCTTGGGAAGGAGCACGGGGAACGCTCCTAGGCGCAAAACAGTAATGAAAGATAAACAAGGAGGAGACGGAGATGGCCAAGGCTAGAATTCTGATTGTGGATGACGAGGAAAGCCCGCGGGAGGCGCTACGGTTTATTTTGAAGGACCGTTACGATTTGACGCTAAAGGAAAATGGCTCGACCGCCGTGGAGGCGGTGCGCTCGGACGGCCCGTTCGACGTGGTGTTGCTGGACATGAAGATGCCGGACATCAGTGGGCTGGACGTGCTCACTCAGGTGTTGCAAATCGCTCCCGGCACGCCGGTGGTCATGATCACCGCCATCACCGACGCCAAGCCCGCCGTCGAAGCGATGAAGATCGGCGCGTCCGACTACCTCAACAAGCCGTTCGACGTGGATGAGATTCGCCTTGTCGTCGAGCGCGTCCTGCGCGAGCGCTCGCTGCGGGTGGAGGTCGGTCGTCTGCGCACCGAGCTGCAGGAGGGGTACAAGTTTGACAACATTGTCGGCACCGGGGCGGCGATGCAGAAAGTCTATTCATTGATCCAGCGCCTCATGGACACCGAAACGACGGTGCTCATCGCGGGCGAGACTGGCACCGGCAAGGAACTGGTTGCGCGCGCCCTGCATTACAGCAGCCGGCGCAAGGACGGTCCATTTATCCCCGTCCACTGCGCCGCTATCCCGAGCGAACTGCTGGAAAGCGAGTTGTTTGGCCACGAAAAGGGCTCGTTTACCGGCGCGGTGCAACGTCGCGTCGGTATGTTTGAAGCCGCCACGGGCGGGACGTTGTTCCTTGACGAGATCGGCGAAATGCCGCACGGCACGCAGAGTAAACTGCTCCGCGCGATTCAGGAGCGCGAGATTCGCCGGGTGGGCGGGCAGGAAACGATCAGCATCAATGTCCGACTCGTTTGCGCATCCAACCGCAACCTCGAGCAGGAAGTCAAACGTGGCACGTTCCGGGAGGACCTGTTCTACCGGATCAACGTTGTGCCGATCGTGTTGCCGTCGCTGCGCGAGCGGCGCGAGGATATCCCGCAACTCATCATGCACTTTGTCGAGCGCTTCGCCAAGGACCTCAACCGGTCCGGGCCGCAGTTCACGCCGCAGGCAATGGATGTGCTGGTCAATTACCCGTGGCCCGGCAACGTCCGCGAACTCGAGCACGCCGTCGAGCGATTGCTGGTCACGTGCGATGACAACCGGATCAGCGTCGATAATCTGCCGTTCGTCATTTCGCAAGCCGAAGCCGCAACCGCGGCTGTGGTCACCACGCACCTGGCCGCCGTTGCTGCGGCACCGCCCCCGCAGCGTGCCGATCTCGGGGATAAGTTGGAATTCAGCGACGGCCGGCTGGACTTGCCGAAGCTGACTGAGAATCTCGAGCGGCGCGCCATTGACGAGGCGTTGAAACGGTCGGACGGCGTCATCACCGAGGCCGCGCGCAGCTTGAACATCACGCGGCGGATGCTCCGCTACAAGATGGACAAGCTCGGGATCAAGCCGTGGGGGCCGGAGGTTGGTGACTTTGCGGACGAGGAAGTCGAGACACCGCCCGAAATTGGCCAGTAGCCGCGGCCATCTTTGAACGCGGCACCGGCATTCACGAGGCCGGCGCCGTGGCACTGGTGTTGCTCATTGTGAGTCGATGCCGACGCATCGAGGAAAACAAGCATGAGAACATCCATTCGAGCCGTTGCCAGTGCCCTGTGTCTGTTGGCTGTTACCACCAGCTACGGGCTCGGATTCCGCAATCCCGATCAGGATGCGCGGGCAACCGGGCAAGGCGAGGCGTTTGTCGCTCAAGCCGACGCGCCGTCAGCGATCTACTACAACCCCGGCGGGCTGACGCAGCTTTCGGGGACGGAAATCAGCAGCGGGGGCCTCATCATCTTTCGCAACATCAAATTCAATGGTGCGAAGGCCCACGAAGAACTCAACGACCCCGCGTTCACCGGTCACACCTACCTCGCCACCGATTTCGGGTTGGAGCGGTGGCGGTTTGGGCTGGGAATCAACATCCCGTTCGGCAACGCAGTAGATTGGGGCAATCGCTCCAGTTTCCGGTATCAACTCACCAAGACCTCGTTGCGAGTGTTTAACTATGAGCTGGCGGCCGCCTACAAATTCAATGACCACTTTTCCCTCGGCGCCGGCTTCAGCTTCTACGACTCCACCACTGAGTTGAACCGGCTCGTTCTGTTTCCGCCGCCGTTCTTCCCGCCCGGGACGCCCGACGGCAAGTTTCGCTTCGACGGCGACGGTCAGGCATTCGGCGCGACCGCCGGCTTACTGTGGACAATCAACGAGCAACACAGCATCGGTGTCGTCTACCGCAGTCCGTTTGTGATCGATTATCACGGCGACATTGTGGTTCGCAAAGACGCCACCGGGTTGTACGGCCGGAGCCCCGCCACGGCGGAAATAATCTTTCCGCAATCCGCGGCGATCGGCTACGCGTTCCGGCCGAACCAGAAACTCAAGCTCGAAGTCGACGCCGAGTGGACGGATTGGGACACGTTGAACGCCGTCCGTCTCCACTCGCCGAACGGTGCTTTCGCGACCTCTCCCGGGTCGAGCGTCCCGTTTAACTGGGAGAGCAGTTGGTATCTCGAAGGCGGCGCGCAGTACAAACTCGATGAGCACTGGACGTTGCGCGGCGGCTACATCTTCTCGCAAAATTCCGTTCCCAACAGCACGTTCTCTCCGACGTTGCCGGACAGTCACCGGCACGTCTTCAGTCTCGGCCTCGGATTTGCGACCGGCCGCCACATCAACATCGACGTCACGTATCAATACAGCCTGTCCGAAGATCGCACGGTCCGCAACTCCGCCGACGCCAACTTCGACGGCGCCGGTGATTTCGATGGGAAATGGAAAAGCGACGGTCATGCGCTGATGATCACCAGCACCTACAAGTTCTGACCACCATGATTGCCAACGATCCATTGCCCAAGCCGCCCACCAAACCCACGCTGCTCATCGTCGACGATGAAGCCGGTCCGCGCGAGTCACTGCGGATTGTGTTCAAAGACCGGTATAACTGCGCCGTCGCCACTTGCGGCCGCGACGGCGTCGAGTACGCGAGAACGCATCCGGTTGACACCGCCATTCTCGACATCAAGATGCCGGACATCTCAGGCGTGGATGTCCTACGCACGCTCAAGGAACTCGATCCCCACATCGAGTGCGTCATGCTGACCGGCTACGAGACCATCGAAACGGCGCGCGCCGCGGTCCGCTACGGCGCCGCCGATTATCTAAACAAGCCGTTCGATGTGTTTAACGTGCGCGATTTGATAGAGAAATGCATGGCGCGACGGCAACGCAAGCTGGCCGCCGAGGAAACGTTGAAGACGCTGCACAAGGTCAACGAGGAACTCACCCACAGCCTGGCTGCGAGCAGCCGCGCGGTCACGGCGAGCGTGTTGTCCGCGGGCGTCGTCCACGAGATCAACAATCCGCTCTCGATCATCGCCGGGTATGCCTATTTGCTCGGGCGCGATCTGGCCGAAGTCAGCAATCTCGACCCCGATGCCGCCCAAGGCGTGCAGTTGCGCCTCACGACGATCCAACGCGAGGTGGAGCGGTGCAAGGACATCGCCCAGCGCTTTCTCACATTCGCCCGCACCAAACAGCGACTCAATGAGCGCCTCTCAGTCAACAGGCTCATCGAAGACGCCGCCGCCCTCGTGAAGGCGCACCCTTCCAACGTTTCCACCGAGATCGTCGTCAGACCTGGCGATCCCGGGCTGGCCGTCGAAGTGCACGCCGCGGAATTTCTGCAGGTGCTCATCAATCTGGGCATCAACGCGCTTCACGCGATGGACGGCAAAGGCACGTTGACACTGGCCGCGGAACGCGTCGAGTCCGTCAATGTTGCCTGTGGCTTCCGGGCGGAAAAATTCGACGCAGCCCGACCGCACGCCCGCATTTCCGTCCGCGACACCGGTTGCGGCGTTTCCTCAGAGAACCTCGCCCACATCTTCGAGCCGTTCTTCACCACCAAGGACACCGGCAACGGCCTTGGCCTCGCCATCGTGACCGAACTGGTCGGCAGCTATGACGGTGCCGTCGAAGTTCAAAGCACCGTCGGCCAAGGCACGACCTTCAGCCTCTACTTGCCGCTGCCGGCCTAGCCCTGTTATCTTGCCGGGCATGATCCTCGGCATTGAAGGCGGCGGCACCAAGACCATCGCGCTTCTCAACACCGGCCAACGTCGCACCTTCGGCCCGCTTAACCTCAAGCTCGCCTCCGACCGGCAAATCCTCGCCGTCCTCCGCCAGTTCAAGCCGACGCGTGCCGCCATCTGTCTGGCCGGCTGCCGCACTGCAACCGACCTGCAGCGACTCCGGCAGCTCGCCCGTCGCGCCTGGCCGAAAGCTGAAGTCTTCATCGGCAACGACCTCGACTCCGGCCTCGTCGCGGCGTTTGGTTTGAAGAAGCCCGGCATCCTCGTGCTCAGTGGCACCGGCTCCGTCGTCATCGGCCGCAACCTTGCCGGTGAAACTGCCCGCGCCGGCGGTTGGGGACATTTGCTTGGCGACCACGGCAGCGGCTACTGGATCGCCCTGACTGGCCTGCGCGCCGTCATCCGCGAATACGACCGCCGCGGTCGCGCTCCCTCGCGCATCCTCCGTCGCTTGTGCTTGAATAATCCCGAGCAGCTTATCGATTGGATTCAGCAAGCCGGCAAGGACGAGATCGCGAGCTTGGCCGACGAGTTCATCGACGACGATGCCGGCCTGATGCTACAGTCCGCGTCTTTCCTCGCGCAAGACTGCCACGCCGTCGCCGGCAAGCTCGGCTTGGAAACGCCGCATGTCGCCCTTGCCGGCGGTGTCCTGAAGAACCACCGCAAACTCGCAATCCTCGTGAGCAATCGCGTCCGCACGATTCTCCCCGGCGCGAAGGTCACCGTGTTGCAACACGACACGGCCAACGGCGCGTTGCGACTGGCCGGTTTTGTGGGAGGGCCATTCTTGGCCCGACCGGTCGCGCCCGGAAGGGCGCTCCCACAAACCGAATTGCGTAACCCACGCACCCTCGACCTCGACCGTCGCTCCATCTCCCAACTCATCGACACCATGCTCGCCGAAGAAGCCCGCGTCATCCCGACTCTCCGTCGTAACAAGCGCGCCATCGAGCGCTGCATCCATGCCATCGTCGCGTCGTTCAAGCGTGGCGGTCGTCTCTTCTACGTCGGCGCCGGCACGAGTGGCCGCCTTGGCGTGCTCGACGCCAGCGAATGTCCGCCGACGTTCTCGACCGACCCCGACATGGTGCAAGCCATCATTGCCGGCGGCGCACCGGCATTGCACCGCGCCGTCGAAGCCGCGGAAGACGATCCACAAGCCGGCGCCGAAGCCATCCGGCATCGCGGCGTGACCGGCAAAGACGTCGTCGTCGGCATTGCCGCCAGCGGCTCGACACCGTTTGTGGTCGGCGCGCTCGACGAAGCGAAATGTCACGGCGCGAGAACCTTTCTCCTTTGCTTTTCCGCTCCACGCTCACGCCGCTCGGAGCGGGGCAGGCCTCTCCACGCTCCACTGTTCTTCGCAACCGGTGCCGAAGTCATCACCGGCTCGACGCGCCTCAAAGCTGGCACGGCGACCAAGCTTGTGCTCAACATGCTCACGACGATATCGATGATTCGCTTGGGCAAGGTTGTGAGTAACCTGATGGTCGACGTGAAGCCGACGAACGAAAAACTCCGCGCCCGCGTCTGCCGGATTGTGGCGTCACTGCGCGGGTGCAGCGAGGATGAAGCACGGCGGCGACTCATACGCGCGAATTGGAACGTGAAACGAGCATTGCGATGAGAAAGTGGCTATTCCGTCTGGCGATTGCCGGTGTCTTCTCATGGACGCCGGCGTGGGCCAAATCGGAAGCGGTGATAGGCAAGGTGCGCGTGCAGACGTTGTCGCCGACGCTGGTGCGCATCGAAGAGAAAGGGCCACGCGGCTTTGAGGATCGCGTAACTTTCACTGTCGTGGATCGCGCGTGGTTCGGTGAGCCATGCAAGGTCGTTGAACGCGATGGCGCGACTCTGGTGGCCACCGGTCGCTACGTCGTTCGTGTGCCAAATGGCGGAAGAGAGCTTGCCGGAACACGTATCGAATCGCCCAGCGGCGCCGTGCTGTATTCGTTTGAGGGAAAGCTGCCACCGCCGGCATTCTTGCCGTCGCCCTTGCCGGTGCCGGAGGTCTTCGCAGTCGCCGACAGCGCGCGCATCGTGCCGCCATCCTGGGGCGCCACGCCCGGCGCAGGGACGCATTCGGGTTGGGATGTCGAACAACGATGCGCCGGACATCTACGTGTTCATTCCCGGCAAGGGCGGCTACGAGCAGTTGCGAAGAGATTTTCTGAAGCTGACCGGGCCGGTCACGTTGCCGCCGCTGTACACCTTCGGCTTGATGCACAGCCGGTATCATCCGTACAGCGATCCGGACGCGTTGGAGGTCATCGACACTTACCGGCGGAAGTGCATTCCGCTCGACGTGTTTGTGGTGGACACCGACTGGCGCGTCGGCGCGTCGCACGGGTACGGCGTGAACACGAACTTGTTCCCAGACATGGAGGGATTTCTGCGGCAGGCCCACGCGCGCGGCGTGCGCGTGATGTTCAACGATCATCCCGAACCGCAAGCGCCGGCGCTCGATCCGAAAGAGCTGCAATACCGGTACGATGGACTGACGAGCCTCTTGAAGATTGGCGCGGACGTGTGGTGGTTCGACCGCAACTGGCACACGCACTTGAACGAGCCAGCGCCTGGCATCCGCGGGGAAGTCTGGGGGATGCGGTTGTACCACGACATGACGGAGCGATTCCGTCCCGGCCAGCGTCCGCTCATCATGTCCAACGTACAGGGCATTGATAATGGCCGGCGCAACTACCCGGCGCATCCCGCAGCACATCGCTACCCAATTTGGTGGACCGGCGACACGAGCGCGGAGTGGGAATCGTTGAAGAAAGGCATCGCCAACGCGGTGGACTACGGTGTGATTTCTTTGCAGCCGTATCTCAGCGAGGATTTGACCGGGCATTTCGGCAAGCCGGACGCTGAACTATACGCCCGTTTTTTCCAGTACGGCGCGCTCTCGCCGGTGACGCGCCTGCATTGCACCCGCGGCGAGACGCGCGATCCGTGGGCGTTCGGCGAGGAAGCCGAAAAGATTGTCACCGACTACACGCGCCTGCGCTACCGGCTGATGCCGACGATTTACGCGGCGGCCCGGCGCGCGTATGACGACGGCACACCGCTGTTGCGTCGTGGCGATCTGTATTGGCCGGAGTTTGCTGAGGCAGCGGACAATCAGCAATACCTGCTCGGCGACGACATTCTCGTCGCGCCGGTCACCGCCAGCCCGAAGGCGGCGACGCCGATTCCGACAGAGTTCCTGGAGACTCCCAACTGTAAACCCGGCCTGAGCGGCGAATACTTCAAAGGCATGGAACTGAACGGCGCGCCAGTCATCTCGCGCACTGACGCCCAAATCAACTTCCGGTGGGAGCGCGACGCGCCCGATCCGAAACTGCCGGAGGATTTTTTCTCCACGCGCTGGGCAGGAAAACTCGGCCCGGCTCCTGAAACCGGCGAATACACGCTGCAGGTCCGAATGGATGATGGCGTGCGTTTGTGGCTTGACGGCAAACTCGTTCTCGACAAGTGGATCAAACAACCCGTTACGGCGTACGAGGCGAAGGTGAACTTGGAGAAGGGCAAGAGTTACGAACTTCGCATGGAATACTTTGATCATGATTGGACGGCCACCTGCATCGTCGGATGGCGTCTTCCATCGCAGACGACCACTGTTCCGTCCCGGCAAGTGTGGATTCCTCCCGGTGAGTGGTCGGATGCATGGACGGAAGCGAGGTTGACCGGGCCGAAGACCGTCACTGTGTCGTCGCCATTACGGCATACGCCAATGTTTGTGCGCGCGGGCGGCGTGGTTCTCTCGACAACTGAAATGCAGTTTACCGGCGAACGGCCATGGGACACCGTCGTGGTGGACGCCTTCATTCCGTCGTCCGGGACGACGCAGACCGAACGCACCCTTTACGAAGACGACGGGATCACCCCAAAGTATCAGCAGGGTGCATCTGGCCGAACTCTGGTGACGCTGACTGTTGTCACGAACTCCGTCAACCTCGTGGCTGGCAAGTTGCAGGGCGAGTTCGCCGGGCGATTGAAGACGCGTACGTGGGTGTTTCGCGCGCATCTTCCGAAAGAGAAGAAGCTGGTCAGCGCGACATTGAACGGTGCGAAGGTGGAAGCGCGCATGCTCACCCCGTCCCACGATGCGGGCGCGATGCCGTTTCGCGGTGAAGGGGCTCGTCCCGGTGCCGAAGCGGGAGGCGTGATTGAAGTCCGTGCCGATTCCCGGCCCACAAACGAATCGTCGGCGCTCGTGCTGACTCTCACTTCGCCATAGATTATTTCCTCGCAAGGTGCTGCCGGCTTCACTATTTTGACGGCTTCATGAGGATTTTGTCGGGCATCCAGCCGAGTGGAAAACTCCACATCGGCAATTACTTCGGCATGATGCGCCCCGCGCTGGAATTGGCGCAGAAGGGCGAAGCATTCTATTTCATCGCCGACTATCATTCCCTGACTTCCGTCTCCGACCCGAACGAACTCCGCGCGAATGTCGTCGATGTCGCGCTTGATTTTCTCGCGTGCGGACTCGACCCGGCCAAGACGGTCTTCTACCGGCAATCCGATGTGCCGCAGGTGACGGAGTTGACTTGGATTCTGTCGAGCGTCACGCCGGTGCCGATGCTGGAGAACGCGCACAGCTACAAGGACAAGATCGCGCAAGGCATGAAGCCGAATGCCGGCCTGTTCACGTACCCGATCTTGATGGCGGCGGACATTTTGATTGTGCAAGGCGAACGTGTGCCGGTCGGCAAAGATCAGAAGCAACACATCGAGATGACGCGCGACATTGCCGGCGCGTTCAACCGGCAATTCGGCGAAGTGTTCGTGATACCGGAGCCGGTGATCCGCGAGGAAGTCGCGACGTTACCGGGCACGGACGGACGCAAAATGTCGAAGAGCTACGGCAACACCATCGAGATCTTCGGTGATTCGGCAAAAAAAAAGGTGATGGGAATTGTCACGGACTCACAACCCGTCGAAGCTCCAAAGAAGGACTTGGACAAGAACATTCCGCTGCAATTGCTGAAACTGGTCGCTCCGGACAAAGGTCGCGAACAGGAGACGAAGCTTGCCGCCGGCGGTTACGGTTACGGTGAATTGAAGAAAGAGTTGCTGGCGAGGTTGACGGATCATTTCGCGCCGTACCGACAGAAGCGCGAAGAGTTGGCAAAAAATCGCGATTACGTCGAGCAGGTGTTGCGCGACGGGGCGGCGCGTGCGAACGCGGTGGCCGATGCGACGATGAAGCGTGTCCGGGAAGTAGTCGGGCTTAGGTGATTTATGAACAAACCTCGTAAGATTGTCTATCATCCTCGTAAGCGGCATACTGCGGTGGTGCGTGAGGATTCAAAATCAACGGTGCCAGTTCACAGTGAGGCAATGAGCGTCGCGGCTGTTGGCTCTGATATTCGTCAATCTCACCGGGGGGGTAACGTCTACCGGCGGGAAAATTGTGCCATCTACTACGGCGATGTTCTCGATTTGTATTCACAATGGGAGGCACCCACGATCATCATCTCGGATGGAGCTTATGGTCTGGGTAGTTTTCCGGGCGATCCACGAACCTGCGCTGGACTGGAACGATGGTACAGCCCACATATCGAAGCTTGGTCCCGTTGTGCGTTGCCTTCCACAACACTCTGGTTCTGGAATAGCGAGTTGGGTTGGGCCACTGTGCATCCGTTGCTTATGGCGGCGGGCTGGGAGTATCGCAACTGTCATGTTTGGGACAAAGGGTTGGCACACATCGCGGGGAATGCGAACAGTAAAACACTCCGAAAGTTTCCCGTCGTCACCGAGGTCTGTGTGCAGTATGTCAAGCGGACCTACTTCAGTGCGCAGGGTATGCGGATGACTATGCAGGAGTGGCTGCGGCATGAGTGGATTCGCGCGGGGTTGCCGTTGTGGAAGACAAACCAAGCTTGTGGCGTCAAGAACGCCGCGACACGGAAGTATTTCACCGGTGATCATCTTTGGTATTTTCCTCCACCGGACGCGTTTGATTTGCTTGCCCGCTATGCCAATGCTCATGGCAAACCGGCGGGGCGTCCGTATTTTTCGATGGACGGCAAGCGACCGCTAACTGGCGAGGAATGGTCACGGATGCGTGCCAAGTTTACCTGCGTTACAGGCGTCACGAATGTGTGGCGCGAGCCTGCGGTACGGGGTATCGAGCGGCTAAAAGATCAAAATCAGTGTATCCACATGAACCAAAAACCGCTGAAGCTCTTGGATCTCTGCTTGAAGGCTAGTTCCGACGAAGGCGACGTGGTTTGGGAGCCATTCGGCGGACTGTGTTCGGCGACATTGGCTGCTCATCGTCTAAAACGCCGCGCATTTGCGGCTGAATGTGTCGCCCGTTTCTTTCAAATTGCTATACGACGATTGGAGAACTATGACGTCTTCTAAATCACGGACGGCTACACCAAAGCGACCAAAGATGGATGAACGCTCGCCGCATTATGGGCTATACCGGCGAGTACGCGAGTCGCTATTGAGTCTCCCACTGCATTTTCGCTCGCAGACAAATATCGAAGGCATTTCGGCCATTGATATTTTCACATTGAACTCAGCCTTGGGGGCAACGATTGAGAATCAGGTCGTCAATACACTGAATCTAATGCGGTCGATTTGGGATCCGGAGAATTCGTACCGGCAGTTTGCTTTTGTGAGACAGGCACAAACATTTCCCGATGTGTTGTTCCGCCGAGCGAGCGAGAGTCCAAGCAGCGCTGAAGATGTATTGCTTGGGATTGAACTGAAGGGTTGGTATCTGCTCGCCAAAGAAGCCGAACCAAGTTTTCGCTTCCATGTCACGCCTTCAGCCTGTGCCCCGCAAGACTTGATTGTTGTTGTGCCGTGGGCACTCACGAACGTCATTTCCGGTTCACCGATGATTTTCCCTCCGTACATCGAGTCAGCCCGCTACGCGGCTGAGTATCGGAATTATCACTGGCAACATCTTCGCGAGGCGAAAGGCGATTCCTCCATCAGACAGCCGACCGGCGTTAGCCCTTACCCTCAAAAGAGCGATCCAATCGCCGACGAACCGGTTGCCGACAAGGGCGGCAACTTCGGTCGCTTCGCCCGCACGGGTTTGATGGACGAGTATCTGGGTCGCGCTAAAGCCGAGTTGCTTGCCGGGATCCGGGCGGAACATTGGCTGAGTTTCTTCAAGATTTTTCAAGACCAGCGAGATCCGGCGTTTATCCGTCAGGAAATTGAGAAAGTGCGACTGCGAATCGAGGTTGTGCCAAGCAGCCACAACCGGGCTGATGCCGCCCTCGTGATTCTTCAAGCCTTGGAAGCGTTGATTGAACCGGCCTAGCCATCTGTTGCATGGAATCTGATTACAAGGTCAAGCTGGAGGTCTTTGAAGGGCCGCTGGATTTGTTGCTCTATCTCATCAAGAAGGAAGAGGTCGATATCTATGACATTCCCATCGAGCGCATCACGAATCAGTACATGGAATACCTGACGTTGATGAAGCTGCTCAACCTCGAAGTCGCCGGTGAGTTTCTCGTGATGGCGGCGACGCTCATGTACATCAAGAGCCGCATGCTCTTGCCGGTCGACCAACAAATCACTGACTCCGAAGCCGAGGAAGGCGAAGACCCGCGCTGGGAGTTGATCCGGCAACTCGTCGAGTACAAGAAATTCAAAGACGCCGCGCTGCAGCTCGGCAAACGCGAGGAAGAACAGTCCAACATCTTCGTGCGGGCCGGCGATACCGGGGTCGAGATTGATGCGAAGGACCTGCCGCTGGCGGAAGTCAGCATCTTCGACCTAATCAAGGCGTTCAGCGACGTGCTCCGGAAAGCGAGTGCCCGCGATGGCTTCAGTGAAATCATCGAGGAAAAATACACGGTCAGCAACAAAATCGAGGAAATCCTCTATACTCTGCGCGACCGGAGCGAACTGATTTTCGGCGATCTGTTTGCGCAAGCCCAGTCGCGCACCGAGATCGTCGTGACGTTTCTAGCGTTGCTGGAACTGATTCGCTTGAAACGGTTGAAGGTCCGGCAGGAAACCGCGTTCGGAGAGATTCACGTAATCAAAGTGACGTGACCCTGACTCGAATCGACCGCTGAGCTAGAAACGCATTGCCTTGTAGGCGCTGCTCTGATAATCGGGTCTTGGAGGAGCGAAGGGCTGGCGTCGCAAGGGCGTTCAATTTGAGAAAGGGATCTGACAATGAAAACAGTCTTTTGGTTTCCAACCTTCTTCGCCGCGGCAATCCTTGCCGGCACGACGGCCTTGGCCGACAGTTGCCTCAAGCCGGAGTTTGCGGGGGCACGGATTTCCGGCGTGGGCAGTTTGGTCAATGGGGGCGGCTTGGTGCTGGGAGTGCTGGTCACCGATCTCAACGGGGACACCAATGCCGACGTGGTCACGATTAACGATGGCTGCGCATTTTGCACGCCGCCGATTACCAACAGCCTGTCGGTGTTGCTGGGCTACGGCGATGGGACATTCTTGACCAACGTCAATTACTTCACCAGCTTGTCGCCAAGTTCTGTGGCGGGCGGCGACTTCACCGGTGACCAGCGCCCCGACTTGGTCGTCAGCTTCGCCGGCAGCCCTCTCGTTTCGGTGTTCATCAACAATGGGAACGGCACGTTCCAGCCGCCCGTCAGTGTCAACGTCTCGAACGCCAGCGCCCGATTGTTTGTCGCTGACTTCAACGCCGACGGGGATCTCGATTTCGTTGCCGGCGGCAGGTTGGCATTAGGAAACGGAAATGGCACGTTCCAACCCGTCGTCGTCTTCGGCGGTAACGGGGCCGGTGTCACGGGCGATTTTGATGGCGACGGGACGACCGACATCGCCAGTCAGAGTTTCGATCAGTTCACGTTCGAGCCGCGGATTGCCACGACGTTAGGCTCGACCAATGGGACGTTTCAAACGACCAATTCCGTCGTCAGCGTCAGCTTGGTCTCACTGGCGGCGGGTGATTTCAATGGCGACACCTTCCCTGATCTCGCCGGCGGCTGTCTCAGCAACTTTGTCGGTGTGTGCCTCAATCGCGGCGACGGGACGTTTCAGACCAACGTCAATTACGCCATCAGCACCAATGGCACCTTCGTCGCGGTCGCCGATTTCAACGGCGACCTCACCCCCGACATCGCCGTGACCTCCTCCGCCAACGTCATCGCCATCTTGCTGGGCAACGGCAACGGCACGTTTCAACCCGCCAGCAACTATCCGCTTGGCGGTCACGCCATCCCAAGCTTGGTCAGGACCGGCGACATCAACGGCGACGGCATCCCCGACCTCGTGACGGCGAGCGGGAGCGGTGCGAATGGCGTTTCGGTCATGCTGGGCAACGGGGACGGCACCTTCCACATCGCCCCCGCCTACCGCACGGTTGACGGCCCGCTGCACCCGCAAGCCGGCGACTTCGATGGCGACGGCTTCCGCGATCTCGTGGTCGCCAACAATTTCTCCAACAACGTTTCGGTCCTGCTCAATAATGGCGACGGCACCTTCGGCACCAATATCAATTACACCACCGGCCGCAATCCGCAGGCCATCGCCGTCGCGGACTACAACAAGGACAACAAACTCGATCTCATCGTTGCCCACTCCATCACCAATCAAGTCTCGTTCCGGCTCGGCCTCGGCAACGGCGCGTTCCAAACCAACTTTGCCATCCGCGGCGCGGCGCTCATCGGCGGCAGTTGGAACGCGGTGGCCGGTGATTTCAACGGCGACACGAATCCGGACTTCGCCGTCGGCACTCTGTTCGGCATCTCCGTCTTCCCGGGCAATGGCAGCGGCGGGTTCCAAACCAACAGCATCAATACCGCGACTGCCCCGGTCATGATTAGCGGCGACATCCTCGTGACCGGCGATTTCAACAACGACAACAAACTCGACCTCGTCTACTCCAAGACCGGTTCCAACATCGTCTGTGTCATTCTCGGCAACGGTGCCGGCGGTTTTGGCGTCAACAACAACTTCCCCATGGTCAGTTCCAACATCATCTCCGTCGCCATCGCCGACTTCAACACCGACGGCAAACTCGATCTCGTGGCCATTCACTACCCGTCGTGTCCCACCTGCTACAACCCCTACCAGAACGACGCCGGCAACCTCACCGTCCGGCTCGGCAACGGCAACGGCACGTTCCAGCCCCCGCTCCACTACGCCGTCCCCGCCTACTTCCTGTGGGGCATGCTGACCGGCGACTTCAACGGCGACGGCAAACCCGACGTGGCCATGACCGACCTTCTCGTCGGCGAAGTCTTGGTGCTCCTCGGCAAAGGGGATGGCTCGTTTGAAAACAAAGTCCGCTTCGGCGTCCAACTCTCGCCGGAATCCCTCTGCGCCGCCGACCTCGACGGCAACGGCACCATTGACCTCGTTGCCGCCAACAAAGCTGTCGACACCCTCTCCGTTCTCATTAATACCTGTCCCTTCGCGCCGCCCGCCACACTGACCTGCGTGCTAACCCCGTTGCTGGCCACCAACAACGTCAGCACCGCGCACACCGTCACCGCCACCGTCACCTCCAACGGCACCGCCGCTGTCGGCGTGCTCGTCAACTTCAGTGTGACCGGCGTCAACGTCGGCCAGACCGGCACGGCGACCACCAGCGTGTCCGGTCAAGGCAGTTTCACCTACACCGGCAGTGCCACGCCCGGCGCCGACACGATCCGCGCGATTGCCGGCGTCGCGACCGGCACCGCCACGAAGGTTTGGGTCACCGTCAGTTGCCCGACCATCACCGTTTCGCCCACGACTTTGCCCGATGGAACGGTGGGCGCCGCCTACAATCAAACCATCACCGCCACCGGCGGCCAGGCTCCGCGCACGTTCGCTCTCACCAACGGCACGCTGCCGGCAGGACTGGTTCTTTCCAGTGCCGGCACGCTCTCCGGTACGCCAGGCACGATGGGCGCGTCCGGTTTCACCGTCACCGCCACCGACGCCAACGATTGCACCGGCAACCGCGCGTACACCCTGGCCATCAACGACGCGCCCCCCGAATTGCACGACCTCGCCGTCGTGAAACTCAAGGCGCCGAAGAAAATCAAGTTCAGCGGCACACCGGTGATCGGCAAGTTTAGCGTCGGCATCCAGAACAACGGCGCGCACGACGAAGTCATCCCGGACTTCGCGACGTTGACCAATCTGGTCACTGTGAGCGTGCAATCGCTGAGCAACAGTTGCCCGGACTTTGCTGCCACGATGACGCTGCCTAAGAAAGCGTTTCCGCTCACGCTGGCGCCGAAGAAGAAGTTGAACCTCGCGTTTACCGGCACGTTCAACTGCGTCAACGATCCGCTCGCCACGTCGAAGACCGCGGCGCACAACGATTACCGGACCACCGCGCACGTGAGCCATGCCGTGCTCGGCGGCTCGGACAGCGTGCCGGCCAACGACGATTGCCCGCATGCGCCGTTTGGCACGGACATCGGTTGCGGCGGCAAACCGCCCGGTAGCGATGTCTTCACCGATGTGATCGATAAGCGCTAAACCGAAGGAGTTGGTTATGAAACGAATCCTGGTTTTCGGACTCTGGTTGGCGGCGGCGGGGAACTTGATGGCCGCGGCCACGCTGACGACGTTGCACACCTTCACTGGCGTGGACGGAAGTGCGCCAGAGGCCGGGCTTGTGCGCGGCACCAATGGCAATTTCTACGGCACGACTGTGAACGGCGGGACGAGCGCGAATTGCATCGACGGGTGTGGCACCGTGTTCGAGATCAGTCCGAGCGGCGCGTTTACGTCGCTCCATTCGTTCACCAACTTCGATGGGGAAGCACCACGCGGCGCGCTGGTGCAGGGCAGCGACGGCAACTTATACGGCACGACCTTCGCCGGCGGGGTGCCCGGTCCCGGCGGCGGCGGCACCGTGTTCCGAATCACGGCGAGCGGCGTACTGACGACGATTCACTCCTCTGCTATCGACAGCGGCTGTGGCGTCGGTCCCGAGTCCGTATTGCTCGAGGGCAGCGACGGCAATTTCTATGGGACAACCTATTTCACGATGTACCGGATCACCACGAACGGCGTGTGTACGGAGTTGAACGTCATGCTTGGTGGGGGGAAAGCCGGGCTGGTCTTTGGCACCAACGGCAATTTGTACGGCACGACCCAGGGCGGCGGGACGAGCACGAATTGCAGCTTTGGGTGTGGGAGCGTGATCATGATCACGCCGAACGGCGTCCTGACGAGGCTGCATTCGTTCGACCGGAGCGACGGGCAGGAACCGCTGGGCGAGTTGGTGTTGGGCGACGATGGCAACTTCTACGGCACGACCTCCGGCAGCCCCTTGGGGGCGTTGAATTGCGCCAACGGCTGCGGCACCGTGTTCAGAATTTCCCCCGACGGCGTCTTCACGAATCTGCACACGTTTGCCAGCCCCGAGGGAAAACTCCCGCTCGCCGGGTTGGTGCAGGGGAGCGATGGCAATTTCTACGGCACGTGCTCGCGCGGCGGGCAGTTCGCGTTCGGCACCGCGTTCCAAATCACCACCAACGGCGTCCTGACCCGGCTGGTCTCGTTCGGCGGCGCCATCGGGGTCGGGGCCTACCCGGTGGCCCCGCTGCTGCAAGGCAGCGATGGCGCATTCTACGGGACGACGCAAGTGGGCGGCAGCGGGACAAATGCTGTGGGCACCGTGTTCAAGCTCACAATCACAACCAATTCCTCCGCGACCATCAGTTGCGTCTTGTCGCCGACCCTCGCGAGCAACACCGTCAACACCGCGCACACCGTCGTTGCGACCGTCACCTCCAACGGCGTCGCCAAATCCGGTCTGCTGGTGAATTTCAATGTCTTCGGCGCCAATGCCGGCCAGACCGGCACCGCCACGACCAGCGCCAGCGGGCTGGGCACATTCACGTACACCGGCACCAGTGTCGGCACCGACACTCTCCGCGCGATTGCCGGCGGCGCGACCGGCACCGCGACCAAAGTCTGGATCGCCGCCGGCTGTCCAACGATCACGGTGTCGCCCGCGACCTTGCCCGACGGCACCGTCGGCGTGGCGTACAACCAAACCATCACCGCCAATGGCACGGCACCCCGCACGTTTGCCGTCGCCGTCGGGACATTGCCGGACGGGTTGACCTTGGCCAACGCCGGTACGCTGTCGGGTACACCGGTGACGAACGGCGCGTCCGGTTTCACCGTCACCGTTACTGACGCCAATGATTGTACCGGCAACCGTGCCTACACCCTGACCGTCAACGAAGCGCCGCCCGAACTGCACGATCTGGCGGTGGTGAAAATGAAAGCGCCAAAGAAGATCAACTTCAGCGGCACGCCGGTGACCGGCAAGTTCGCCGTCACGATCCAGAACAACGCCACCCACGACGAAGTCATCCCGGACTTCGCAACATTACAGGAGCTGGTCACCGTCAGCGTTCAGTCGTTGAGCAACTGCGCCAGCTTTGCGGCCACGATGACGCTTCCGAAGAAGGCGTTCCCGCTGACGCTTGCGCCGAAGAAGAAACTGAAGCTCGCATTTACCGGCACATTCAATTGCGTCAACGATCCGCTCCCGTCGTCGAAGACCGCGGCGCACCCCGATTACCGGACGATTGCCACCGTCGATCTCGGTGCGCTTGGGGAAGCTGACACCACGCCGGCCAACGACGCTTGCCCGCACAACCCGTTCGGTCTTGACAAAGGCTGCGGCAACAAGACTCCCGCCGGCACCTTCGGCGCGGATGTCTTGACGGACATTGTCGTGAAGTAAGCCGGTGCCTCGTTAATTTGGGTTTCCCAAGCCCGGCCAGTCTGTTAAAAGAACAGACGACCCATGACACTGGAACTGAAAAAGATCATCGAGTCGGTGATGTTCGCGGCGGAGCGACCGCTGTCGACGAGGGAACTGCGGCAGATTTTCGCGGAGGCGACGGACGAGGAGAGCCGAGCTTGCGAGACGCCGAGGGGTGGGGGCGGCAATCCCGGTGCGACTGAAGGTTTTCGCAACGTGCGCGAAGCGGCAATTGCCGTGGCGCTCGAAGAACTCAAGGTCGAGTACGACACGCAGCAGCGGAGTTTTCAGTTGGTTGAAATTGCCGGCGGATGGCGATTGGTGAGCCGGTCGGAGTATGCGCCTTGGTTGAAGAAGCTGCTCGATGAGGCGCGACCGCATCGGCTTTCGCAGCCTTCGTTGGAGACGCTTTCGATCATCGCGCTCCGGCAACCGCTCTCTCGTGCCGACATTGCGGCGATTCGCGGCGTGGAAGTGGACGGCGTGATCAAGACGTTGCTCGAACGCGATTTGATTACGATCACCGGCAAGAGCGACGTGCCGGGAAGGCCGTTGTTGTACGGGACGACGGTAAAATTTCTCGAACATTTCGGATTGAATAGCCTCGACGACATGCCGAAGGCGGCCGAGCTGCGGTTGCAGGCGGCGGCGTTGAAGACGGCCGAGGAGAAAACCCAAGATTCCAATACCGCATCAACAGGAACAGGAAATTAGCGCGAAGCGCCGGCGGTTGTGTTGTAAATGGAGAATTGCGTCGTCTCTCTAATGGCTCGTCTGCCCTCGCTGCCGGCAAGCCTACAACTCGCGCCCCGTATTTTGACCGGTGATTTCTTACCGGCAGGCTTGCCGGCAACCATCCACGACCGAATGCTCGACGAACATTCACTGCCAAACCGGCCCGGTGTAACTGTCCAGAAACGCGGGGAAATTCGAGAAAGATAGGCCAGTCGTGTCTTGTGCCGCTGGAAGGCTATGCCTGATTTCCTCTGAAAGGCCACCGGACACGTTGAGCGCATCCTTCTGGATGATCCAAAGTAAATAACGAGAGACCGGCTTGTCACCACCTGCTTGTTGGTATCCAGCTTCTGCGGCAGGAGAGATAAACTCGGCGGCGACTACAACATTCGTTTTGTCCCACCAAAGAACGCCAGTCTTATAGGTGGGCCGCCCGGTTCCGAACCTATGTTCATAAAACCGCTTTTCATAACCTGCCCCATATTTTGCAGTTGCGCCTTTCAAAAATCCGAACATGTGATCGGATGAATCTATGTTCAAGTGAGGTTGAAACGTAATCAGTGCAAGTACGTTATTGCTAAGAAAGTCGTATCCTACCGCATTGAAGAACGTCCCTTGGGGATAAAACTCAAGCCCGTCACTGACGGGAAGCGAGCCTTTGACGGTAAAGTCGGCGTTCGTGCGTGCGGATTGAACTTGATTGCTGCTCATGCCAATCGTGACATTTTCAAAGCCCGCTGGCATGATGTTTGTTTGAGCACTTCCTTGTGCCAAAAAACCAAAGACCAACACCAGAAATGAAGCGATTGTTAGATGATTCTTGCTTTTCATAGTTTTTCCCTATTCAAAATCAGAACGTATCGTTAGTTGTTTCCTCCTTGCTAATTTGTCGAGAATGTCCGCTGCCGCATCATCCGAAATTGTAGTCTTGCCGCTCTTTGGATCAAAATAATGCTGGTACAAGTCGATGCCAATCTTATTGTTGCTCAAGTCCATGCTCTTATCCTCGCAGCGGTTGCCGACGTAGTTTTCATGCGCATCCGTCAAGGCCTTGGCATGTTCAATTCCGTAATGTTTTGCCTGCATCCAGTTCCAAAACGCGTGCTGAAAGGCATTGCCAATATTGCCATCCGCGTTTTCGTTGCCTCTCCAGAACCGCGCTTTTGCGGCTACAGCCGCATTTCCCGCGATGAGCGCGTAGTCAGTATTTAGTGCAATACCAAAATCGTTCATCTTCTGGATTTCGTCATCCGTGAATTTGTTTCCCGGGAAACCTCTATTTGTGCTGTTGTATGAAGGACCGGAAGACTGCGTCGTCTCCAGCACCGTTATCAACTGTGTATCGGAGCAGTTGGGATCATCAAGCCGTGATGCTTTTACGGTAAACGAACCGGGATTCGGGCCCGGTCGAATGACGCCGGTATTCTCATCGACGCTGGCGTTACCGCTGGTGTCCGAGCCGGCCACAATCTCCCATTTCACTTTTGTCCCTGCCGGTGTGACATTCAGTTTGAAGGCAACGTTCGTTCCCGGGCACGTGAACGACCGACCCCAGATGTCGAGATAACAGTTCGCGAGACTGCCGGCTTCCAGCATGTGGCCCGAATCAGCCCACGAGAACGTAGTCTGCGGATTCGACCAGTTGTAGGCCGGCACACGAAGGCCGCTCAAAGTGTACGAGGGATATGTGAAGTCGCTTCGCCGCAGTGTGTAGCGCGTGTTGGTTTTGATTTTCACGAGAAAGCCGACATCCACGGGCCGATTGGGGGCGGTCACCGCGTATACAAATCCCGTCTGTCCCCACAGCGTAATTTGGCTCGCTTGCGCGGCGAAGTCGGAAGGTTCACCGGTCGGCGAACCCGTCCAATACGTCATCCCGTGGAAATGGAGAATCACTGTTTGTTCTTCGTCCACGGGCCAATGTTTGACGAACGTCTGCGAGTCATCGTTACTGTCAAAGACATAGTAATGCTCGCTGGTGTCGAGGCAACAGTCCCGATCCGCATAGCCGCCGCAGCCGTCTTGGTACGGGCAATCTCGAAAATCATCGTCATTGGCGCTCACGTGTTTCCCGACCGTGAACTCGTCTCCACGCCACGTGCCAAACCATGACATCGGCAGACTATACGCGGCGGCCGGCCAGCCGTTGGTCCAGCTTGCCCAGATACCCGATTCATCATAGTCATCCGAAGAAATCAACCCGCCGTACACATTCCACTCTCGCGAAAAGCCGGTTGAGTGGTCAGCACGCCCCGGAGCCGCCCACCTCTCATCCCAGATGAGGTGGTCGAACCACGGGTGAGAATCTGGGAACGAGTAGAGATACCAACAACTCGGGTCGGCGTGACCCTGCTTTTCCTCAAAGTAGTATTGCCCCGCCACCATCTCATAGCCGTAAACGATCTGTCGTTGACTGGCCGAACTCCCGTCGCTGCCAGTTGCCCGCACTTCGATTATGTTGGCGTCCACATTATTGATCGGAATGGTGGCGCTGAAACTGATCCCCTCGGAACTCACCGAGGTCGAGGCGGTTTGGCCGTTGACCGTGATCGCACTGTCAAAGTTGGCGCTGGCCAAGCCGGTCACCGTAACGTTTGTGGCATTTACAGAAGTGCCGGCCGCGGGACTGGTAATTTCCAACCAGACATTAGCATCTTGAATCGCGGTAAAAGTGTTTGTTGCAGGTAACGAGCCGGAATTCTGAGCCGTAATGACGACAATGTTGCTACCGGGCAGGACTGGAACTTCGCCCCACCAGTTCGTCCCATGCATGGCGGCGCTGATGGTGGCGTTGGTGATTGTGTTGTCAGTGGCATCAAGCACGTCGATTGTAATCGTCGCGTTGTCATCATCAATCCAACCTGAAACCGCGATGCTCGTCGTATTCGAGGCCACGGTGATTGTGTCGATGACATCGACGGTGAAGGCCGGCACATTCGTGGCCAGAGAAGGATCGTAGATGAACCAAACGGAATTGCTCACGCTAAATCCCGCGTGGTCGGTCGCGACCGCAATGAACGTATTCGTGCCGGCGACCAACTCTTGTGGGCCGGCCCACCAATTGCCGTTTGTGTCGCGCTCATTCACGAAAACGTCGTTAACGGTCAGTCGCAATTGCCGGCTTGCGTCCAACACCGGCGCGTTCGTCGTGGCATCGGCGGCGAAGCCCTGAATATTGACACGCCGCGCGGCGACTGTCACCCCATTGCTAGGCGAACTGATTATCAGCGTTGGTGGATGCGTGTCCAATTCAAACGTTCGGCCAAAAACCGGACCCAAAGTGCCGTTGGCATTCATAAGTTGCATGTAAATCGTGTGCAGCCCGTCATTGGTGTCCGCGAGCGTGTAGAAGAGCGGCGAGACAAATTGGTTCGTGACATTGTTCGCCATTGTGACCGATTCGGAGATCACCACGTAATCGGCAACTAATCCGAACAAATCGAGTTCGACCTCGACATTGGTCGCGATTTCTGCGTCGCCATTGATGGTGAAACTGAACGTCGAAAAACCTTCCAAAAGTGGCATCCGCCTGACCTTGTAGAATCGGTGATCGACGTTCAACGTTGTCGTGTCTGTCCAGCTACTGCTGCCATCCTCGCCCCACATGCTGATGCGGCCAAGCCAAGCCGTGTTCGTGTCAAGTTCATCCACGGACAACACGCCGTAAGCGTGATCGCTACAACTTTCCCACGTTACTGTGGTCCAGCGGTTCGTATCCTGCTCAATGCTCAGAATCGCAAAAGGACTCGCCTCGTCGGTAATCGTGCAAGAGATGCTATCCATTAGCATCATGCCGTCACCTTCGTTTTCCGTCATCGCAGAGAGTTTCGGCTGGAGTGAAGCCATCGCTTCTGCCTGCGCTTGCGCTCCTTGCCAAGCGATTTCCTCAGCAAGTATGTTTTCGTCAAACGCCTGCTTGTCGCTCAAATCAGCGACTTGGAAGTGGAACGTGGCAAATGGTCCTGCATCCTTGCCGTAGCACTCCTGCCAGTCCGGGTCTTTCTGAATTGTCTGCCACTGTTCCCACAATCGCTCGACAACTCGGCAACCAACCGGCCATTGCCCGGCTTGGTAATCCTTCGACGGCGAGACACTCGCCAGTTCCTCGGATGAGCATCCGGGGCTAAGGACTAAGTTCCCGCTGAGAAGATCAAGCGTTATCGTGACGTGAAGCGGCTGCACGCCATAGAGTGTCGCACCTAGCACGCACTGGTTACTGGTACCGGCAGCGTCAGACTTCAACTTTTGCAGCGGTGGGTACTCGGAGAAATCAATCCACATCGGTTGCCAGTAGCCGATGCCGTAAACCTGCCAGCCGAGTCCGTCCGGGAAATAAAACAGACCTCCATCATCACTGCAAAGTTGCTCGGTGATTTGCACGAGGCCATTCGAGATGATGATTGCAGAGGAAGAAGCATCCGTCTGTGCCCGGCTCTGGCCGGACACCCAAAGCCACGCAATGAAGACAACGCCAAGAACTACAACTCGCCTTTTCGATTTCGCCTCCAACCTTCCTCTTGGCTACCCCGCGCATCCTGATGAAGTCGCTCGACGAAGTCAAGCGACTCTGATGCGGCGATTCCTAACTATTGTTAGGTCTCTTGTCAATCACATTCCTTTGTATTCCTTGCGTGTGCGGTCGGATAAAACACGCGAAATCATCTCTTCCAAAGTCTCAGAGATTTTCCGAGACGAGCGGCGCAAGCGCGGTCTTTCCATGACCGAGACTGCCCAAAAGGCGGGCCTGTCCCAACAGATGGTCAGCTATGTCGAGCGAGGCTTGAGAAATCCGACCCTCGACACGATGCTTCGCATTTCTGATGCTTTGGACATTGACCTAACTGATGTCATGAGGCGAGCCTGTGAAGCCGTTGTAGTTCGTAGAGCTAAATGAGTTTCGAAGGGATGGCCTCTCCAAGCCTCCGCTGCGATGCCGGTAAGATTTTATTGTCCTGCCGTCCGGGCCTTCACCGGCAGCCTTGACGCTTGGCTCGCGTCGGCTACATACTGCGGAAATCAAGATGAAGGACAAACTCCAGCAGCTCCGCAGCAGGATTGACGAGATCGACTCGAAGTTGGTGCGGTTGTTGAACGACCGGACCAAGCTCGTGCTCGAGATCGGGAAGATCAAGAAGGCGTCGGGGGGCGAGATTTATGCGCCGGACCGGGAGGAGGCGGTGTTCGCCGGTATCGTCGCAAAGAATACCGGGCCGCTGACGAATGATTCGTTGCGGGCGATTTACCGGGAAGTGATGTCGAGCGCGTTGTTTCTGGAGAAGCCGCTCATCATCGCGTACCTCGGGCCGGAGGCGACGTATTCGCACATGGCGTCGGTGCGCAAATTCGGGGCGAGCGTCCGGTATGAACCGATGCCGAGCATCGCGGACGTGTTCACCGATGTGGCGAAAGGCCGGGCGGACTACGGGGTCGTGCCGATTGAAAATTCCACCGAGGGCGCGGTCACGCACACGTACGACATGTTCACGGACAGCGAACTCAAAATCTGCGCGCAGATTCTGTTGCCGATCCGCCACAACCTTATGGCGGCCTGTTCGCGCGACCAGATCAAGAAGCTGTATTCGATCGCGCAGGTGTTCGCCCAATGCCGGCAATGGTTGCAGGTCAACATGCCGCACGTTGAGCTGGTCGAGGTGTCCTCCAGCACGCGCGCGGCGGAGATCGTTCGTCAGGAAGCCGATGCCGGCCCCGCTGGGGGCGGGGCAGGTGCGTTGGCCAGCGCGTTGGCGGCGGAGAAATATGGGCTCACGATTTACGACGAGAACATCCAGGATTCCAGCGAGAACGTGACCCGGTTTCTGGTCATCGGCCGCAAATATCCCGCGCGCACCGGCAACGACAAGACGTCGATCATGTTCGCGGCGCAGGATCGGGTCGGCGCGTTGCACGATTCGCTGGCGACGTTCAAGCGGCACAAGATCAACCTCACCAAGATCGAATCGCGCCCGAGCAAGAAGAAGGCGTGGGAGTATTACTTCTTCGTGGACTGCACCGGCCACTGCGACGACGCGCGCGTGAAGAAAGCGCTCGCCGAGTTGGCGAAACACACAATGTTTGTCAAAATCTTAGGTAGCTATCCAAACGTCAACGGCTAAATGAACCGCAGAGACGCAGAGGACGCAGAACATGCCGAAGTACGAGGTTGTCATATACTGGAGCGAAGAAGATCAGACCTTTCTCGCTGAGGTACCGGAGCTTCCTGGCTGCATGTCGGATGGCGCGACCTACCAAGAGGCGTTGGCCAACGTCCAAATCGTCATCGAACTGTGGATCGAGACCGCCAAAGAACTCGGTCGGCCCATTCCGCAGCCCAAAGGCCGTTTGGTGTTCGCGTAAGCATTCGCCGAACTCGCCAAGCAGGGGAATAGTCTAGCCTCAAACAAACCGCTTTGGTAATAGACAGCGGATGTCAAAGACACCCTTGCCGAAGCAACCGCTTGCCGAAGTGTTCGGCTTTCCGATCAGCAGTTGAAGTTGGTCAAGCATCGGATAGTTTATACTAAGTTTGAAACAGCGCTGAATCAGATTACGAAGTCTGAGCCGGGGGAGATGCGCGACTTCCTGAAGGAGCTTCAGGTAAAAGTGGACGAGAAGCTCGATAATCCTCCAACAACGGAAACGCTCGATAGCCCGTTTAGCAAGTGAAGGCATGACGCAAACTTTTTTACTGCCCGAGTTCGTGGATGAACGCGCGGCTGTTGCCCGTCCGGTGAATGTGTCCTCCGTGTCGCACCACAGTCCTTTTCGGTATCCCGGTGGCAAGACATGGTTAGTTCCTCATTTTCGGCGGTGGGTAAAAAGTTTGGGCAAGAAGCCACAGTGCATTATCGAACCGTTTGCGGGGGGCGGGATTATCAGTCTCACAGCGGTATTCGAGAATCTCGTTAACCGTGCTTTGATGGTGGAGATGGATGAGCAAATAGCTGCTGTTTGGCAGACGGTTGTTGACGGCAATAGCGAATGGCTTGCAAAGAGAATCTTGAGCTTTGATTTAACACGCGAGAACGTGATTGCGCAGCTTCAGATGAAGCCGGCATCAACAAACGAGATCGCTTTCCAAACGATACTCAAGAATCGGACTTTGCATGGAGGCATTCTGGCCGAAGGGTCGCGTTTCATCAGAAACGGAGAGAGAGGCAAAGGAATCTCATCACGCTGGTATGCCCGCACATTGGCAAAGAGAATGATGAATCTTTCCCTTGTGGCGGACAGAATCGGATTTCAGCGCGGGGATGGCATGGCTGTGCTCACTGCGAATGCGAGAAAGAAGAATGTTATCTTCTTCATTGATCCCCCTTATACGGCGGGAGGCAAGCGGGCGGGAACTCGGTTGTATACGCATTTTGAGCTAGATCACGAGCGGCTATTTCGGATC
>CAZMKD010000059.1:0-3714 GCA_964566575.1 uncultured Verrucomicrobiota bacterium
CCGCCAGATATCTTGGAACATTTACTGACGAAATCGCCAGTGGAGGCCGGCGCCGTTGGCCTGCGCGAGCACCGATGCCGTTGTATAGGCGCTTGCATGTCCGTCGGCGAAAATGAGAATAACCGTGCCTGCGTGGCGCGCGTAAAGTGGCTTCAGGGCGGACGCCGACAAGCTTGACAGCACCTGCACCAAGTCCTGATCGCTGATCAAGGGCGTCCCCAGGCGTGGATCGGTTGGGTTAGACTGACCGTTGTAGGGATCGAAGGTGAAGCCGCGATACTTTTGCGCTACGGGGCCAGCGGGTGTGTCGCCAAACAGGGGCGTGAGAGCCGGATTCTTGATCAGGGAGAGATGAGCGAACGAGGCAAAACCTTCGACGCCTGTGGGATCGTAGGCGGTGGCCGTCGTGTAACCGATCGAGCCGACTCCGCGTTCAGCCCAGTTCGCAGGAAACGCCCTCTTGGGCGCGCTCGGACAACTAAAGACAGCCGTGTTCTGGACGTACCGGAATATCTTGGCAGTCCAGATGCGTTCCGGTTGGCTCGTGGGAACACTGTAATCGGCCGACGGCGGAAACGTATCGTTGTTATCTTCGACGTACATCATCACAGCCATGGCGAGTTGCCGGGCGTTGGAGAGGCAACTTACCTGTTTGGCCTTGTCCTTGGATCGGGCCAACGCTGGCAACAGGAGCCCGGCGAGGATCCCAATGATGGCGATGACCACGAGCAATTCTATGAGAGTGAAAGCTTCCTTATGTTGAACAGGGCGCCAAGGCGTTCGTTGACACCAACCTTGGTAGCTCGAATGCGCGAGTCGGCTCAGAGACGTCGGTGTCTGGCACTCCCTTGCGCACTGCATCAGTGTCATGTTTATCACGTGGCGGCGAGGATGGGCGCTTTTCATCGGAGACGATTTTCTATGCTTCAAACATACTACTGCCAGGCCTTTTTTCTTCGGAAAACCTTCTCGCGCGTTTCCCGACAGCTCGAGTCGCGCGCGGCTTCATCCCCTGCTCATACATTCGTGTAAATTTCGGCACCCCTATCGAGAAACTCTTTCGACTTTTCCTCCATTCCCTTTCGGACAGCTTCATCTTCAGAGAGCCCCTGTTCAGCAGCGTATTTCCTAACGTCTTCCGTGATCTTCATTGAGCAGAAATTCGGGCCGCACATCGAACAGAAGTGGGCGAGCTTCGCGCCTTCGGCCGGTAAGGTCTCATCGTGGAATTCGCGCGCCGTCTCCGGATCGAGGGCAAGGTTGAACTGGTCCTCCCAACGAAATTCGAACCGCGCCTTGCTCAACGCATCGTCCCGGCGTTTCGCACCGGGATGGCCTTTCGCCAAATCGGCGGCGTGCGCGGCGATCTTGTACGCGATGACACCGGCTTTCACGTCGTCCCGGTTCGGGAGGCCGAGATGTTCCTTCGGCGTGACGTAGCAGAGCATCGCGCAGCCGTACCAGCCAATCATCGCCGCGCCAATCGCGCTGGTAATGTGATCGTAACCGGGCGCGATGTCGGTCGTGAGCGGGCCGAGCGTGTAGAACGGCGCTTCGTGACACCACTCGAGCTGCTTGTCCATGTTCTCTTTGATGAGATGCATGGGGATATGGCCGGGGCCTTCGTTCATCACTTGCACGCCGTGCGCCCACGCGCGCGTGGTCAATTCGCCTTGCGTGAACAACTCACCGAATTGCGCTTCGTCGTTGGCGTCGGCAATCGAGCCGGGCCGCAGCCCGTCGCCAATGCTGAAGCTCACGTCGTACGCAGCCATGATTTCGCAGATGTCGTGCCAATGCGTGTAGAGGAAGTTTTCCTGATGATGCGCGAGACACCACTTCGCGAGAATGGCGCCGCCGCGGCTGACGATACCGGTCATGCGTCTGGCCGTCAGCGGGATATACCGGAGCAACACGCCGGCATGAACGGTGAAATAGTCCACGCCCTGCTCGGCTTGCTCGATGAGCGTGTCCCGGTAAGCCTCCCACGTGAGTTCCTCGGCTTTGCCGCCGACTTTTTCGAGCGCCTGATAGATCGGCACGGTGCCGATGGGTACCGGAGAGTTGCGGATGATCCACTCGCGTGTCTCGCGAATGTTCTTGCCGGTCGACAAATCCATCACCGTATCCGCGCCCCACTTGGTCGCCCACCGCATCTTCTCGACTTCTTCTTCGATGCTGGAGGCGATGGCGCTGTTCCCGATGTTCGCGTTGATCTTAACCAAGAAGTTCCGTCCAATAATCATCGGCTCGGATTCAGGGTGATTGATGTTGGCCGGGATGATCGCACGGCCACGGGCAACTTCGCTGCGGACAAACTCCGGTTCGAGTTCTTCCCGGATGGCAATAAACTCGATCTCCGGAGTGATTTCCCCGGCACGCGCAAGCTGGAGTTGCGTGACGAGTTTGCCTTTTCGTCCGCGAACCCACGGCGCGCGCAACTTCGGCAGACCGGCTTTCAAGTCTTCGTTGGCCGGGCCGCTCGTGTCGTAAACGCGGAGTGGTTCGTTCACTTCGACGCGGCCGGTATGGCTTACGGTCGGCGAGAGTTCGATCTCGCGAAATGGGACACGAACGTCAGGGTGGAGTTTGCCCGCGACGTAGAGTTTGCGAGATTTCGGAAAGTTCTTCGGTGCGATCATCTGTCTCCCTCCGCCGGCATTACCCGGATCAGGTTGTGTGGGTGTGTTCTCAGCCCCTCGCGGAGCACCCCAATCTGTTAATTGAACGACTTGCCGCAACCGCAACTGGAATGGACGTTCGGGTTGTTGATTTTGAATCCCGAGCCTTGCAGGCTGTCCACGTAATCAATCACGCTGTCCTTGAGGAAATTTGCGCTCATCGGATCAATGACGACTTCGACGCCGTCCTGCGCCACGACCGCGTCGTCGGTTTTCTTCTCGTCAAACGCCATGCCGTACTCCATGCCCGAACACCCGCCGGCTTCCACGTACACTCGCAACGGTTTGCCGGCCGCGTTCTGTTCCTTCTGCAGCGTGCCAATGTGTTTGGCTGCGTTTTCAGTCAGTGTGATCATCTGTCAGAGTCTACCAAGTGTGCCGACTGGTGTCAAACTACGCAATTAGACGGTAGTGGTACAGTTTGAATCCTTCCTTTCAATTGGGTTTTTTTTCAACCGCGTTCTTGGTATCCTTCGGACTGAAAGCCACGGTGAAATGCAAATGCGGTAAAGAAATCCCGGCAAGTGCGTCATCCTGTCCGAGTTGTGGACGCACGACGAAGGTAGTTTTAATCCTAGGCCTAGTGTTAGGGATCGGCGCGTTGATATTGTTGGCTAGTTCTTGCTAACTCACCACTAGATGCGAACCGGGCCAGTCGTGTAGCGTGCTTTTATGCTAAAAGCGCAATCACTTCTTCCAAGCCCCAAACATGATCAACAATGCCTGCTTCCATTGCTGGCGTACAGCGCAATCCATGATGCCGATCAACCAGATGCGGCGTGCTAGGCCAGCACGCCCTACCAAGAACACGGTTGCCGCAAGAACAACATTGCGGCGTCTCGCGCAGCTAGGGCTGCACTCGGCTCACTGACCTGCCGGCACGTTGGCGTCGAAGCCGAGTCGCCCATTAAAGGTTCCGATCAAGACAAAAGTTCCCGGCACTGGCTTTTCCAGCCCACCTGTTTCTTTTTCGGTTGACCATTCCACTGCGGACGATGATCGCTGTTGGCGCCTGGGTTGTTTCTTGTCGCTG
>CAZMKD010000060.1:0-7330 GCA_964566575.1 uncultured Verrucomicrobiota bacterium
CGGCCAGCACCAGCCGCCGCAGGAGCCGCATGTTGCCCTCGTTCGGCCGTTCCGGCACCGTCGTGGGCGTGGGCCAGAATCCAGAGTCGGTCCCTTTGATGGGGCGCACCAACGGCGGAAGCGGGGATGCAGTTCCAGAGCACATCATACCGGAGCAGTGACACTCCTTGGAAGACGCTTCGCCTCGGGTTCGAGCAGTGGTTTTGCTTCAGGCGCGACATCCTGTTCCCACACATAGCGGTAACCAGCCCAAATGGATCCGTCATCCGCCTTCATCAGAATGGCATCATCGTTGGCGAAGGTGATCACCCACGCCTTGTGATGATACCAGAGGCGCACTCCTTGAGATCCGGACATCTTGGGCATAATTACTAATCGCTGAAGTGTTCGCCCGAACGAATCAGGACCGGCTCTGAATCAAATGCGGAGCGGTCGTCGCGGAGCCGCCACGAGTTCGTCTCGACCGCCTTGCCTTTGCAGACCGATACGATGAGATAAGAAAGATTCGGCCAGGCGTGGTCGAGATCGAACTGCGATGGCCGCGCGACCACATCGGGGTGCGAGTGGTAGATGCCCAGCACCTGTAATCCGCGTTTGTCGGCGTCGCGTTCGATCTTTATGTAGGTCAGCGGGTCGATGAGATACCGGTTGCGGGCGCTGTCCCCGCTGCTGCGGGGCAGGCTCGTGCGCTCGTTGCCGGCGGAGACGATTTCCGTGACGACGCCATCCTTGCCGAGCAGTACACCGCACGACTCATTCGGGTAACCGGCTTCGAGGTGGGCGTGGATTTGAGAAAGGAGAGAGCGGGAAATTTTCATTCGTTGTAGGCCCGCTTACCTCAGCGCACGCCGCGTGAGGTCACGCGACCTACAGGACGGTCGTTTGATCGAAGGCGATTGGTCTTTGTCCGCGGCAGGCGCTGTCGCGGCGAGGGACAACAACACGGCTGTGAGGATGGATTTCATCGCATCGTCTTTTGTCTCCATCAATTTAGTCCTGCTGCTTGCTCTGTGTCAAACTCCCGTCGACCGAAACAATGGTCAAGCATATGATGTAGTAGCGCGGCCAACGACCCGCTTGAGTTGCACGACCGACTTCGCTACGCTGGCCGTCGGATGAGCAGCCAGCAGTCACCGTTTGTTTTCTTCATGCCGGTCGACTCCTACGATGTGGAGAAACTTCCGGCCGCGGCCCGTGATGTTTCGTCCGCCGAATTCCGCACCGCCGTCGCCGACCAAATCCGCAAGAACTTCGAGCCGTTCGGCGGCCGCTTGGAGATCCTCATCGACCAGCGGAACATCACGGTCACCTGGGTGCCCTCCGCCCAGTCCCCGGCACCGCTCGACCTCGCCATCAAACTGCTGCGCTCCCGCAAACTCCAGGAGGCGGTGCCGATCCTCGAATCGATTTTGAAGGGTGAGCCAAACAATCCCAAAGTTCTCCGTAATCTGGGGATGGCCTTGAGCGATCTGCGTCAATACGGCCGCGCCATCGAACTGCTCGAACGAGCAACTGCACTCGACGCGGACAATGTCGACGGCTGGACGAGTCTCGGCGTGGCGCTGTATCGCAACGGCTACACGGACCAAGCGGCAGTCGCATTCACGCGGGCGCTGACACTTGATCCACGCAATGCCGATGCTCACCGCAACTACGGCGTATTCCTAGCGGACGGCGGCGAACTGAAGGAAGCCGAGAAGCATTTTCGCGCCGCGCTGACGGACGCTCCGCGTAATCCACAAGCGCTGTTCGGTCTCGCCGTGTGCCTGAGTAAACAAGATCGCGGCAGCGAAGCCGACGAATTCTTCCAGCAGGTGATCAACCTTGATCCCGACAGCGACATCGCCGAGATCAGCCGGACCGAAAGCCGTGCGATGGCGGAGGCCGAATTCAAGCGGCGCGGCATCACCGGTCTCCGGATGGACGCGGTCTTCTATTGCATCGCGGCGATGCACCATTTCCAGAAGATGACCAAGGAGCAGGTGCAGCAGATGGGATTCGAGATCGCGCTGCTCGGCCAGCAGGGACTCGATGTCAACAAGCCGTCCAAGAGTTACTCGATCAAGTCGATGCCGGGTCAACACAGTGGATTGAAGTTGGTGTCATATATGTACACTGCCTTTCAGCAGATCGACCCGAAACTCGACCTCGGCTTCGACTTGAGCAAGGAATACCAAGCGGCGTTGGGGATGTTTCGCAAGAAGAAGTCGCCGTAGGTCACGGCTCGAACAGTCCAGCGAGCCGGCCGCCCGTCTTGTCAGGAAACGCCAGCGTCTCGCCTAGCGTCGCTACATCGCCATCCCGCAGGATCGGCGTGAGCCACATAAAGTGAGCGCCCTCCCGCGTCTCCATCATCACCACAAGTGCTTCGTCGCGATCCTGCGGCCGCAGTTCCGAAACTTTGATCTCGCCCTCCATAATTTGCTTCAGAGTGTGGTCGACGGGCTTCTGCCGGAAGTAAGACCAGGATTCCGAGATGTGGACGAGGCCGTAGATGTTGTTCTCGCGGACCTTTTGCCGGAGTTGGTCCACCATCTTGTCCCTGTCCAAATCGGCCGGTGCTGGCATCACGGCAGCCCGGCCATCGTCGGACACGAAGAAAAACATCTCCCCGTGGTGACCATCGCGAAGGAACACGCCCTTCGACTGCTCCTTCAAGTCTTGCGCGAACCGGCGGAAGCAAGTGGCGCGGGTGGCGGGACTCCAGTTGTCGAGTGGCGAGGACATTTTGTTTCGGTGACAGGATACTACCCTTCAGCGATCTTGTTTGACGAGAGAGTGGCTCGACTCACGGGTTTCCTGCTCCTTTCGTCACGAATGGGCCGCCAGAAATTGTTCGACTTTCTGGCGGGCACCTTTGAGCACAGAATGGCCGTCGCAGAGCAGCAGCACTTCAAACTCCAAGGCCAGTAGCTTTCGTAAGGACTCTTTCAGTTGAACCGGGTTGTCGAGCTTGTGGTCGGGAACGAACCGCAAGTGGCCTGGCGGATGACCGATGAGCGCGTCTCCCAAGAGCACGATGCCGCCGACTTCATTGGAAATATTGTTCCCCGATGGCTCGAAGTACAGACCGATTTCACCGGGGGATTTGCCGGGCAGATCAATCACCCGCAATCCACCGGGCAAGACGTCGCCATCCTTGACTGTCTCGTCAACCTCCAGCAGGGCGAATCCGCCAACCTCGTTTGCGCCCGCCACAACCGGAGACCGGTAGCGTTCGCGAAACTGCTGCGCCTCACGGACATGATCGCGATTGGTCACGACGATCTTCTGGATCGGCTTCAAGGCATCGAGTTTCGGCCAGTCGGCTGCCGGGGGTGACGGCGGGTCAACCAGAATGGCTCCGCCATCCAGCCGGATCGCGTATCCGTTCAGATCCCAAGGCACGTCGGGATACTCCCCGCCCCAGATGAAGATCCCGTCTATTATCTCGCGCATGGATTCTCCGGTCGCCGATGATGTCATCTCACTTCACCAAGTATCTTGCCAAGGACTTCCGTGTTGTATCCGGCCCACGGTCAGGCGCGCATGACGGTTGGCGATCTTCCAAATCAGCCCGAGTCCGAGAAAATAGAAACAAACCCCGACTGCCTCGTGGACGAAACCATAGGGTAGTGCCGTCCGAGGGCCCACCAAACAAATGCTCACGATGCGAAGGAAGTTGCACCCGATCGCTATCGGAATTGCCAACGCCAGCAGCCCGAGTTTGTTGAGCCACGGCAGCCGATATTGAAACATCAGGATCGTCGCGACCAGCAGCGCCGAAGTCAGCAGGCCAAACCCGTTGCACTCGGCGGCGACGACGTACGACCGCTCTCCGACTGCCACAATCAACTCCGGTGGATGACCCGACACCAACGCGACCTTCACCGATGCCCCCAGCGCGGCCAGCAGGTTGCCGGCGTACCGAGCCGCGGTCGCCCGCAGCGGCCAGTCCAGTTTCGGCACCAGTCCCACCAGCATGCCGAACACGAAGAACGCCCCCAGTGTCGGCAGAAACAACCGCACCCCCGGTCTGCCGTACACAAACGAAATGATCCCGGAAAACGACAGGCAGAACGACAGCAACACCAGCGGCAGCAGCCAGGAAGCCGACCGTCCCGCCAGCCACAGGCATGACACGGCCAGACCAAGCAGTCCGAGCCCCCAATCGTTGATGCCGGGCGACAACGTGAGCTTTGCGATGGCGTCGCGCATGCAGATCGCCAGCGCGAAACAAACCAGCAACACCCCGTTCGTCAATTGCCCCGTGTGCAGCGTCATCCACCCGAGCCAATGAAGGAGCGGCAGGTACAACAAGCCAACCAGCCCGCCCATGGCCAACGCCAGTAGCACGCCCGGCCAGCGACTCCCTTGCGCCCCGGTGGTCGGCGGCGTGGTTGGGCGATCATGTGCGGAGGACATGGCAGGACTCTAACAGTGCCTCCCGCGCCGCACAACGCCGCCGCCGCAAACGGCGCCGAGCGGACAATGCGCGGCGGGCTGCAATTTGCTCCTTGCGATTCGTGATCGGCTTGGACCGGGCGCCGAAGCGTACCGCGTCACCCCAAGTGTCGACCGCGGAGGAACACGGAACGTGCGGAATGAGGTCGGGTGTGGGCCGAGGCGATCACAGAATGGCGGCGGGAGCGGGGGACGAAGGACAGCGCTGTATAATTACTGCGTGATGACCGATGTCCTGCCTGACGAACTTGCACGAGGGGCCGCCGAACTCGTGCGCGGAGCGCTTGGCGGCCACGGGATCCGGCAGGTCTGGACCGACCACGACCGCATCCTGTTCCGCCTGGCGGATGGCCGCACCGGCGACGTCGAGTTGCTGGTGAACTGGGATGTAGGGGAACTCGGGATCAAGGAACCCGAGGTGAGACTTGGTCCGCCCCGGCCGGGTCTTGCCGGTAGAACAGCATCAACTCCGCGTACAATTCGGGATGCCGCTCCTTGAGTTGCTGCGGCTGCTCGAAGAAATATTCCGTGACCACGGCGAAGAACTCCGCCGGGTTGGTCGCGCCGTACCGGTCGAGCAAGGTCGGACGGCCCGCGTCGGCATCCTCCGACAACGCCTGGTACTCCTGTCCCAGGATCCGGGCCCAAGCGGCGTACTGGGAGGACCGCGGCAACAACGGTGCGCCGTTTACCGATCCGTCCTCCTGGTCGAGCTGGTGGGCGAATTCGTGGAGCGCCACGTTGCGTCCACCCCCGAGATCAGCGGGTCGATGACGGGTATGGTTCCAGGAGAGCACGACCGCGCCAGTCCGCCAGGATTCCCCGGCGCGCATCTCGTGGCCTTCGATGACCGTGTTCCCCGGTCCAGGTCGCACGACGGCGACGGCGTAGGCGTCGGGATAGACTAGGATCGACTGCAGGCGGGGATAGTAGTCGTGTTGACGATGCAGCAGCAAGATGCAGGCGTAGGCGGCGACGGTCACCTTGATCTCGTCCGTCATGTGCAGGCCGCCACAGCCTTCGAAGTTCTTCTCGGTGACGAACACCTGGACATCGCCCAGCAGTTCCTGTTGCTCCGACGCGGACAAACGGGCGTGATAGGGAACATTCTGGCGGATGATGGTCAGCCAAGACGGGGGAAACGGCCGGGCACGCAGACGGTTGCGTCGTCTCGTTTTGAATCCGAACACGGGCTGATGGTAGCGACGTGAATCCACAACTGGCAAGCCGATCAGTGAGGGCACGCGTGCATTCCTGGACGACCCTTCCTGCAAGCCGATCAGCATTGTGCGGCTTGTGCAGCCTGGATTAGGGTACGTCGATGAGCAAAGATTTTGCCATCCTCGACAGCCGGCCGACCCCGCTTGGCGAACTGACGTTGCGCCGCCGGCGGATCCTCTCGCTGGATGGGGTGGAGGTGCTTGAGGTGAAACTGGGCGAGGCGTTCCTGATGTCCAGCCTGTTCCATGAAGCGGAAGTCGCGCTGGCCGACCTCGGGTTGTCCCAACTCGATGCCCCGGCTCTCGACGTCGTCGTGGGCGGACTCGGGCTGGGCTACACCGCGGTGGCGGCGTTGAAGCATCCCGCAGTGCGTTCCCTGTTGGTGATCGAGGCGCTGGACGCGGTGGTTGACTGGCACAAGCTGGGACTTGTTCCGCTGGGCGCGACGCTGACCGGCGACGCCCGGTGCCGGTTCATCCACGGCGACTTTTTTGCCATGGCCGGTGCGCCCGAACAAGGGTTTGATCCCGCTCGAGCCGGCCGCCGGTTTCATGCGGTGCTGCTGGACATTGACCACTCCCCACGCCGTCTCCTGCATCCGCGTCACGCGGCGTTTTACCAGCCGGACGGATTACGCCGGCTCGCGGCACAGCTCTATCCGGACGGAGTCTTTGCCGCGTGGTCCGATGACCCGCCCGACGCGGAGTTTCTGCAACAACTCCGCCAAGTCTTTGTCGACTCCCAGGCGCATGTCGTCAGATTTCACAATCCCTTGCTCAACCACGATTCCGCGAGCACGGTTTATGTGGCCCACCGCCAACTTGGCATGAAATGATGACCACACAAACTTGCCGAACCCTGCAGCAGCGCGCGGATCGAATCTGTTCATTGCTCCTCATCGCCGATTGTCGGAAGTGGACATCGTCGCCGGACGCTGTTTGTCGCGGGATGAGGTCGCGCATTGGCGGAGACCATCGTGCTGCAGGATCAAAGTCGCGATGTAATCGGAACCACCCGTAGTAGGCGGTTTGCAGGTTCGGATTCGTCCAATCGGTTCCGGTGATTCTCCGGCGGCAGCGAGCCGCCTGGCACCGGCAGTCGAAGACATCGTAATCACAGCCATCCGTCATGGCATAGTCATAGGTGATTTCCTCGGCGGCGGGGATGTCGCGCATCGCCACGAGCGCGTGGGTGCCACGGATGCCGCAATTGGGGTGGCAGGAATGGTTGACGTGGTCCGCTGCTCCCGCCGCATACGGGACGAGGAACTGGTCCTCGCCAATCTGGGAGCAATTCCGGTAACGCGCCTCTGCGAAATTCAGGGCGACTTCCGCGGCGGTCGCGATGAATCCATCCCAGATGGCGATGACTTCACCGGCGCTGATCCCCACGGTTGAAAACAGGCCCTGACCGTTGATGGGCGATGTTCCAAGGCAGAGAGAGGGGTGCTGGTATTGCATGGTTAGCGCACTAACCCACACCGCTTGGCTGGTTGTGATTTAACGGGGGTTGAGCAGGTCATGCCGCCTTATATCTTTTCTTTGGCCTGCTGAATGAAGCGATGCACAAAGTTCAAGTAATCCCGCGATCCAGGACTGTTCCCTTTTCGAGTCTTCACTGAATCCTCCACTGTCTCAAGCGCTTTGACCCATTCCGATATTCGCAA
>CAZMKD010000061.1:0-4078 GCA_964566575.1 uncultured Verrucomicrobiota bacterium
GGGCTGGCTGGCGGAGCGCAATCGTGAACCACGGCGCTATGTGTGGCGAGCCGAAGGTGCCGCCATCCTTGAAAAGATCGTCCGCGCACGCGCTAAACTCGAAGAAATAAAACCAGACACTTCAAGGACAGCACACTAGCGGTTTGTTGTCCGGGCTTCCTTGGCCAGTGCCCGGTACGCCGTTTCCCTTCGGATTACCCGGCGGTAGCGTGGCGATGACGTTGCGCGCTCCGGTAGAGCGTTTGCCGCAGTGCGAGCTCGCCGCTTGGCTGACGATCTCGCCCTTCTGTTCCTCGGTAATCAGCCCGGCTGCTAGGAACTGGTTGGCGGCCTTGGCCACCCTCGACACGTACTGACCGTGGTTTCTCCATGCTCCGCTTGACAGCGGTCCCGAGCACGGTACAAGTTGGTCAATGCTGCAGCCGTCCGCGTCAACGACCGCTCCGGGCGCGGTGTTCGGGCATGAATCAAGGTCGTCACGCACTCCATCTCCGTCGCTGTCCAACGTCTGGACTTCAAACGCGCCGATGTCGCTGCCGTCGCCGCCCGCGGCGTTGGCAATCGCGGCGAAGTCAACCGGCCGGGCGAACCCGCGCTGGTCGGTGGCCGAGCCGCTGAAGTTCTTGCCCTGATCAATGGCCGGGCTGCCGGGCAACAGCGCGTGGGTGAAGGTCGGGCCGCCGTTGTCCTGCAACGGGCCGAGCAGCGGATCACCGCCGATGAAGTTGAAGCTGCCGGTGTATGGCCCACCGGCGATGTCGGGGTCGGTGGGGGCGGTGTTGAGAGCGACGATGCTGCTGTTGATAACGAGCGTACCCAAGTTGACGATGCCGCCGCCGCCGAACGCCGCGCTGTTGCCGCTGAGGGTACTGTTGCTGATGGTAAGGTCGCCAACTTCGACGAAGATGCCCCCGCCGGAGCCGAACTCGACCGAGTTGCCGCTGAGAGTGCTGCTCTCGACAGTGACCGTGGCAATGCCGGCACCGTCGTTGCGGATGCCGCCACCTTCGCTCGCGGCGCTGTTGCCGCTGAGGGCACTATTCTTGACGATGAGCGTGCCGCCTTCGTTGCTGATGCCCCCGCCGCCGCCGTTGGGGGCCGAGTTGCCACTCAGGGTGCTGTTGACGATGGTGAGCGCGCCGAGGGTGTTGTAGATGCCGCCGCCGTTGATGGCCGAGTTGCCGATGAGGGTGCTGTTGACGATCGTAAGGCTCACACTTCCAGACTGACCGTCGTTGACGATGCCGCCGCCGATATTGCCGGCTGCTGAGTTGCTGCTGATGGTGCTGTTGATGATCTGCACGCTCGCGGTGCCGCCTTCGCCGAAATCGGTGTTGTAGATGCCGCCACCTCCGGAGGCCTCGTTGCCGCTCAGTGTGCTGTTGACAATTGTCAGCGTCGCGCTTCCAGACTGACCGTCGTTGACGATGCCGCCGCCGAAGACTTCAACCGCATTGCCGCTCAGGGTGCTGTTGACAATCGTCAGCGTCGCGCTACTGCCGCGGGAACCGTCGTTGAAGATGCCGCCGCCGTAGAAACCGGCATAGTTGCCGCTCAGGGTGCAGTTGCTGACGGTCAACGTGGCGTGGTCGTTGTAGATGCCGCCGCCCCAGTCCGCTGGGGAGCCGTCGCCGATGTAGGCGTGGCCGTTGGTGATGGTCAGGCCGGAAATGCTAACGACAGTGTTGGTGTTAATCCGGAACACGCGGTTCGTGGTGTTGGGGAAGTTGCCGTCCACGGCCAGAGTGGCGGGGCCGGGGCCGAGGATGTCCACGCTGTTGGTGACCAGAAGTTCGCCACTGGTCAGCAGGATGGTGCCGGAGAGACTGGACGCGTCAATGGTGTCGCCGTCGGCGGCGCTGGCCAGCGCTTCGCGCAGCGAGCCGGGGCCGCTGTCGGCGGTGCTGGTGACGGTGATCGTGGTGGCCGCCCGCACGGCGGTTGCCCCGGCGCAAACCAGCGCCAGGCACAACACGGCGAAACGATGGTTGAGTGGATGGATGGTCGGATGATTGAGTGTGTTCATGTCAATTCCTTTCTCGCGCGAGGTGAATGTTCTCCTCGGAGATTACGTCTGGCAGGCGCGGCGCTTGAGATCACGCCGGTACTCTCAGTTTACTCCTCGCCATTGTACATCGCCCGATACACGCAGCCTCGACAGCGCGATATTTTAAGGCTTGCATGGCGATGGTGTCAATTCCCTTCGCCCGAATCCTCTCCAGAGGCAACCTGTTTGTCTCGCCGCGCGAAGGCGAGTGGATGGATGCTCGGACGATTGAGTGTGGTCATGTTGGTGTCCCTTCTGCGTAAATGAGTTCATCTATCCAGTGATGCGAAGTTCGGGAGGGAAAAGGGCAAAGAATTTCAGGAAACAGAAGCTTGCCACGTTTCACGTGGTCAGGAGTCAGAATTCAGAGGACTGACACGAATTGCGCGAATTACGGCGAATTTGAACCGCGCGAGTCAAGATTTCTGAGCTTGCCTTGACTCGGATACTGGGTTGCCTCTATTGTAGCGCAGGATGGTACCGCATGACCCACCGGGAAATACTTGAGCAACTGAAGATGCTCCCGACGGCGGAGCGCCTCAAGATCGTCGAATCCACCGTCCACGAGCTTCGCGAGGAATTGGAGGGCGCACGATCGCCCAGCGAGGCAGAGACCGACGGGCAACTGGAGCAGGCCGCGAAGGCGCTGCTGGCGGATTACGCTTCCGACGCGGACCTGACCGCCTTCACGGTTCTGGATCGCGAGCCATTTCATGCGTAGGGGGGAGATCTGGCTGATCAACCTTGACCCGACTGTTGGCGCTGAAATCCGCAAGACCCGTCCAGCCGTCATCGTCAACGACGATGCGGTTGGAATCCTTCCGCTGAGAGTCGTCGTGCCGGTCACGGAATGGAAGGACCGTTACGCAGTCGCGCCGTGGATGGTGCGACTGGATCCTGATCCCGACAACGGCTTGAGCAAACCTTCCGCCGCCGACACCTTCCAAGTCCGCTCCGTGGCGCAGCAACGTTTTGTCCAACGCCTCGGCACAATCTCGGACAATCACCTTCGACAGATTACCAAGGCTCTCGCGACAGTCTTAAGGATCCATTCCTGACGAGGATGCCACCCGCGTCGCCTCTACTCTCAAGAAGACCCAGCCACAGTTATGATTCGCCGGACGTGGTGATGCGTCGTTCTCGCGGCGCGGGGTGGTGGGATATTGTTTCTCCGTTCGATCATCCTGACTTCCGGGAGCGATCGCCTGTCGAATCACAATTGTTCTCTAAACTTGCGGAAGAACTCGTCCATCATCTTCTTCGCCGCGGCTTCAATGAGGCGAGAACCGACGGCGGCGATCAGGCCGCGTCCCCTGACGCGGCGCGCGTCGTGATCTGGAACCGCCGTATGAGGGTCACACGGCCTAAACAGCAACACCTTACGCCGCTCATCGCGGCATTCGGCCTGCTCAATTCAATGTGGGATGACGGAGGAGTCCATAATTGTACCTCAACTACTATAATTTGCGTGAAGAGCCGTTCAACATCACGCCGGACCCGCGCTTCCTGTTCTTCAGCGCGAAGCATCAAGAGGCGTTCAACCATCTCTTGTTTGGCATCCACCAACGGAAAGGGTTTATCGAGTTGACCGGCGAAGTCGGTGCCGGCAAGACCACGATCTGCCGCAAGCTGCTCGAAGAACTCGGCCCGAACTACAAGACCGCGCTCATCCTTAACCCATGCCTTAGCAGCCATCAATTGCTGAAAGCGATTGTCCTGGAATTCGGCCTCAAAGCCCACGGCATCGACCGCGTCGCCTACCTCGACGCGCTCAATGAGTTCGTGCTCGCGGAAGTGAACTCCGGCAACGACGTCGTCCTCATCATTGATGAGGCTCAGGACTTGAGCGACGAATTGCTCGAGCAGGTTCGGTTGCTCTCCAATCTGGAAACCGACCACCAGAAACTCTTGCAGATCGTTCTGATGGGACAGCCGGAGTTGCGCGACAAACTCGCGCAACCAAAGCTCCGGCAACTCCGCCAGCGCATCACGGTCCGGTATCACCTCGGCCCGCTCGACCTTGCGGAGACC
>CAZMKD010000062.1:0-13573 GCA_964566575.1 uncultured Verrucomicrobiota bacterium
TCGAACGGCGATCCCGCACACGGTCGGTCAGTTGTTTCTGTTCGGGGACGGTCAAGATCAGTGATGGTGCGGAACGCGGCATGGAGGGAGTTTACACCGCCCACCAATACTATCAATCACTTATTGGACACTACACTAGCGAGTGCCTTTTGCTTTCAACAGCAGAGACTTCTGGCCATCATCGGGTTTGCGATCGTCGCGGGAATCGTGGCGACGTGGCTGCTCCCCGTTCCCCTCAGCAGCCGGTGAGCCGCTTGACTTTCCGCCAGTGACTGGCTTCACTGGATGCAATGCCCAACATCACGCGAACACGACGGCTTTCTCCGAGACGGAATTCCACAAAGGCAACGGACATACCGGCTTTAGTCGCCGAGCAACTAGAGCATTTCGGCATCGAAGCCGACACACCATTCGGCCAGAAGCTGGCGAAGGTGGCGACGCGGTTGTACGAGGCGCACGACGATCTCGATGATCTGTGGAAGATCACGATGAAAACGGTGCAGACGCTCGACCGGTCGGACCGGATCGCCTACTTCAACGCTCAGAAGTTCCTGTCGTTTCAACTCGCGAAGCTGCTCGATGATTTGCAGAACCCGTCACGGCGGAGTTACCAGAGTCTCGGCTACAGCGAGGCAACTGTCGTCAGCAAAGGGCCGTATGCAGTGTTCGATAATGTCGCGGCGATTTTCTCGGCGAACCCGGTCATCGCCCGCACAGCGACGTACATTTATGCGTGCGCCGAGTGGATTCAGGATGCGTTCGAGGGCAAAGAGCTGCTGCTAGAAATCTACTCACGACTGTTGAATCCGACTTCGATTGCGTTGGCAAACCAGATCGTCGAACTCGAAGCCGGACCGCATGCCCGGGATTACTTCGCGCTCAACTTCAACTCCGGCATGGCCGCGATCGACGCGACGCTGGCGCACGTGTTGGGTCGCGACGACATCCTCATCCATAGCCGTAACATCTACGGCGGCGCGTTTCAGCTCATCCACGATTGGTACGCGAAGCCGGCCAATCTCGCGATTCACGTGGAGAGCTTCGACGGCCTAGGCGCGGAATGGTTTCTGGCTGCTTGGAAACGTGCGGATGAGAAATGGCGGGGCCGGCAGGCGTACCTGTTTCTCGAATCGCCCTGTAATCCGCACGGCGACGTGCTCGATGTGCCGGCGCTTTGCCGGGAGGCTCACCGGCTGGGTCTGCGCGTGATACTCGATGCGACCATCGGCACGCCATTCCTATACCGGCCGTTGCAGCGCGAGAATGCGGCGGAACGGCCGGACTTCGTGATTCACAGCTACACGAAAGACCTATCCGGCACAGGCGGCGTGCTCGGCGGCGTGGTCATTGCGCGCAACGAAGACATGTTCATCCCCAAAGGCGAGCCGGGCTGGGATCAGACCATGTTCTGGAACGTGTACTACGTCAAAGGCGCGTTCCTCACGCCCGATGCCGCCTACGAAATTCTTCAGGGCATGCGCACGCTCGACGTGCGGATGCTCGACAAGTGCATCAACACGCAAATCCTTCAGAAGTTTCTCGGCGCGCATCCCGGCATCCGCGTCCATACCGTAACGACCTCCGGCATGACGTTTCTCGACCTGCCGGCGCCGCTCTTTACTGCGGAGATGCCGGGCGTGCCGCGTGCGGCGTTCCAGAGGTTCTTCGACAGCCTCGCGCCGACCTTTGGCCACATGATCAGCCTCGGGCAGGCCAACACGATTGTGAGTTGCCCGGCGTTTACCACCCACTCCGAACTCGATGAAGCCGCGCTCGCCGCCGCCGGTATCAGTCCGACCACTATCCGGTATGCGGTCGGCGACGAGGATCCGAAAGATTTGATCGCGCACTTCATCGCGTCGGCAACGCTGATGATCGACCCGGAGTTGCCGGGGTTTTCGACACAGTTTCCGAAGGCGGCGGAGATTGACGCGCTCGTCTGGGACTGTTATCTGGACGCGCACCGCCGATACATCGAATCGCGACCGGCATTTTCAGGAGATTGACATGCGATACTTCATACCATTGCTCATACTGCTTGCGTCGTGCGCCACGGTGCCGGAGACGGGCCGCCGCCAACTGTTGCTGGTCAGTGCCGGGGAGGAAACGCAACTCGGGTTGACGGAATTCCAGAAGCTCAAGCAGTCCACGCCGGTGTCGAAAGACACGCGCATCAACGAGATGGTGCGCCGCGTCGGGCAACGGATCGCGGCGGTCGCGCCGCTGCCGGATGCGCAGTGGGAGTTCGTGGTATTTGACGACCCGAAGACGGCCAACGCGTTTTGTCTGCCGGGTGGCAAGGTCGGCGTCTACACCGGCATCCTGCCGATCACCGAGGTTGAGTCTGGGTTGGCGGCGGTTATTGGCCACGAAGTTTCGCATGCTGTGGCGCGGCACGGCGGGGAGCGGATGAGCCAGGCGCTGTTGACGCAACTTGGTGGGCAGGGGCTGAGCGCGGCGATGCAAAACAATTCCGAACAAGCCCGCAATCTCGCGCTAGGCATTTACGGCGGTGCGGCAACGGTCGGCTGGGTATTGCCGCATTCACGCGCGCAGGAATCGGAGGCCGATCATCTCGGACTCATCTACATGGCGCGCGCCGGTTATGATCCGCGGGCGGCGGTGGAGTTTTGGCAGCGGTTCGCGGAATACAACAAAGGGCACGGCAATCAGCAATGGCAATTCCTGAGCACCCATCCGCTCGACGAGACGCGCATCAACCAACTCGAAGCGGAGATGCCGGCGGCGCTCGCCGAATACCGGAAGCACGGCGGCCGGTAACTACAGCGCGCCTTCCAATTTCAACAACCGCTTCTTCAACGGCAATCCGCCGCCGAATCCGCCCAGCGAGCCGTCGCTGGCGATGACGCGATGACAGGGAACCACAATGGCCACCGGGTTCGCCCCGCACGCAGTTCCGACCGCGCGCGCGGCACCGGGTCTTCCGACTTTCTTCGCGACCCAAGCGTACGAACGTGTCTGGCCGCGCGGAATCGCGCAGAGCGTACGCCAGACTTTCCGTTGAAACGGCGTGCCGGCGGAAAGATCGAGCCGGCCATCAAATTTGACGGGCTTGCCGGCAAGGTAAGCTTCCAGTTGCCGGGCCAGTCTGGCGGGCACGATGCCGGCAGCATGGCAGTCGATGTGCAGAGAGCCGCCGTGTGTTTTGACTGTTACCGCACCACTGCCCAGATGAACCATAACGCCACGAAGGATAGCCCGATCCACATGAAAAAGCGATTCCGATTTCGTCGTCGTTCAACGCGCAGCGGCTTCTTGAAGCCTTTTAGACTGCCGGCGCCGATATAAATCGCGAGTTTCTCCTCCGGCTTCGGCGCACAATCAATGCGTTTGGGCGTCGCGGCGCCGCTAAACGAATCACGTTCGGGTTTCTTGGCGTATGCAATCGGCTCGGTTGTCAGATCCTGCATGGGTTGCGCGGAGGCGTCGAACAAGTCGCGTCGCGCTTTATAGGATGGGCTCGTCGCCTTCTTGGGCGGTGGCGAAAGCATTTCTTTGATGAACTTGCCCATCGACTCGGCGCGGGACACCGTCGCCGGAGCGGTTGTCCCGCCGCGATCGGCCTCACTGATCTGCTGTTGAAGCGCGGCGAGTTGGTGTTCGAGGTCCTCGACGGCACGGTCGATGGGGTTAACGATGCGTCTGCGCCCGAATGCCATGGCGACCTCCCGGTCAGTGTTTGACCGTCAGCAGCAGGATGACCCAAATTGTGCCGGCCAAAATCAGCGGCGCGCTGGCCGCGGCGCCGAGTTGGGCATACCGGCCGATCTCGTTCCACGCGATCCCTTGCGGCTCGGGGATGGCTGGTGCCGTCGGCTCACCGGCACTGGGGTTGAGACAATCGAGTTTGACGCGCGCGCGATTGAACTCGAGCCGGGAGTTTTCGATGATGCCGAGGGCGCGGCTGAGTTCGGTGCGAACATTCTCGCTGGTCCACTCCTCGTCGTTGATGGCTTGGAGCTGCTCGAGGTAATCGCGGAACGCGTCGGTGGTGGTGTCGCACACCTCGGCGAGACGCTGGGCCTGGATTTGCTCGCGTTCGAGTGTGGCGAGCGAACGCGTCAAGTTCTCGATCATCTCCATGCGGCCGCGGGTGTACTCGTCTTGTTTGCGGCGGAGTTCCTCGAGGTCGGACTTCTGGCGCTCGAGTTCCTCTTGTTGCCGACGCAACGTCAGCAACTGTTCGCGGGCAGTATCGAGTTTCGATTCGACTTCGTCAGTGTGCGTCGGCGCTTCGGCGATGGCGACGCGATGGATGTGGGCGGTGTCCTTCTCGGACACAACGGTAGTGGTGCTGCTTCCCCCTTGCTTCATGATACAACCTCCTTGTTGGGGCGATTGATAGCAGACCGGCGGGAAATGTAAAGCCCGGACTACAGTTCGAGCGATTCGACGCGGCGCAGCGCCAATTGCATCGGGACGCTCATGGCGACGAGGCTGATCGTTGAGACGAACAGCCACGCGGCGACCATCATCCACGGCTGGCTCTCTTGATGCGTGACGCCCTCGGACATTTGCAGGAACATCGGGAGAGCTTCGGCGCCGATGACGAGAACGATGTACAGGAGGCTGAGCACGAAACAGAACGTTCCCCCAAACCCGGAGACGATTTTGGCCGGGTTGTCATCGCGCCGGTTCGCGGTCGAGCCGCGACCAAAATTCGGGAAGAGCGTGCCGATCCCGACGGCGATGCCGCAGAGCGCGAAACTCATCAGCACCACCGTCGCGCCGAACAGCAGCGTCAGCCATGCCGGCACATGCAACATGAGGGACGAGATCAATGTAAGTGAGAGCGTGATGGTCACGGAGCAAAAGCTGCTGAGCCAGAACTTTTCCAGCAGCACGCGTTTCAGTCCGTCCGGCACCATGCCGACGATCCACAGCCGTTTGCCTTCGAGGCTAAATTGCGGAAACACGAAACGCGTCGTCAATGTCGCCAACGTCATGCTCGCCGCGCCAAGGTTGAGAAACGAAACGAACGCCGCCCATAGCTCGTTGTTCCCATCATACGCGACGTTGCGCAGGTTGACGATGTAAAGACCGAGCAGGCCGAAGAAGATGACGAACTGACTCCACTGCGATGTGTCGCGCCAGAACACGCGGATATCCTTGACGACGAGCGCCCGCGTGCACGGGTCGATCTTTGGTAGCAACGCCAACACCGGCTCCAGCAGCGCGGCGCGCGGCAGCGAGATCGGCCTGTCGAACACGCCGACGCCGACGCGGAAGCCGCCCTGACTGTGGCTGCGCGACCAGCCATCGTAAAAGAGCCGGTTACTGGCCGTGACACACACGAGTGTAGCCATCATGGCGTTGCTGACGAGCACGAGGAAGAAGAACGTTCCCTTCCAAGCCCAGCCTTCGCCCCAGGCGATCATGCTCGACGCCACCCAGTAGCTCGGCAACACCGGCGCAACCGTGAGCCGGCTGTTGCGCAACAACTGTTCGAGCGCGCCGATCACCCGCACATCTTGTAAATCGGAGGCACTCATCGGCTTCACGAGCAGGGCGCAGCCCAGCAGCACCGCCGAGCCGACCCCAAACAGTGCCCATTTGAACACGCGCCGATGCAGGTAGCGCGTTACCAACAAAATCACGAGCGAACCAATCGCCGCCGGAATTACCGTGAACGGGATAAACAGCAGAGACGACTTGACGTAAAACCACGGGTTCGCATCCCGCGCCGTGCCGTACGCCAGAATCAACGGCGCCGTCAGAAACAAGAACGCCCAACTCGCCAGCACGCCCGTCTCCGCCAGCTTCCAGCAGAACACTTCCCGCGGCTGAACGGGCAGTGTGAGCATCCATTGTGTCTCCTGGCTCTTGAACAGCGACGTGTAGCCGATGATCATGTTCGAGAAAATCAGCATCAGGAACAGAAATGCGAAAAACAGGTACAACATCCGGTCCACCAATAGCGCGCCCAGCGCCGGGACTCTCGTGAGATAGCCGAACCCAAAATGAAACAGCAAGAACGACGCAATCCAGTAGCAAACCACGAACGTGACAATCACGCTCAGCATCAGCAACGATTTCTCGCGCAGCGCGATCACGTGCCGGCGCGCCATCCGCGCATTCACGGCGATCAACACCCGAAACAAACCCGGTGCGCTCATGACGTCGGCGTGCCGGCCACCTCCTGTTGTTGCTCCCGCGTCAATGCTAGAAATGCGTCTTCGAGAACCCCAACTTCGCCGCTGGCTTGCCGGAGCTCGTCCATCGTGCCGACTGCGATCAGCTTGCCGTGGTTGAGGATGCCGATCCGGTCGGCCAACTCCTCGGCAATGCTCAACACGTGCGTGGACAGAAACACCGTCATGCCAGCGCGCGAACGCGCCTTGAGCACGTCCTTGACCACGCGGGCGCTGCGCGGATCGAGTCCCACGATCGGTTCGTCGATGATGAACACCCGGGGATTGTGCAGAAGTCCGGCCGCGATGGCGAGGCGCTGGCGCGTGCCGTGGGAGAGACTTTCGATCAGTTGCGAGCGGACGCCGTTCAAATCGAAGATGTCGAACAGTTTTTCCGCCGCTTTGGTGACGTCGCCGTGCTCCATCCCGTAGAGTTGCCCGACGAACACCATGAACTCCAGCGGTTCGAGCTTGTCGTAGAGAAACGGAAAGTCCGGTACGTAGCTCAGAATGCGGCGGGCTTCGACCGGTTGCGATTGAATGTCAAACCCGCAGATCAACGCCCGGCCCGAGGTCGGCTTCAACAGGCCGGTCAGCAGCTTGATCGTGGTGGTCTTGCCGGCGCCGTTTTGACCGAGAAACGCGAATAACTCGCCCTGCGCAATCTCGAGATTCAGGTCACTGACGGCGGCCAGCGAGGCGTAGGTCTTGGTGAGATTTTCGGTGCGGATCATTGGAGGGGCCGGGATTGGGACGCGGTTTTTCCTTCGGCGGCACCGGCCAGGGAATCGATTGAGGTGGATTCCATCCGCAGTCCCATTGAGGTTTCGACTCTGAGGATGGTGCCTTGGTCGTCCACCCAGATCTTCGACCAGATGGCGCCGTCGTGGTCGAACTTGGAATCGATGAGATAGGCTTGCTGGCTCAGCCCGGCAATAGTGAGTCGGTCATGATACGCGTGTGTGGATTGTCGGAGGAGATTCGTGTTAGCGGACGACAGCCCCAACCCACCCAGCCCAGATAAGCCCGGTAGACCGAGCGCGTTGAGCAGCCCCGCGCCGTTGACCTCCTCGTATTTGACCTGCCGTTCTTGCGGTCCATCGCCGGTGTCGACGGTCATGTCAAGCCGCCGGGCCTCTTGGTTATCCTTGATGACGAGACGGCTGCCGGCTACTTTGGTCTCGAGGTCGAAGGTCTTGAGGTTGAATCGAGCGTCGAACTTCGGTTTCGCGCGTACGTACAAATGGGACGGGGTACCAAACACGTTAAGCCTCACCGTTAACTCCGCGGACACATCATACGCGGTGAGTGTACCGGTGGAATTAGTCGTGATGGTCACGTTGCACGTGCCCAACTTCTCGTCTTTGTAATACACCACCATCTGCGCGGGCTCAGGATTCGAGAACACTCTGCGTAAGACCTGATCGGTGGACGCCCTCGCAAGACGGCTGGGCGACGGGAAAAACTCGACACGCACCAGCGCGGCCATCATCACCACCCAGAATGCTAAGATCAACCCGGTAAATGCCTTACTCGCCATGTCGCCTCACGGAATCACCAACTGCTGACCGATTTTCAACTGATCCTTGCTCGGCAGAATCGCCCGATTTGCCGCGTAAATTTTTTCCCACGCCAATCGCGTTCCGTAATACCGGAGCGCCAACGACTGCAATGTATCACCTTTCTGCACAAGATGCGTGCGCATTTCGCTCGGCGCGGTGGGCGGCGTGGTCGCGACCGGTTCCGGCGTGGCCACTGGAGATGCAGCCTTCTCCAGCTCCGCGATGCGCCCTCGCAGGGCCGCGTTTTCCGTCTGTAATCGCGCCACCTCGGACGTATCGACCATTGGCGGCGCGGCTACCTTTGCCGCCAACGACAACTGCGCCCGCTCGATAAAATCCTCGACGAGCTGTTTCTTACCGGAGTCCGGCTGTAATGCCAGATACTGCCGGTAGTGATAGATTGCCGCGATCGGGTCGCCCATCTTTTCATCATAGAGCAGCCCGAGTTCCAAGTGCGCCCGCGCGGCGTCCGGGGCGGCGCGCAATACTTGGTCATATAACCCCACCGCAGCACGAAAGTCCCCTGATTCGGCGGCTTTCCTGGCTTGTTGATAATCAGGAAGTTGGTCAAGGTCGGCGTCTGTCACAGGTGCGACTCGACCGCAGGCGGCGGCCAAAAGTGTCAGCAGGGCGATTCGCCGAAATAGACGGGAATGTCGTATCACCTTGGGCGGCAAGACTACCACGAAAGCTAGCACAACTCAACCGTGCCGGGTGCGGTGTTTTGCCGCTTGACGCTCCGGGAGCCAGCCACTAAGATTTGCCCGATTTCTAAGCGAAATGTCCGTTAGATAGAGGAGGATACCAGTGGCTGAAGCTTATTGTGTAAAGTGCAAAGCGAAGAAGGAAATGGCCAACGCTCAGGAAGTGACCATGAAAAATGGCCGGGCGGCTCTCCAAGGCGTATGTCCCGACTGCGGCACGAAGCTGTTCCGCATTCAAGGCGGCAAGAAGAGCTGATCACCACACAATTCTGGGGATCCTGCTTCCCTCGCCAGCCTGAGTGCTCGCGAGGGCAGTTTTTATACGGACACAAATGATCACTGACCAACTCGCCTACGTTCTGATCAATCCGTACACGATTTTCAAATCGCGTACCGGCGGCGTCATCTCGCGCCTGTTCACGCGCACCGCGTTGGAACTGGTGGCGGCACGGATGTTTGCGCCCAGCTGCGAACTGGTCGAGCAGTACGCCGAGATTGTGGTGTCGCCCAAAGATCCTCAGGACCGCAAAATTCAAGAGCTGATCCGGCAATACATCCTCGACAATTACTCGCCCGACCCGAAGACCGGCGCACGCTGCCGCGTGATGATGCTCGTATTCCGTGGCGACGACGCTGTGAAGAAAGTCCGCGAAGCCGTCGGCCATTTTCAGCCGGGCCGGGGCACGGCCGGGGAAACCATCCGCGACACCTACGGCGATTTCATTGTCGGCCCGGATGACCAAGTGAAGTATTTCGAGCCGGCGGTGCTGGCCGCGCCCACGCCCGACGAAGCAGAGATCAAACTCAAGCTCTGGGCCAAGTATTCCGACAAAGATGGTGGCTATCTCGACTCCATCGTCTCGCACTCGAAGAGCACCAAAGTCGAGGAGACTCTCGTCCTGTTGAAGCCGGACAACTTCCGGTTCCCCAGCGGCCGCCCCGGTAACATCGTCGACATGCTGTCACGAACCGGCCTCTACATCATTGCCGTCAAGGTGCATCACATGAGTGTGTCCGAGGCGCTGGAGTTTTACGGTCCGGTCCGTGCGGTGTTGCGCGACAAACTCCGCGAGGTGTCCGGCCAGCGCGCCCGCATCGCCGTCGAAAAGGAGTTCGGCTTCGGAATCACGCCGGACGTCGAGAAGAAGCTCGGCGACTTGATGGGCATGCAAAACGCCGACTATCAGTTTGACCAGATCGTGCAGTTCATGACCGGCCGCAACCCCAGCCAGACGCCCGCCGGCACCGAGGCCCAGGCGGGTGCAGAAAAAATCCTCGCGGTCGTCTACCAAGGGCCGGACGCCATCAACAAGATTCGCGGTGTCCTTGGCCCGACCGACCCACGCAAAGCTCCGCCCGGCACGGTTCGTCGCGAGCTCGGCCAGGATATCATGGTCAACGCCGCCCATGCCAGCGACTCCGGCGAGAACGCCCTGCGCGAGATGGGAATCATCCGCATCAAAGAGGACAATCTCAAACCGCTGGCCGAGCAATTTTACAAGTGCAAGCTGTAGCCGTCTAACTCAGAAATCCCGAAGGAATTCCATGCAACAACTCGCCCAACGCGCCACCACCCTCACCCCGTCGCTCACACTCGCGATCGACGCCAAGGCCAAGAAACTCAAAGCCGACGGCGTCGACGTTGCCGGCTTCGGCGCCGGTGAACCCGATTTCGATACGCCGCAACATATCAAAGACGCCGCGATCAAGGCGCTCAACGACGGCTTTACCAAATACACGCCGTCCTCCGGCATCCCCGAATTGCGCGCCGCCATCGCCGAGAAGTTGAAGGCCGACAATGGCCTCGACTACAAACCTTCGCAGATCATCGTCAATTGCGGCGCGAAACATTCCTGCTTCAACGCCATCCTCGCCACGTGTAATGGCGGCGACGAAGTGATCATCCCCGCCCCGTACTGGTTGAGCTATCCGGAAATGGTCAAGCTCGCAGACGCTTTACCGGTCATCGCGCCGACCGACGAAGCCAATGGTTTCAAGATCACGCCCGACCAATTCCGCGCCGCAATGACCCCGGCCACGAAGATGATCATCCTCAACTCGCCCGGCAATCCCACCGGCAGCGTGTACAGCCGGGAAGAATTGCACGCGTTGGCCGAAGTTGCGCTCGAAGAAGACATTCTGATGCTGTCCGATGAGATCTACGAGAAGATCAGCTACGACAACACCGAGTTCGTCAGTCTCGCGAGCTTGAGCAAAGAAATCTACGAATCCACGATCACCGTCAACGGCTTCAGCAAGGCCTACTCGATGACCGGTTGGCGGCTCGGCTACATCGCCGCGCCGGAAGCGATCGCCGCGGCGATTGATTCGATTCAATCGCACTCAACCTCGAACGCGACGAGCTTCGCGCAAAAGGGCGCGCTCGCCGGTTTGAAAGGCGACCAGAGTTTCATCGGCGAAATGGTCAAAGCCTTCGCCGAACGCCGCGCCTACGTGCATGACCGGCTCATGAAGATTGCCGGCATCACCTGCGTCAAGCCGATGGGCGCGTTCTATATGCTCCCGAACATCTCCAAGTTCGGCCTCGGCTCGGAGAACTTCTGCGCCAAGCTGCTCGACCAACAGAAAGTTGCCGCCGTGCCCGGCATGGCGTTCGGCAGCGACGCACACATCCGGTTGAGTTATGCCTGCTCGATGGAAAACATTCAGAAGGGCCTCGACCGCATCGACGCGTTCTGCACTAGCCTCACCAAGTGAAGATTGCGCTGATTGGATTGCCGCAGACCGGCAAGAAGACCGTCTTCTCGTTGATGACCGGCATCGGTCTCGACCATCTACTGTGCCGCCCGGGCGAATTCCACGTTGGCAACGTCAAAGTCGCCGACCCGCGCATCGACAAACTATCGGCAATGTACAATCCCAAGAAGACCAAGTACGCCGAGATCGAAGTCACGCTCGCCCCCGCCCCGCCCCACGAACCCAAGCCGCGCGAGCAATGGCTCAACAAACTGAAGAACATGGACGCCCTGTGCCACATCGTCCGCGCGTTTGAAGATCCGGCTGTGTTCCACGCTAAAGGCAGCGTCGATTCGCTCCGCGATATTGACGAGATCAACCTCGAACTTTCCATCAGCGACCTCAGCCTCATCGAAACGCGCCTCAGCAGCATGGCGCAGGACCAAAAGAAGAAGTTCGACCAGGAACGCGCCGACGAAGCCGCCCTGCTCGAACAACTCCGCCCCTATCTCGAATCCGGCAAGTCTCTGCGTGAGTACCAGTGGCACGATGGCGGAGAGAAGAAAGTCCGGTCACTCCAGTTTCTCACGATGAAGGGCCTCGTCGTCGCCCTCAACGGCACCGAGCCCAACGCCAAACTTCTCGCCGACACGAAAGCAAAAGTGACCGGCCCGCGTGCCGAAGTCTGTGAACTCTCCGCCAAGACCGAAGCCGAAGTCGCGCAGATCGAAGACCCGAAAGAGCGCGCCGAATTCCTCACCGCCCTCGGCATCGCCGAGCCCGCGCTCCACGTCCTGACCCGGCAACTCTACAAAGCGCTCGGCTACATCTCCTTCTTCACCACCGGCGAAGACGAAGTCCGCGCCTGGAACATCCGCCACGGCGCGACTGCCGTTGACGCGGCCCACGCGATTCACAGTGACCTCGCCAAAGGCTTCATCCGCGCCGAGACGATGAAGTACGACGAACTCATCGCCGCCGGCACGACCGGCCATGCCGCCGAAGTAAAACTCAAGGAAACCGGCCGACTCCTGCTCAAAGGCAAAGACTACATCGTAGAAGATGGCGACATCGTCCACATCCGCCACAGCGGGTAGCTTTGACTTTTGGCGGTCATTGGGTTAGATAGTCAGCACATGAAGCTCACGCTGACAGCCGTATTCCAAAAGGTTCCCGAAGGCTACGTGGCCTTCATCGAGGAAGTACCGGGCGCCAACACGCAAGGTGCCACCCTGGAAGAAGCCCGCGCCAATCTCGAAGAAGCCACGCGCATGGTTTTGGAAGCCAACCGGGAACTGGCCGAGGAATCACTCGGCGGTGCCGACGTGATTCGCGAGCCGTTTGGCCTGACCGCGACATGAAGCGTCGCGACCTGATTCGTCACCTCGAACAACATGGTTGCGAATTCCTGCGCGAAGGCGGCAACCACACCATCTACGTCAACCGCAAAGCCCGCAAATCGAGTTCCATTCCCCGACACCGCGAAGTCTTCGAATTCCTCGCCCGCAAGATCTGTAGAGACTTGGAAGTCCCCGAGCCCTAGCCCTACGGCCTGCTTCTCAAAGGCAAAGACTACATCGTCGAAGATGGCGACATCGTCCACATCCGCCACAGCGGGTAGATGATGCGACCGCGCAGGTAAGGATAGTCTTGACTCGTCTGACAACCCTGATAGTGTTTAGATGTAGTTTGAGGGTTGGGTGAGAATCATGCGACCCATAGCAGCTGACTGTTTTAGCACCACCAGCAACGGAGACGTTGCGCACGCCCCTCAGCTCCAAGCTTTGCTGTCTGCTGACCGCTTGACGTCATGCCAAGAACGGGGTGACTAATCATGCGCTCACCCATACTGGCAGTTGTCGCATCGGTTGTTTTTGTGACGAATAGTTCGAAGTCTCTTGAAGCGAGCCTAATCCAGCCTGTAAGTCAAAATCGATACGTTTACGACGATGGATCTACAGTGTCAGCGACTAATTTTGGTGTTTTCGAGCGCCTCTCTCCAAAGGGCCAGCCAAAACTCGCAGATCCAGGATTCCTCGATAGACGCGTCTGGAAGTGTTAGTTGCGAGCATGGTGGTCACAGGGGAGTGTCATTTTGCAGCGTGACGTTTACCGTCGCCGTGGCTTGTGTATACACGCTCAGTGGCTCGACGTATTGGACTACTACCGAGTGCTACTGTGGAGCACCTTATATTACTCTGAGCGGATCGACCGGCACGGTTTACAGCGCTCCGGTAAACTGGGATCCTTATGGCGCAAGTTGGCCTTTCTCTCAGAGCGGGTATCTGGACGCCGGCCAATATACAATCACTGCTAACCCCAATGCCGTGAAGATAGGGTGAGGGAGGAATTGTTGTAAGTATTTGATGCAGAAAAAGATTCCGGTTTGTCCGGATTTGTGGTTGAAACTGGGGATGCACAACCAGCATCTTCCGATCAAGCGAGGACAGTTTGAATC
>CAZMKD010000063.1:0-10243 GCA_964566575.1 uncultured Verrucomicrobiota bacterium
CAGACTTCGCAGAAGCTAAGAACCACGGCTGCGCCTGCAATCGCGTCAAGGCCTCGCGTAACGGCGGCAGATACGGATGCCAGAGACGCTCCCATTCCAGTGAAACCGTTCCCGTGAAGTGATGCTCGCGCAGCACCTCGATGATTCCTCCCAGCGGAATCTCGCCGTCACCGGGCAGAACGTACGTGAACGGATGGCGCCGCGACGGCGGTTTGGCAAAGCTGTCCTTGACGTGAACGTGACGAACCCACTTTGAGAGTTGCGACCACGATGTGCGCGGGGATTCGCCGCCGAGCCGCCAAGTGTGATGCGAGTCCCAGATGATGCCGATTGGCTCACGCAACCGGGCGAGCAGATCGCGGCAGGGGCCGGATGCGGAGAATGCGTCGTGTGTTTCGAGCAACAATTCAATGCGCCAGCCATGCTGCCTTTTTTCCTGCTGCCACCACGCGACCGTCTGGGCCGCTTGATCGTAGTCCGCTTCGGTCAAGGCTTGTCCCCAGGTGCCTCCGCCAAAAGTGCGGACGTACCGCGCGCCCCAGGAATTGGCCCACGTGCAAAACGCCAACATCTCGGCGCGGGACGCTTCATCGTTGCCGACGAGTTTGAAGGAAGAACCCGCGACGCGGAATTGGATTTGATGCTTCGCCAGCAAAGCGGCGGCCCGGTAAGGCTGCCAGCCCGTGTCCACGGCCCATTGTGGCAAATCAATGCGCCCGTCCACGGCGCGAATTTCAAGTTCACGGAGACCGAACTCGCTGAGAAGTTCGCAGATTTGCGGAAGCGACAACTCCGCACAACCGAGGGTTGAAACGCCCCACGACAAGCCTGCGTTACGTTGAGCGGTCATAAACCTCCAATGTCACGACGGCGTCCAGCGGTTCCCCGCGCAAAAAGGCGCGGAGATTTTTCAACGCAAGCGCGCCGGAATCGCGCCGCCGATCGCGCGTGGGACCGCCGAGGTGGGGCAGGAGCGTGACGTTCGGCAATCCGCGCAACGGCGAATCGGGCGGCAGCGGCTCCTGTTCAAAAACATCGAGCGCGATTTGCAGCTTACCCTCCCGGGCGACGCGGAGCAGTCCTTCCTGCTCCACCACGCAACCACGCCCCACGTTCACAAAGACGCCACCATCGGGAATCAGGCGCAGATGACGCTCCGTCACGACATGCTTGTTCTCGGGTGTGGCCGCGGCCAACTCCACGACCACGTCAGATGTGGCAAACAGTTCCTCCAGTGACGCCAGGCGTTTCACGCCGAGACTGGAAAAAACCGCATCCGGCATGCTTGGCGAATACGCCTGAATCCGTGAGGTGAACGGCCGCAGCATCGGAACCAGACATTGGCTGATCGAACCGAAGCCGTGAAGTCCCACGCGCCGGCCTAGCAAACTTTGGGTGAAGATGCTCGCATCTTTCCATGCGCCGTCCCGATGCATGGCCACGGCCCAATGTGAAGCACGCCGCAAAGCCATCAGGATGAGCATCAGCGTGCATTCGGCAACGGTCGCGCTGATCGAACCGCCCCAATTCGTGACCACCAAGCCTTGCTCGATCAACTCGCGGGGGACGAGCTTGCGAACGCTGCCCGCCAGATAACAGACATAACGCAACGACTTCAAATCCGCCGGTTGCAGGGTCGAGTTGAGTGAAGGCGTTTGCCACGCAGAGATGAGAATATCAGCGGGAGACGAGTGCCACAGGCGTTCCCATTCGTCAGGTCCAGTCAGCGGGAGCTGGACGCGCCGGTATCCGGGCAGGAGTTTTTCCAACTCTCCCCACAACGACCCCGGAAAGAAATCGGCGACCTCCAAATCGCTCAAAGCAACAATGACGCGGGACTCCAACATCAGTTTATACTTATTAGCCATTCGGCCAGTTTGCAAGTGAAAAGATTCAAACAGAACGCTGGGCATTTTCTGCTGTCAAGGACAGCCTCATTGAATTAGACTTTTGCGCTGTGAAGAAGAGAAGAGACGTTTCGCAGCTACAAATTGCCCGTGACTTGGGTGTTTCGCAGGCCTTGGTTTCCATGGTGCTCAACGGGAAACGCGAGAACATCAGCGAGGATTCCTACCGGCGGATTTGGGATCACGCGCTCAAAATCGGCTACCGGCCCAAGGGCATGCAGATCAATGGCAGCGGCGGTCTGAACACGAATGTGGGGTTCATTTTGCGCAGCGGACTGGGGTTGCACACCCAAAGTAATTTTTTCAGCCACGTCCAACACGGGTTGCACGCGGGCTTGCTGACGCGCGGTTATCGCTCGATTTTTCTGGGATCCGAAGAAGATCTCGGCGTCCGCACCGTGCAACAAAAACTCCGGCAAAACCAAGTCTTTGGACTCGCCGTACTCGGACAGGTGGAAGTGAAATTCCTGAAAGCCATCCAAGCGGTGCAGCCGAATCTGGTGGCCATTTCCGAGAGTTATCCCGGAATCTGCCATTCGGTGATGCCAAACGAAAAGCAGGCGTTGAGTTTCCTGGTAGATCATCTGGCGGAGCTGGGGCACCGCCGGTTTGCGTGGATGGCCGGTGACAAAGGGCTGCATTACAATCTCCGTCGGCATGCCGCATTGGTTGAGATGCTGAATCAACACGGCTTGAAACTGGCCGACAAATTCACGGTGAATGTGGAACTCGGCGACCGCCTTGGCGGATGGAAAGCGGCCGAAATCATGCTGGGCCAAATCTCGCGCAAGGATTTTCCCAGCGCTTGGATTTGCGCCAACGGTTTGATGGCCCGTGGGGTGATCAATAGCCTCATGCAAAACGGGTGGCGCGTACCGGAGGAAATCAGCGTGGTCGCCGTGGATGCCACGCGCGTTTGCGAGGAGGAACATCCCCAAATCACGGGAGCGCATGCCGACCCCGAAAGAGTTGGAGTGACCGCCGCAGAACTGCTGCTAAAGCGCGCCGACTCAGAGGATGAAAGCCTCATCGATGTGCTTCTTCCGTCGTACTTGACGGTCAGAGAAACTTCCGCGAAGGCCGTCGCATGAACTCTCTGGTGTGTCAGGCAGCTGCGAAGAATTCGACCGCGCGAAAGCTATTGTGAAGACAACTCGACCCTCCACCCTTCGGCTCGCGATGACTTTCACGCTGGCGGCTCTGTGTCATCCCATATCCGTCCACGCTGACGGCATTACGCAACTAGGCGAAGCGTTTGCCGATCTTACGACGGACGGCGGCTGGTGTTGGTTTGCCGATCCGCGCGCCGTTACCCGCGACGGCAAGAGCTACGCCGGGTGGGTGACCGAGGACGGTTCGGTGCAGGCGGCCATGCTCGATCACAGCTCGGGTAAAGTCTCGACGATCAAAATGGATCGTCCAGCCATGGCTGCCGGCGCGTTGACCTCCCAGCCCGCGGTGGCCGTCGCCCCCCTCGCCCCGTTGTCCGACGCCATTAACACCCAAGCCGTCCTGACGGCGATGGAGCGTGTGGCCGACTGGCAACTCGCCAATCCGAGCCAGCGCAAGCCCACCGACTGGACGCAGGGCGCGGGCTACGCCGGCATCATGGCGCTGGCCGGCATCTCCGGTGACACGAAGTATCGCGACGCCATGGTTGAGATGGGTGAGAAAAACCAGTGGGCGTTGGGCCCGCGTCCCTACCATGCGGATGACCATTGCGTCGGGCAAACGTATGCCGAATTATTTTTCCAGTTGCGCGAACCGAAGATGATCGCGCCCATGCGTGCCCGCTTCGATGAGATTCTTGCCAGCCCGCGCGAAGGGACTCTGCAATTTCGCACACCCGGCGATCGGGACCGGTGGTCCTGGTGTGATGCCCTGTTCATGGGGCCGCCAGCGTGGGGCCGTCTTTACACGGCCACCGGGAACAAGCGTTACCTGGATTTCGCCGTCACTAATTGGTGGCGCACCTCGGATTACCTCTACGACCGGGACGAACACTTGTATTACCGCGACAGTACCTACTTCGAGAAACGCGAGGCCAACGGGAAAAAGGTGTTCTGGGGCCGTGGCAACGGCTGGGTGATGGGCGGTCTTGTCCGCACGCTGCAATACCTGCCCGCCGATCATCCCGCGCGCGGCCGCTTCGAGCAACAGTTCAAGGAGATGTCCGGTAAACTCCTCACCTGCCAGCAGGACGACGGGCTCTGGCGCGCCAGCCTGCTGGACCCGGCCAGTTATCCCCTCAAGGAGACCAGCAGTTCAGGCTTCAACACCTACGCCTTTGCCTGGGGCGTGAACCGGGGCTTGCTCGATCGTGCCACCTTCGAGCCGGCCGTTCGCAAAGCCTGGGCCGCGCTCGTCACCTGCGTCCAACCCGACGGCAAACTGACGCATGTCCAACCGATCGGCGCGGACCCAAAGAAATTCGACGACAACGCCACTGAGGTTTACGGCGTCGGTGCCTTTCTGCTTGCGGGCAGCGAGGTTTATCGCCTAGTCGCTGTGCCACCAAAGCCCGGAGCTACAGTCGAGAGTTACCAACGCAGATGATCGCGTATCGTCTTGCCGGCGACGCGCTCGGTGGTACTATAGTGTTTGAAGACCAACGGATTTTTCGATTTCGGGCTTCGTAGTTGGGCGTGGGGAGTGTTGTCATAGTCGTTGAATGGTCAAGCCGCCGTCGACCATGATGACAGCGCCGGTGGAATAGGGCATGTCGCCGCGGGCGAGGGCTGCGACCGCTTTGCCGACGTCCTCAGGTGTGCCCCAGCGTTTCTGGATGGCGAGGCCTTCGGCGAGAAGTTTGTCGTACTTCGCGGTCACGGCGGAAGTCATGTCGGTTTTGATGACACCGGGGCGGACTTCGTAAACGGGAATTTCAAATTCGCCGAGGCGCACCGCCCAGAGCTGGCTCGCCATCGCGACGCCGGCCTTGGAGATGCAGTAGTCGCCGCGGTTCACCGACGCGACAGTAGCGGAGATCGATGAGACGTTGATGATGCAACAGCCGGGCTGTTTCTGCTCGATCATCCATTTCGCGACGGCTTGCGTGAGAAAATACGGACCTTGGAGATTAGTGCGGACCAGATACTCGAAGCTGTCTTCCGTCGCGTCGAGAATGTCGGCGCGTTCCTTCGGGGCGACACCGGCATTGTTGACGAGAACGTGCAGCGTGCCGTACCGGTTGCAAATGGCGTCCAGCATCCGCGCGCGCGCGTCGCGATCGCCGATGTCGCACTGGCAGTAGAAAAACTCCTTGTGCTCGCACGTCGGACGCAAGCCGCAGACGGCGACCTCAAAGCCATCCTTCAGCAACGCCTGCGCGATTCCGAAGCCGATGCCGCGCGAGCCGCCGGTAACCAAAGCGACGCGTTTCATTACGCCTTCAACTCCGGTACGGCAACCCATTTGCGTTTCTTCCACGACTCAAGACCTTTCTCGGCGAGCTGCACGCCTTTCGCGCCTTCGAGCAAGCTCCAGCGGAATGGTTCGTTCTTCACGACGTGCCGGAGAAACATCTCCCACTGAATTTTGAACGCGTTGTCGTAGTTCTGTTGGTTCGGGACTTTCTGCCACGTATCGAAGAAGTTCAGCGGCTGATCGATGTCGGGGTTCCAAGTCGGGCGCGGCGTGGAGCCGTACGCCTGAATCCAGCAGTCACGCAAGCCGGCCACGGCGCTGCCTTTCGTGCCGTCCACTTGCAGCGTGAACAAATCATCGCGGCGGACGCGAACGCACCAACTCGAGTTGATGTGCGCGATGATCCCGCCGGCCAGTTCGAAGGTGGCGTAGGCGGAATCGTCGGTGGTAGCGGCGTACGGCTTGCCGTTCTCGTCCCAACGCTTCGGGATATGCGTGGCGCCGAGGCAGGAGACGGCTTGGACTTCGCCGAAGAGGTTGTCGAGCACATACCGGTAATGGCAGAGCATGTCGATCATCATGCCGCCGCCGTCTTCCTTCCGGTAATTCCATGACGGGCGTTGGGAGGTGACGTTGTCGCCCTCGAACACCCAGTAACCGAACTCGCCGCGAACCGACAGAATCTTGCCGAAGAACCCGGTATCGCGCAGTACTTTCAACTTCAAGAAGCCGGGCAACCAGAGCTTGTCCTGGACAACGCCGTTCTTGACACCCGCTTTCTTGGCGAGTTGATAGAGTTCCAATGCGGCCTTCGTCGCGGTCGCGGTCGGTTTCTCGCAATAGATATGCTTGCCGGCGGCGATGGCTTTCTTCACAGCGGCGGAACGGCGGTCGGTAACTTGAGAGTCGAAATAAATGACGTTGTGCTCGTCGGCGAGCGCTTCGTCGAGGTCGGTGCTCCAGCGTTGCACGCCGGCTTGGCTGGCGAGCTTCTGCAGTTTGACCGGATTGCGGCCAACGAGAATCGGGTCCGGCATGATGAACTCGGTCTCGCTGACGCGGACGCCGCCGTGTTTGATGATAGAGGCGATGGAGCGCAGGAGGTGTTGGTTAGTCCCCATGCGGCCGGTGACGCCGTTCATGATGATGCCGATCGTGTGAATGGTCGCGTTTTCCATGATGTGAGTTCCTTAGGGTTTGTCAGTGCATTGGGGCCAAGCACCGGTCGGAAGCGGCGGCGCTTCGACGCCGGCTCTGGGCAACGTGCCGGCCAGTTCCTGTTTCCAATGGGCAACGTCGCCGGCGGGACCGTAGCAATAAATCATCCGCAAGGGCGTGTCACCGATGTTGGTGAGTTGATGGAACACGCCGGACGGAATGTAGGCGGCTTGGCCGGTGGTGAGAACTTGCCGTTCGCTGCCGAGACACATTTCGCCGGTGCCTTCGACGATGAAGTAGATTTCCTCTTGTTCCTGATTGTGCCACGGCACTTGGCCGCCCTTCGGGTCGAGCGTGACGTTGCCCATCGCAAAGTTCTTCGCCTGAATCGGCGAAGCGCCGCCAACAAGATTCTGCGTGCGCCGCTTCGCGGGATACCGTCGGCCTTCGGTTTTATTGAGGTCGGCAATGATCATGTCATTTTCCCCAGAAGGTGAGATACGGTTCGTTGTTGGCGACGCGCTGGACGTAGAGCGCGACTTCGCGGGCGTGGTAATCGCCCCACATGCTGGACTCACCGCACGGGACGTTGCGGCCGCGCGGGATGTAGTCCCAGCCGTTGGGGCGGTGGTAGACGCTGTGGAGAATGAGACCTTGATGTTTGGCGTCGGCGCTGAGGTAGGGCTCGTCGAATAACGTATCGAGCACAGTCAAACCGGCTTGCCAGTAACGTTTGTTGTTCAGGTACCGGCCCAGCCGCAGCAGACCTTGCGCGGCGATGGCAGCCGCGCTGCTGTCGACCGGCTCGAACGCGTTGTACGGATCGGCGCGGCGCGATTGCCAGTCGCCGAGTTTGTGAAGTAGCGGCGCGCCGGTATCCCAGTACGGAATGCCGTCGGCGGCCGTGCCGTGGTCGATGTAGAAATCGCACGTGGCTTGCGCGGCCTTGAGCATGACCGGCACGATCTCCTTGTCGCCGATCGCCCGCATGAATTCCAATTCCTCCGGGAAGCCACACATCGCCCACGCGAGACCGCGCGTCCACGTCGTGAAGGGCGAGAAGCCTTGCTGCGAGTTCGGGCAACGGAAGTTGCCGTCGTTGGTGTTGAAGATGGCTTCATGCGTCGTGCGACCGCGAATGTCGTAAGCGTCACGGCCCTCGCCGTAGTAGATGGAGTAATCCGCGGTGGCGATGGCGTGCTGCTTGAGCCGGTCGAGCAATGAAATCTTCCGGTCGTTCTCCTCCATTAAGACGTGGCCGAGTTTGTGCGAAACAGCCAGCACGCGCAGCGACCGGATGGTGTCCACGAAGAGCGAATGCGGACCGTTGAACGAGTAGATGTAGCCGCCGCCGTTCTTGATGTTCGTCCAACGCCGCGCCTGCGCCGCGCCGCTGAGTTTCAGCGCGAGTTCGTAAAAGTTTTTCTCCCACTCGTTGCCGGCGATGCGGCGTTCGTTGAGAAGGCGCAGGAGATTGCCGTAAGTGCTGACATTGTTAAAGCCGTGGTCGTGCACGCCGAAATGGCTGACGTGCGGCGCCATTTTCTCGACCGTGTTGCGCCGGCCGCTTTCCAGAAACGCCGTGTCGCCGGTTGCGTCGAACTGCAGAATCTCCGCGCCATATTGAAACCCTTGCGTCCACTCCGTCCAACCGCGCGCTGTGTACTTGCCGCGAACGGTGAACACGGGCGAACCCTTGGCGACATCGTAGGTCTTCTCCAACGACGAAATCTTTGCGGCGGACAACTTCCAGAGCCGGTCAATCTTCTTGGTGAGTTGTTGCGGCGTCAGCTTGTGGTCGATTCTCATGGAGCTTAGAAACGTTTCCCTTTCCGCAGATGGATGATGATGATCTCGCAATCCTCGAGCGCCTCGTAGGTGTGGTGGAGAATGGCGTCAAACTGGATCGCGTCGCCGCCGCTCAATTCATGCGTCTCATCCGGCAAGCTAAAACGAACTTTACCGGAGAGAACCCAGCAAACTTCGTAGTCGTCGCGGTGAATTTCCGGCCGCGAAACCTTCCCGCCTTTCGGTGCTGCGCCAGACAGGCAGCGGACGTTCGAATACGCGATCTCTCGAAAGACGAAGCCGCCTGCAATATGTTCCACGGAGTTCGCCCGTTGCGACGTGCGCGACTCGGCTAATGCAACCAGCTCATTGGTTGTGAGGCCGAACACGCGGCTGAGTTTGAACAACGTCTCCAGTTCGGCCCTGGTCTGGTTGCGCTCCAGCTTCGAGATGACCGCTGTGGAGATGCCGGAGCGGGCAGAGACGTCGCCAATCGTCAACTCGTCTCGTTTCCGCAATTGACGGATGAACGAGAAATCGTATTGGGGAGCTTCTGTTTTGGATGAATCCGCAAACACAAGTTTCTCTTACGCTATTTAGTGGCAGTTTTTATAGTCTATGAGAATAATAGTCAAGGTCAATTCCGCGGATCGTGTCTCTTTTTTGGAGGCTCAAAAATAGTTCTTGCATTTTTCCGTAAAACTGATAATTATAATGACAGTCCTATTAGCTGAAGCGAGAAAGTGAAAAGGACATCGAAAGGTGTGAGGGTATAGATGAACGGCGAGAAAATTTCTGCTACCAAAGCCCAGAGCAAGGGCGAGACATTCTGGGCAGATATTCCCGTCGTTTCGGACACAGCAGCGTGGTGAATATAGCCAAAAGGGAAAGGGAGAAATCTATGAACAGGTTCCTAACTACAGCAGTAGTTGCGTGCGCAATGGCGACGATGATTCTAACGCCAGCGACGACGTTCGGAGTGATCATCGTCGATGACAGTTGGGCGGATGCTGGACGCAATAATGGTGCCGATGCACTGGATGCGGATTGGTGGTCGTCAACTTCGTCCAATAACATCTCAGTTGAGGTCGGATCGGGCTTCCTTGGATTGGTCACGGGCACTTCAGGCCGCAGTCTCCATGGCACATTTGCCCCTCAGACGTTGGCGATCGGTGATACGCTGACGGCGACGTTAACTTTTATGACGCCCGCCACGGTCGGCTCAATTGGGAGCGCCGGGTTGAAGCTTGCTCTGGCAGACTTTAACAATGCGGGGTTGGCTGCCGATTTGCAGTCGTCATCGACTTTTGTACAGCCGCTTTACACTAGCCTGCCGGCTTACATGGTGGATTTCGATGTAAATTCTGCCGGTGCAACTGACGATACGAGCGTGCGGGAGCACAATGTGAACGCGACCGGTCGTTTTCTGGGCATCACAGGCGAGTGGACTCAGCTCGGCACCAGCACCGACGTCGATTACTCCTTTACTCCGAATACCGAATATGTGGTCGTGCTGTCTCTCACCAGGACGGGTTTGACCAGCATGGATATTTTCGGTTCGCTTACCCGAAGCAATGTCCTGTTGACCAGCCATACGCTAAGTGACGCGAGCGCAACCGTAAACAACATTGGCCTGCTCGGGGTCCACGCGAACTCCAGCGCCTTTGGATCAAGCCCTACCATCGGCGCGGCCGATAACGGGATCGACTTCTCAAACATCAAAGTCGAATACATCGCCATCCCGGAACCTTCGACTTTGGCTTTGGCCTTGTTTGGCTTGGCCGGTTTGACGGTGGCGAAGTTTCGCCGTCGTCGTTGATAAGCCACACAGTACAGATAAGATGCGGGGCTGCCTCTTCGAGCGCAGCCCCGTTTCATTTGGGAATAGGGCTATGTACGTGACTCCACCAGCTACTACCGCTTGTGATGCGGGAGCGAATCGAATGGAACCGGTGAAACCTCAACCGCCTGCTGTGCCAAACGATAGAACAGTTTTCCCCGCGAGGCGGACTTGCGCCGGTTGA
>CAZMKD010000064.1:0-19635 GCA_964566575.1 uncultured Verrucomicrobiota bacterium
GCACAGACTGTCGGGCAAAATCAGCCATTAGGAAATCCTCCTTGGATTCAAAGCAGCCCTGTGAATACAGGGTTTCCAAAGGGTTTCCCAATTCTATTTGCGACCGACCTGACTTCCTTCACGAATAAAATGCGCTAGGAGTTTGTCGGACTTGGAAGAGAGATTTTTCATAAGTTGTTCATTATCAAGAGTCGCATTTTTCGTGGGCAAGAATAGTCAGGTTGATAATCAACGGCTTACATCAAAGTCCGACAGGCTGCTAGAGGTGTTTTAACGCCTGGATCAGAAGCGGACGTGTGAACTTTGCCGGGTCGGTGGCGTCCGCGCAGCCATTGCTTCACCGTGATCTCAGCGACCGAGCAGCCGAGAACAGCCAAGTCGCGTCGCAGTTGTGGGAGTGTGCGTCCCTTGCGTTTGGCGTGCAGTTCCCGAGCAACCTTGTCTCGCGGCGGTAACAATTGCTTTCGGCTCATCTCACGGTCCACCTAGACGAAGTGGAAATACAACATCATGGTGGCTGAGATTATAGATAGTGCTATCTATAACTGGCAAGATGTGTTTGTGGCAAAGGTGTGCAAGTTGAAGCCCCGGTCCGTTACGCCGATTTGCGAACAAGGAAGTCACCGATTCCCAAGTTTTGCAGATCGCTGCCATAGAACATATTCAGCGCATCGTCCGGCGAGCAGATCATCGGCTCGCCGCGGCGGTTGAGGGAGGTGTTGAGGACGACGGGGAGGCCGGTCTTCCTGTAAAACTTCGTCATCAACTCGTAATACCGGGGATTGCTCTCAGCGGTGACGATTTGCGGACGGGCGGTGCCGTCCACGTGGACGATTTCCTGGACGCGCGGCTTCCAACTCTCGGCCACGTCGAACGTGAACGTCATGTAGGGCGACGGATGTTTCGACTGCAAAATCTCGGCGGCGCCGACATCGAGCATCGAGGGGCAGAACGGCCGCCAACGTTCCCGGTATTTGATCTGGGCGTTGATCATGTCGCTGGTGCCTCTCATCGACGGGTTGCCGATGATGCTGCGGTTGCCGAGCGAGCGCGGGCCGAATTCCATCCGACCCTGAAACCACGCGACGACTTCGCCTTTCGCCAGTAAATCGCTCGCGACATCGGTGATGTTTGAAACCTTCTCATACCGGATGTCGCGTTTCTTCAAGACGGCTTCAATCTGGTCGTTGGTGTATTCGGGGCCGAGATACGCGTGCGGCATCGGCTGGATCGTGTCGCCAAGTTCATGCGCCGCATACGTCGCGGCACCGAGCGCCGTGCCGGCATCGCCCGCGGCCGGTTGGACATAGAGTTCGCCGTCCGCGCCGAGGTATTCAATGATGCGCTTGTTGCACTTCACATTCAGCGCCACGCCACCGGCATAACAGAGCCGTTTCGTCTTCGCGATGTGATCGCCGAGATAATGCTTCATCAACACGACGACAATCTTCTCCAGTTCCTTCTGAATCGCCGCCGCAATGTGGACGTAGGGCTCGTCAATCTCGTCGCCCTTGCGCGGTTGTCCCCACAAATCAATCAGCTTCTTGGTGAAAAACGTGCCGCGACCTTTCTCGTCCCGGTACCGCCGCCAGCCGAGCGAGTGAACGTACCGGGTGTTGACGCGGAACCCGCGTTCGTCCCAATTGATCAACTCCGACACATCGATCTTCGAAGCGTCGCCGTACGGCGCCATGCCCATCACTTTGTATTCGCCATCGAGCATTTCGAAGCCAAGAAACTCCGTCACCGCGCCGTACATGCCGCCGAGCGAATCCGGCAGGAAAAATTCCTTGAGCTTGTGAATCCGCCCGCCTTCGCCGTACCCGAACCACGTCGTCGTGTATTCGCCCGCGCCGTCGATGCTCATGATCGCGGCGTCCTTGTAGCCGGACACGTGATACGCGCTCGATGCGTGGGCGAGGTGATGCTCGACCGGCACGAATTGAATCGCGTCGGGGTTGATTCCGACTTTGCGCAGCATCTCGAAGACGTTGCGAACATTGCGCCGGTAACGACGGTTGCCGTTGAACAGCGCGACGAACGCCCGGTCGGGCGTGTACCAATGCCGGAGCGCGAAATACCAGCGTTGTGGCCCGAAGATGCTGATGGGTGCGAAAGGATACGCGACGACTTTCACGTCGCTTGGCTTGATACCAGCCGCTTCGAGGCAATACCGGGTGGCAAGCTCGGCTTGCAGGCCTTTGGAGTGCTTGTTGCGGTTGAAACGTTCTTCCTCGGCCGCCGCGACGACCTTGCCGTCAATCACCAGCGCCGCCGCCGGATCGTGTCCGACCGCGCCACCCAAACCCAACACGATCATCGCGTCCTCTCGAATACCGCGACGTGGAGCGTGTGGACCAACGGCAACTGCGCGAAATCCTTCACCAGCCGAAAGCCAGCCGCCGCAAAATACCCGGTCACTTCCGACAGCTTCGTGGCGTGCTTCTCCGACTTCTTACCGCCCCGCGCCGCGCGGATCTTGCGCTTCACGGATGTCCAGGAAACCGGGCTGAAATAGGAAAGTGCCACGTACTTGTCGGCGACCCTGCACAATTCGCGCACCACGTGCTGCCGGATTTCCGTGCTGGGAAAGTGATGAAACAATCGAAAGCTGATGACCGCATCGAAACTCCGGTCGCCGTACGTCAACTTCTCGACGTCTTGTCGTTCGACCGTGCCATTAATCTTGTTCGCTGCAACAGCCTCGCGCGTGATTTCGATCATCTCTTCGGACAAATCCGCCGAACTCATCCGGTAGCCCTTCTTCGCCAAATGCACCGTCACGCGTCCGCCACCACATGGCGCATCCAGCACGCGTGCGCCCTTCGGGATTAACGCAAACGCCCGATCCACCAACCGCATCTCCGCCCGATGACGGCCGGGCTTGCGAATTTGGTATTTACGCGCGGCATCCTTGGTGTATTTGACACGGCCCCGGTAAGCGACTCCTTCAGTCATGATGATTCACGTTAACGAAATCGTTTTAGCCTGACCAGCCAAAATCCTCGCCGACCAGCCGGTACAACCGTTCGTTGTGTGGCCGGTAATATTCCGCCCACTTCAACCGCAGCGCCACGTCCATCCCCGAGTACCGGTCGTAACTGTACTTCTGCTGGACCCAGCGTAGTGCGTTCGAACTCAGCCGGTCATACGGCGGAATGCCCAGAAACGCGCAGATGTGATTCAGTGACGGCAGCGTCTCTTTGAAAAATGTTTCCGCCGACAGCACCAGCAACCGCTCCCGGTGAAAATGTTTCAACCACATCTCCAGTTGTTCCGCGTAATGCCCTCGCGCGGCATACGGCGGGTGCGTCCCGTCCATCGCCTCCGCAAACGAACGCACCTCGCGTCCCTTACGGACCCACCGTTGATACGCCGAGTAGGCGCGGTCGACCGGATTACGCAGGATCGCGATCAACTTCACCTCCGGCAAGATTGCCGCCACGCGGGCCGGGACTTCCGGCGAGAACAAATAACTCGGCGACGCTTCGCCCGTCACAAATTTGCCGCGCATAGGAAACTGCGCCCGGTACCAGTCGAGCCCCCGCGCGTAGTTCCGGTCAAAGTAGTGCACCTCCTTGCGAAACGCGCGTCCCACACATGGATGCCGGGCGATGTGCTGGTAAAGCGTGCTTGTGCCGCTGCGCTGCGCTCCGATGATCAGAAAGTCCGGCAACACGCGCGAGCCCGCCGTCGCGTGGCGCCACATCATCCGGGTTGCTTGCCAGATCTTAGCCATCGCGCATGGAATACCGGCTTTTGGGTAGGCAGGCAAGCCTGCTTCTGCTACGAATCATTCTTGATGCGCATTGCCGTCACCATCGAGGAACTCGATCCCCGCCGAGGTGGAGCGGAAGGCGCGACGGTGCGCCTGATTCGCGGGCTTGCGGAGCGCGGCCACGAAGTCCACGTGCTGACGCGGCGCTGCGCGGTGGACGTGCCGGCGAAGGTGCATCTTGTCGGGGGCGAATCAACGTTCGCGGTGCTGCGCGAATGGCGTTTCCCGCATCTCATCGCCAAGCAACTGGAGCAGGGGAACTACGGTCTGTCCGTCGCCTGTGGCCGTGGGTTTGCCGAAGACGTCGTCTGGTCGCACAACGGCGCTCATCGTCCGGCAATGGAAGGTCAATTGCGTTGTTACCGGAATCCTTTCGCGAGAGCGGCCCGGCTCGCGCAATATTATTACAGCCCGAAGGCGTGGGTGCACCGGCACATCGAACGGCGCCGGTACGCGCGGCAACCGGCCGTCATCGCCGTGTCGCAGATGTGCGCTGAGGACTTTCGGAAGTGCGGCCTTCGAGACGTCCGGGTCGCATATTATCAAATCAACCTCGACCGGTTCGCGGCGCAACCGAGAACGCCGGACGCTCTGACGATCTTGTGCGTCGCGCAGAATTTCAAACGCAAAGGCGTGGGGACACTGGTCGAAGCGGCGGAGTTGTTGCGGAAGCGTGGCCGGAAGTTTCGCGTGCAGATTGCCGGCACGGGCAAGGCGGTGAGCGCGCCGAATGTCGAATTTCTCGGCCCCGTCCAGAACATCGAAAAGGCGTATGCCGCGGCCGATGTGTTTTGTCTTCCGACGTTTTACGATCCGTGCGCTATCGTCATCACCGAAGCGATGGCGTGTGGGCTGCCGACGATTACCTCACGCTATAATGGAGCGAGCGAGTTGATCCGTCATGGCGAGGATGGTTTCATTCTGCAAGACCCCGGTGATGCGCTCGAACTGGCGGATGTGCTCGACCGGCTGTTTGACGCAGAGCTGCGACGCAAGATCGGCGCGGCCGCCGTCGCCACGGCTCGGACATTTGTGGAAAACCCGGCCAACGACATTGCCGACATCGTCGAGCAACTCGCTATGCAGAAAAGTCGGCGAACTTCCGCCGCTTCTTGAGAAGGTACCGGACACGCGCTTTGATTTGTGGAAGCAAATGTTCAGCTCCGTACGCCTTCAAAAACCGGATGCGTTGGCGGGTGGAAACCAACCGCAGAGGCGCAGTCACATTCAAAGCTGCCAGGTCTCGGGCCGCAGGCCCGTCGTCGAGGCGCGCCATATCAATCAGCGTGAACCGGTCGCCGTCGACCCAAATGTGACGGGCAAACAGGTCCGGCGTGAACAGCCCGGCATCGTGCATCTTGCGGATCTCGCGCGCCAAGGCTTCGGGCGAGACCGTCTGGAAGGATTCGTTGAGGGGACGACCTGGCGCGGCCTCGGTGATGATGAACGAGAATCGTTCCCAGAGCGGGCCGCAGTCTTCTCCGTACGCCACGAGGCCGGCGGTGTGCATGCCCGCCGCTTGAAGCGCGCGAGAGTTCTCCCATTCCTGTTTTGCGATTGACCAAACCGCGCCGTGCTGCAGCAGCGAGTGCAGGCCATCTTTTTTGTAGGGATGCCAATTGCGTTTCAAGTACAGCGTAGTATCCGGCAACTTTATTCGCAAAATGTCGCGGCGGCCGTGGTGGTCTTTGACCAGCTCGCCCCGGTACCGCTTCATGTCGTCGAGCGTCGTGAGACCGAGCGCTTCGAGCGCGGTACGATGCTTGGAGATCTCGATCATTCAAGTTCGCAGAGCACGCGAAAGCCGCGGATGTCCGGTAGGTCCGCCGGATCATCGCCGTCGCGCGAGCCGCAGTTGGCTTGCCGGATGCGCAGTTTCCAGTTGCCGCCTTTGTACACGCGACAGTGGCCGGCCTTTGGTCCTTGCGGATCGGTGGCGGGATCGAGCGTCTTTTCCACGTACCAATCGCTCACCCATTCCCACGTGTTGCCAATCGTGTCGAACAATCCCCACGCGTTCGGCGGGTACGTCCCGACCGGCGCGGTGTAAGCGAAACCGTCCTCGACCCACGTCTCGTGGTCAAGCTTCGACCCGCCGAGGTTCGCCTTGTTGCGGTCCCAAAATGCGTCGCCCCAATAGAGCCGCGCTTGCGATCCGGCCCGGCAAGCATATTCCCATTCGGCCTCGGTGGGCAGCCGGTACAGGCGGCCTTCCTTGGCGCTGAGCCACCGGCAGAACTCCTGCGCGTCCCGCCAGGTAACCGGCTCGACCGGATGCTCGTCGCCCGACCGGCCTCGCTGATATTTCGGACGGTGATACCGATGAGGCCCTCTAAACTTCTCGAATTGCCGGTTGGTCACTTCAAACGCACCGAGATAAAACCCGCGGCTGATCGTGACCGGCCGACCGCTCGCGCGAACGATTTCCGGGCGTCGGCTGCCTTGCGCGCCCCCAGGCATGAGGAAGTTGCCCAGCGCAATGCGCACCAATCGCAGTCCGATGGAATTGACGAAATAAGTGATCTGCGTCGCGCGCAGACCGTCTGGCGTAGCCGCTTCGACCGTCAGTGCTTCGTTGCTCCAGGCTACCGGGAATTTTGGCCAACCTGACTTGTCGAGCGGCGGCAAGTCCTGCATCGAGGCGACCGGAGCTGGCCAAATGTACCGGTCGTAATAGGCTTTCTTCCAGACATAGACGCCGGCCAGAAGCAGAAGCACCACAAGAATCACAATTGCTCGTTTCACAGTCCGACTCTAAGATACCGCCGTGATTCGCCTCAAGAAAAATGGTGTGCGTTGGGAACTCGCCGAGGAACTTCCCCTCGATGCGTTGCTGGCCGATGCCGGCAAGACCATCAAGGAGTCCAACGTCAAACTCGTCAGCCGCCACGACGTTGCCGGCAAGGTATATTATGTGAAACGCTACCGGCACGCTGGCGCGGCCCTGCGCCCACTGAAATTTTTCTTCAAACCCTCGCAAGCCCGGCAAGAATGGACCATCGCGCAACGCATCCGGGTTCCCATCGTCCGTCATCTCGCGCTCGGCGAGCGTTGGAGTGCGGCCGGTTTGCAGGAAAGCATCCTCATCACCGAAGGCTTCGACGGTCATGTGCCGGGCGAAGCGGACGCTACGCGCGTGCTTGCGTTCGTGAGGCAACTCCACGAGCGCGGCGTCCTCCAACGCGATTTGCACCCCGAAAACATCCTCGTCAACAGCCGCGAAGTCCGCCTCGTGGATTTGCACGGAACGATTCTGAAGACTCCGACTGACGAAGAGATTGCCGACAACCTCGCGCGCCTTCGTCTCTTCTTGCCTATCCCGGTCACACCCGAGATCGAGCAACGCAGTGCGGAGTTTGGCCGGCAATTCTTCGCGCAGCGCGCGCGCCGATGCCTCAAACGGAACCGGGAGTTCGACCGGCAAGACGGCTGGTTTATCCGAAAACCGTTTTGGAAAGACGAACTCCGCGATCCGGAAGCGTTCCTGCGGCGCGCGCGGATTCTCAAGCAAGGTCGCACGTCCATCGTCAGCGCGGCCGATGGGTTTGTGATGAAGCAATACAACCTTCGACGGCCTTCCCGGCTGCTCAAAGACCTCTTCCGTCGTTCGCGCGCAGTCAACGCGTACCTGAAAGCATACCACCTCGAATTGGCCGGCATCCCCACGGCGCGCCCAATTGCGGCGGGCGAAAGGCGTGTGTCGCGATTCCTCCTGCGCAGTTGGTTTATCATGGAACACTTGCCAGTGGATGCCACGCCGCCGCCGATGCAAGCGGTCGGGAAACTGATTGCGAAGCTTCACGCTGCCGGCTTCTCACATCGCGACTTGAAAGATAGCAATATCGTCAACGTTGCCGGCCGACCACATCTCATTGACCTCGAAGGCTTGGAATTCGTGGATAAAGTCGCGCAAAGGCGAGCTGCGGCCGACATCGAGAGATTTTGTCGCGAGAAATCGCCGGCAGACCGAGCGGCGTTTCTCGAAGCCTACAACTCAGAATCGCGCCTTGCTTGATTTGGGGTCGTCCCAAACCCCGACGTATGTGGGTCGGCGTTTTCGCAACCAGTTCATCCGGGCCGCCACTTGCTGTCGCAATACTTTATCCGCGCCGTAAGCCGCGAGCAATTCCTCGTACGGCAAGTTGATGCGCTCGGCGGAATGTGCGAGCGCGGCGAGGTCTTTGACGCGCCAGCGTTCCGAAAACGTTCCGGGGCCGAGTACACGTTGCAAGTCGATGAAGTACAGCGCCTCGCCGGCCACGAAGACGTGGCAGAGGTAGTAATCCTTGTGGATGAAACCAGCATCGTGGAATTGTCGGGTCAGCTTGCCAATCGCAGCGAGCGGCGGCGCGATGCTGTCGGCCGGCACGCCCCCGGCGATTTCTTCGGTCATTACGAAACTGCGTGCGCCACGCCGACCAAACGCGATGGGCGTCGGCACGCGAAAGCCGGCACGCTGCAACTCGTGGATCATCTTCCATTCGTGTTCGGCTTCGTCGTGACAGAACGCATGCAACCACGGCAACGAATAGTAACGGACTTCGTACCGTTTCAGGTAAACGCCCATAGGCAACCGCACCGTCGAGCGCCCCGGCACCGATCGCATGATCTCCCCGTCCTTGCACTGCATCACGGACTCAAACGTGTCGAGACCGTGCTGACGCAACAGCGGCAGAAACTCCGGCGTGATCTCGACGTCACTCATTCGACCACCGTCTCCGCCGGTAGGTGAGCACCTCACGAGCGAGTGACTTGACGTCGTCAGTACCGGCGTATGTTTTGAGGAATGTGAGACGCTCGCTGCGTGTGCAATGTTTCGCGGCCATCTTGTCCAACGACGCCAGATCTTTGATGTGCCGGCGACGTTGACGACTGAATCCGCCCCGTGGACAATCGATCCACCACAACTTCAGCGGCTCCGGCGGCGTCCAAGTGACAAGGATGTTACGCCAATACAGGTCATGATGGGAAAAGCCGCCGTCGTGAATCCGCCGCGTGAGCGCGGCCATCTGCCGGCAAATTCCATCGCGCAAGATGCGGCCCTCGGCAGTCGCGCGGTTCGGGCAGAATTCATCCACGAACTGCGGCAGTGTCCACGCTCGCGGGATGGCTTCAGTGATGATAAACGCCCGGCACAGGCGGCCGATGCCGTCGCGCATTTCGCCGCAGGCCACGCGCCGGGCCGTCGGAATGCCGAGCGTTTCGAACGCCGCGTAATTTTCAAACTCACACCGCGCTTTCGAGCGCCGCCCCCAGAACCGACACGAGGGCGCAGCGTACTCGTAGAGCTTGTAGAAAACCGACCGCGTCTCGCCACCGCCCGGCAGTTGCACCGTTCGTGGCACGACGATGACAGCTTTGATCTGCGGCGGCTCGGACGGCGCGAAGAACGCAAGAATCGTGGCACACGAGTCGAGTTTGAGCGCCACGAGCCAGTCGCGCGCACGAGGATCAATGTACAGCCGGTCCATTCCACGATTCTTACCAGCAGCGCGGCGCGAGGTGCAAATCATTTGGCGGACTCGCCGCGGCGCAACTTTCGCATGGCGACGTACCGGGAATACTCAGGATACCGGCCGCGTTCCACGGTCGGTCGCGGCGACCAACGTTTGTAGGCCCACAGCCACGGTTCCGGCGCGGCACGAATCACGTCCTCGCAGAATTTCAAGCAGCGTTGGCTCAACTCTCGGATGTCGCGCTCCACATCGCCGGTCGGCGTGAACTCGATGGCCGGGCCGTAAACAAACCGGGCGCGTCCGTCCGCCAACGGTTGCGCGTACGCGGGCACGACCGGCGCGCCGCTGCGCAACGCCAGCGCCGCAAATGCCGGTGAACTGAATACCTCCAGCCCGAAAAAGTCGAGCCAGATACCGCCACCGCGCCGGTTGGTGCTCGTGTCAATCAACAATGCCGTCCCGCCCCCCTCACGCAACGCTCGAAAAATCCGCATGGCGGCCAATTCCTGCGTAACAAGTCTGTGGCCGGTATGTGAGCGCAACCGGCCGAAGAAGTTTTCGAGCAGTTCATTGCGCATGTTTTCCTGGACGATAGTCACCGGACTGCCCAGGTAACTCTCCGTCAACCCCAACAACTCCCAGTCGCCATAATGCATCGTGACGAACACCACGGCGCATCCGCGCGGGATCGTCGTCTCGTCCACCTCGACATATTGGCGGAAGTTTTCCGGTGTGAGTCGCGGCGACCACAGCAGCGTCGCAATCGTGCCGGCGAAATGTTGCAACGATGCCCGGGCGATGCGGCGTTTATCGGTCACCGACCGACTGTCGCCGAACGCGATGTCGAGGTTCTGCATCGCGATCTTCCGCAACTCGGGCGTGAGATAATACGCGAACGCACCGAGCGCGCGTCCAGCAAGCTGGACGGCCCGGCGCGGGAACAATTGCGCAAGCGCCGCGACGCCCTGGAGCATCCACACCTCGAGGCGATACCGGACGCGTTTCCACCACGTCGGCGGCTGTCGCTGGCTGCGGATCATCGGGCGCTCCGGACACGGCGGAGTTGCCGGTCGCGCAACGGCGCGGCGAGGTTTAGGACGAGCCGCGCCAATTTCTTGTCGGCGGCAGTGAGCTTCGCTCGGCCCAAATACCGGCGGAGAAAGCGCAGGCGTTCGGTGCGCCGGAAGAACCACGGGGCCGGCGCGTCGAGGGTAGCGAGGTCGTGAGCACGCCCGGCCAGTTCATTCCGCCAGATGTGACCCTTGTGGGCGTCGATGAGATAGAAATGATCGAGGGAACTGCCGGAAAGAATGATGTTGCGCCAGAAGAGATCACAGTGGACGAACCGGTGATCGTGCAGTCGTCGGACGTAGTCGGCGAGAGGTACTACGTCGCGGTAACCGCCACGAATCAGCTCATCGAACGCGCGCGCCTCCGGGATGGCCTCGCTGATCAGACACGAGCGCACGAGACAGCCGGCCCGGCGCTCTTCGCCGTAAGCGACCGGCGCCGGCGCACCCAAGCCCCACGCGCGAAGACGGGCGAGGTTGTCGAATTCGCGCCGCACCTTCGACTTGCCGAACACCGCTCCGCGGGTCACGCCGCTGATGATCTGCGATGGTTTCGTGACCCAATATTTCTTGATGAACACGACGCGGTCGCCGAGTTCGACGCGGCGGACCTCTGTCGAACGACTGCGCGCAACGACCGTGCCGGCATCACAGGCGTACACCGCCGCGACGGTGTCGAGCCGGCGCGTTTGGAGCACAGGCCGCCATTCGGGCGCGACAACGAGTTTTGTGTTCAAAGGCATCGGTTCGTTTTGTATCATGCGCGCTCATGGAGGCCAAGACCTACAAGCGCCGTTTTCAAGACAAGGAACGCGCCACGCGGTACTCGAAGCGATTCGAGCGCGGCTCGCGCAAGCGCACCGACCTGCGCGAGCAGAAAGCCGTGGCGGGCATTTTCGCCACGCTGAAAGATTGCCGGAGCGTCTTGGATGTTCCGTGCGGGGCCGGACGGTTCGCGGGGACACTGGGGAAGGGTGACCGGCTGTTGATCGAATCCGACGTGGCACACGAGATGGTGGACATTGCCCGGCAACACGGTCGCAAGCTTGGCGTCCGCGCGCGCTGGATACAATCGGATGCCGGTCGGTTGCCAGTGCGCGATGGGGCGGTGGACTGCATTTTCTGCAACCGGCTTCTGCATCACATCCTGCCGGCAGACGAACGAGCGATGTTCCTGAAGGAATTTCACCGCGTGACGCGGCGGTGGGTCGTGGTGACGTTTTTTGACTACCAGGTCTTCGGGCCGGTGCGCAAGGCGTTAAAAACGCTCAAAGGCCGCAAACCGGTCTACGGCTCGCAACCGACGTTCAAACAGTTTGAGGCCGAAGTGGCCGCCGCCGGCTTCCGTGTTAGGGACGTTGTACCGACCGGGCCAGTGTGGGTTTCTGAGAAGTATTTAGTGCTGGAAAAAGTTCGGTAAATATTGCAGTATTCGCACAACTCCAAGGAGGGGTTTAAAATGAAGAAATCGATAGTGATCGTTCTAGCCGCGCTGGTTTTTGCCGGCGCAAACGGCTGGGCGCAGGTGGTTGCGTTCCCGGTCAAAATCCGAGGCGCGGTGACGTTTCCGCAAAGTGAGACGGCTGTGGCCAAACTGGCGGTGACAGAAGCCGACCTCGTCTTGACCGGCGACCATGTGTTGTTGTTGGTCGATTTTGCAAACCACGGGGTGTCCTTGGTCGAGGTCGATGGCAACACGAATGTCGTGGCGACGTTGATGAGCAGCGAGCGGTTCGCGATCTTGCCAGATGGCAACTTCAGCGCGGCCATGGTGATTCAAACGGTTCTGCCGACACAGCCGAACCCGACGCCCGCTGATGGCATCATCAACTTCTCTGGGAAGATTACGCCATCACTCTCATCGCCCAAGAGCGTGAACGCCACTGTCGCCGGCGTGCTCAACGACAGTTTCACCGACAATGGCGCGCCCGACATCATCATCAAAGGCAAGTTGAGCAAGAGTGGCAAGCCCTTCCCGTTTAACCCGGTCAATTAAGCACCGGGAATGACGCAGCGGCGGCGCGAACGAATCGGGATTCTCGGCGGCACGTTTAACCCGATTCACATCGGCCACCTGATCGTTGCGCAAGACGCGATGGAAACGGCGCGGCTCGACCGCGTCGTTTTCATTCCGTCTGCCACGCCGCCACACAAGGCGCTGGATGGCAACGTCAGCGCAAAGCACCGGCTGCGCATGGTCAAGCTCGCCATCGCCGGCGACAAACGCTTCGCGGTGGACGACCTCGAAATTCGTCGCGGCGGCAAGTCCTACTCGGTGGACACACTGGCGGAATTGCGACCCCGGTATCCGCGCGCAACGTTTCATTTCATCATCGGCGCGGATTCGCTGAGCGAACTGCATTTATGGAAGGACGCGCGCCGGCTCGTGAAGCTCTGCCGGTTCATCGCCGTCACGCGCCCCGGCCACACAGCCCGGCCGGCGCGGTTGCCGGGGCTGCGCTACCGACTCCTCGACACCCATCCCTGCGGCATCGCGTCCCGCGACATCCGGGCCCGCGCGGCACGTGGGCAATCCATCCGGTATCTTGTCCCCGACGCAGTACTTCGGTATATTGTGAGGCAGAAATTATATCAGTGAAACGACTCGACTCTCGCCAACTTGCCAAGCTCTGCCGCAACATTGCCCTCGATAAGAAATCCATCGACAACGTCATCCTCGACATGCGCAAGATTTCCTCGGTGGCCGACTATTTCCTGATTTGCTCGGGTAATTCTGAGCCGCACCTCAAAGCCATTGCCGACGAGATCGCGCGTCGGCTCAAGGAGGACGGGGTGCGGCCCCGGTATCATGACGGTTACCCTCGAAGCCGGTGGATCGTGTTAGACTACGGCGACGTGATGATCCACATCTTCCACCCCGAACTGCGCGTGCACTACGGCCTCGAACATCTCTGGGGCGACGCCAAACGCGTGAAGTGACGCGCGTTCTCGATGCCGTCCTGAGTGAGCGTGATGCAACTGCTCTGCGAGAAGCAAAGCCCGGTATCTTGATTGTGACGCTGCAGATGGTAAAATGAATCTGTGGGTTAGGTCATCTATGTGGCTAAAGCGGAAGAAGACTGTGAAGGGAACAGCCAAAGCGCGTTTTGTCGGACTCGTGCAACTTGTGTGGTTATTCTCTGCTACTGCTGGCGCAAGTGGCGACGACATCTACGTTGGCAATACCGCTAACTATGTTGTGAAAATCAATTCGTGCGGGCATGGCTCAGTCTTCGCCCCGGTTCTCGTCGATTCAAACAGCCCTGTGGGTCTTGCGTTTGACAACAATGGCAACCTCTATGTCGCCTATAACAGTGGGTGCGCGAGTAAGATTGAGAAATACGATTCGTGTGGGAACGGGACATTGTTCGCCTTCTGGCGGTCGGGGGTAGAGGTGTGCTTCCCTATGGGTCTCGCATTCGACGGCAGCGGCAACCTGTATGTGGCGAATTTCCGGGACGATCTAATTCAAAGATTCGATCCGAGTGGGCACAGTTCCGTGTTCGCCAACTCCGGGCTGTATACTCCTTCGGGTCTCGCGTTTGATAGCAGCGGCAATCTTTACGTGGCGAATCTTTGGAAGAGCACGATTGTGAAGATCGATTCAAGTGGGCACAGTTCCGTTTTCGCCACCGCCAACTCTGGCGTGGACTTCCCTAACGGGATTGCGGTGGATAGCGACGACAATGTGTATGTGGCTAATAACAGCAAATCGGGTTCCGCAGCAGCCACGATTTTGAAATTTGATCCAAGCGGGCATGTATCTGTGTTCGCCACCGCAAGATCCGGGTTGGCCGGCCCTATCGGCCTGGCATTTGACAGCGCCGGCTTCCTTTACGTGGCGAACGTCGGGAACAACACAATTGTGAAATTCGATTCGAATGGAAATGGGTCTCTGTTTGCCGATGCGAGCGCGGGGTTGCGCGGCCCGTACTTTATCGCGGCGCGCAGGACGAAGCTCTCAATTACCTTACTCGGCAACGATCTGCTGACCAACGAGTGCCACACGGCCTTTTCGGACCCCGGTGCCACAGCCTCAGAAGGCGGGAGAAGCAACATCACCGTCATTGCGGCCGATCTTCAAGACGCGTCAGGGACTCTGATGTCAACCAGCGGCGTTGCAGTGCTGGTAGCAGATTCGGGAAACAACGGGTTTGAGGATCTCCAGTCGGCTTTCCCTTTGAGTTTCGGTGCCACTTGGGGAGCCGATGACAGGGTTGTAGGCCTGTGGAACCTCCAAGACTCCTATGATAATTATTGGGGGCAGCCCGGCGGGTTGGCGGATCAAGCGGTTGTATTCTACACAGGTGGGATTACCTCGAACCAGACACTGCAACTGTATTGGTTTCCGTCGCTCACCATCGCTTCCAACACGCTTGGGATCACCTATTACGGGAAATATACTGATACCAACAGTCCGCCAATCAACGGCAGCGGTGTGTGGGAGACGCCTGCGGCCTGCACCGCCGCAGAATTGCTTTTCTTTACACAGAGCGAGAATGGATCGAGCCCCGACGCGGCAGGCCTCGCCACAAATCTAACCGTTGAGTCGCTCATCTGGAGCTTCACGGGCGGTCCCACGAGTGGCACGGAGCCCTTGGCGGTGACCGGGCTCGGTGGTGCCACAGTCGCAAGAGACGGAGCTGATTTGAGTAGCAACATTGTCGTAAGTGGCACGGTAAACGCCAGAGCGCCCGGTACCTATACCTTGGCCTACACTGTGGTGGATGAGGCGGGCGACTGTGCCGCAGCGACCCGCACCGTTGTTGTGGTTGATACCACGGCCCCAGTGATTGACGGAGTCGGGGTGGATAAGGCAGTGCTGTGGCCTCCGAACCGCAAACTGGTGGACGTTACCGTGAACTACGTCGCGAGGGATGCTTGCGGCGATGTAGATTGTTCACTGAGCGTCACCAGCAACGAGCCGGTGGTGGGTACGGGCACAGGTGACGCTGCTCCTGACTGGGTGATTGTCGATGCGCATCACGTTCTACTTCGAGCAGAGCGTGCGGGCGAAGGCAACGGGCGCGACTACACGATAAGGATCACATGCACTGACAGCAGCGGGAACATGTCGAGTGAGGCGGTGGATGTGACCGTGCCGAAGAGCCAGCGGAAGTGAGCGAACATGGTAGTTGAAGTCGCAAGGCTCGCAGTTTGCTCAATCCAATGAGGCTCGTTGGGCCCGGTGCGGGAAGGAGGTTGGTTCGTGACGGTGGTTGCCCAAATCACTTTTTGCTTCCGGCTATAAGAAAGTAGCGCAGAACAGACGGAGGTTGACGTCGACCATCGGCGCGCGGAATCATTGTACCGGCGGGCAGGATTTCACAGTCTGCCGCGGAGCCGGTGGGCGAGGAAGTTGCAGCCGGAAGAGTTGGGCGATAGATTTGACGCATGAAAACGGTGGATGCGCTGCTTCGCCCTGCCACGCTAAAAGATATCCCGGCAATCACGGCGATTTACAACGAGGCGATCCGGACCACGACCGCGACGTTTGATACTGAGCCGAAGACGTTGGCCAACCGTCATAGCTGGTTCGCGACACACGGGCCACGCCATCCGATTTGGGTCGCCGAATGCGACGGGCTCGTCGTCGGCTACGCGTGTCTGACCGAATGGTCGGACCGTTGCGCGTACTCCGACACGGCCGAGACCTCGTTCTACGTGAGGTCCGACTACCGGGGGCGAGGGATCGGCCGTCAACTCAAACAGGCGATCATCGAGGAAGCGCGGCGTTTGAAATATCACACGGTGATCGCGCGCGTAACGGAAGGCAACGTCGAGAGCCAGCATCTCAACGAGGGGGCCGGCTTTATACTCGTCGGCACAATGAAAGAAGTCGGTCGCAAATTCGGACGATTGCTAGACGTGCACATCTACCAAAGGATGCTGTAGCCGCGACGCTCGGACTGAGCGCGGCGATTGTTTCCCGGCCAAATCGGTTTTTCCTTGAGCCGCAGGTGAGCATCGGTAGTATCAGCGCGGCATGGAATCCATTGGAGAGACGCTGCGCGAGGCGCGGCACAACAAACGCGCAGCGCTCGAAGACGCCGCGCGCGCGACAAAGATCAAAATCGACACGCTCGAAAAGCTCGAAGCCGACGAATTTGACGCGCTCCCGGCACCGACGTACACCAGGGGCTTCCTCAAACTTTACGCCGAGTATCTCGGTCTCGACGGCGCGGCACTAGTCGAAGCGTACCTCAAGAGTCAGGGCGGTCTGCGCCGGCAAGGCCTGCATGTTGAGACGGAAGCGGCGATTCGCGCCAAACGCACGCGCGAGCTTCAACTCCCGATTGCCGCTGTTGTGCGCGTCGTCGCAGCACTGACGGCGGTCGTCGTGATCGCGATGATTGCGCATCACTTTTGGGTGCGCCGGCCCCCCGCCGCGGCGCCGAAGCCGGCGGGGTTGCCGGCGGCTGACTTTGAGGCGTACTACCAGCCGAAGACCAAACCGACGCCCGAACTGCTCGATCCTTCCGGCAAGTGATGTCCAGTCGTCCCATCAAAGTCGGGCTTGTCAGCCTCGGGTGCGCGAAGAACCTCGTTGACAGCGAAGTCATGCTCGGCTCGCTCGCGCGTGACGGTATGGAGTTGACGACCACCGCCGAGGAAGCCGACGTGATCATCGTCAATACGTGCGGTTTCATCGAAGCCTCGAAACAAGAATCGATCCACGCCATTCTCAAGGCGAACGAGCTGCGCAAGACCGGCAACTGCCGGGCGCTGATCATGGCCGGTTGCCTCACGCAGCGCTACCCCAAAGAGTTGCGTGCCGAGTTGCCGGAAGTGGACGCCATCGTTGGCCTCAACGAAGTTCCGCGCATCGGCGCGATCGTGCGCGAGATTCTCGACCGTCATTCGAAGGAGCTTTACTGGAGCGGCCCGGCAAAATTCATCCCGGATTTCTCCGCGCCCCGCTTTCGCCTGACACCGAAGCACTACGCTTACGTCAAGATTGCCGAAGGCTGCAATCATCCGTGCACGTTCTGCAGCATCCCGCGCATCCGCGGCTTGCATCGGAGCCGACCTGTGGACGACGTGCTCGCGGAGATTCGCGCCCTCGTCGCCGATGGGTGCCGGGAGATCAATCTCATCTCGCAAGACACAACGTTCTACGGCAAGGACCTTGCCGGAGGGCGCGAGTTGCTAACGGAGTTGTTGCGAGAAACTCAAGAGGTCGAAGGCGACTTCTGGGTGCGATTGCTCTACACGCACCCGGCGCACTGGAGCGATGAACTCATCGCCACGATCGCTGCGTGCGACAAGGTCTGCCGGTATGTCGACATGCCGCTGCAGCACATCAACGACGAGATGCTGACGCGCATGAAGCGTGAAACAAGCGGCGCATACATCCGCGGTCTCATCGCAAGGATTCGCGCTGGCATTCCCGGCATCGCGTTGCGAACGACCTTCATCGTCGGTTTTCCCGGTGAAACGAAAGCGCAGTTTGAGGAATTGCTTGAGTTCATGGACGAGACAGAATTCGAGCGGCTAGGCGTGTTTACGTACTCGCAGGAAGATCACACGCCCGCCGGCAACATGGACGCCCAAGTACCGGCCAAAGTGAAGAAGCAGCGGTACCGGCAGGCGATGGCAACGCAACAAGAAGTGTCACGCCGGATTCAGCAGCGGCTTGTCGGCAGGACACTCCGTGTTCTGGTCGAACGTCGAGGGCAGGGCAGATCACACGCTGACGCGCCGGAGATTGACGGCTCAGTGGCGATCACTGGTGAGGCGACGGTCGGTAGCTTCGTCGACGTGCGGATCACCGGCGCCGGCGAGTACGACCTGAGCGGCGAGACATTGTGCGGTGCCAGCGTTGCAAGTGTTTGAACGCCGGCAGCTTCGTGTGGCCGTTGTAGAGATAGTTGCCGAGGATTCCAAACAGATCGTAGTCCACGAACAGGGGCTTGTCGCCGAGCAGAAACGGCGATGACGCGAGCATGTTATCCATCGGCCGCAGCAATTCCTCGAACTGCCCGATGAGCTGCTTGCGGTCGCGCGCCCACTGGTCGAGGCAGCCCTTGCCGAATTTGCGTTCCTTGTGCCGGCGCTGCATCGTGCGCTCGATGAGCGGCAACTTCATTAGGATGTAGCTGTCCGTGACGCGAAAACCGATGTTCTCCAAATCGTTTTCGATGTAGCGCGCCAACACGGCTTGAATTCCTTCCTTCTCTCGCGGGAACAAGCCAAGCCGGTACTTGCGGTCGACGTAGCGCGCGACCTCTTGCCCAAAGTCCGTGAAATCAGCAATCGCTGTCTTGCCGTCGATCAAGCAGGGTACTGTGTAGGCCCGGCCATTCGTCGCGCGAATGACCGCTGCGCGATCGTGCGACGGAACGTTCCTCATCCGATGTGGAATCCCGTTTCTCTGCAAAATCCGCCGGATCGTGATGCAGAAGGGCGACCAGGGAAACTGAATCAACGCGAGCATTTGATGCCTCCTTACTCGGAATCTGGCTTGTGCTACCCGTCCCCGCATGCTAACATACACGCGGGCTGTAGGGAAGCGGGTAGATGCTTAACAATTGTATTATGCTGCATGGAAGCCTCGTCGCGCCGTGCCGGGCGAAATGTGTTGTTTTGACCATCGGTCTGTCTTCGGGTATTCCACTTGCTCCAACTACCTGCCAACTAGGGAAAAGGTCATGAAGCCAATACGAATCCTCACCGCGATAATCCTCGTTACCGCACTGACGCGCGCTGCATGGTCACAGGTGCCTCAGATCATCAACTACCAGGGGCGCGTCACGGTCGGCGGCACGAACTTTAACGGCACGGGCCAGTTTAAGTTCCGTCTCCTTGACCCTGCCGGGCCAGACTCCTATTGGAGCAATGACGGCACGGGCATCGAGGGCGAGGAGCCGGATAGCGCAGTCTCCCTGACGGTGACCAAGGGCCTGTACTCAGTACTGCTTGGCGATAACACACTCCCGAACATGACCGCCATTCCGGCCTCTGTTTTCGAGAATTCCGATGTGTGGCTGCGGGTCTGGTTCGACGACGGCGTCAACGGCTCCCAGCTACTCAGTCCCGACCAGCGTATCGCCGCCGTTGGGTATGCGATGATGGCAGCCAACGTTTCTGATGGGGCGATCACCACCGCAAAGATCGCAGCAGGCGCTGTCGGCTCGGCCCAAATCGCAAGTGGCGCGGTGTTGAGCAACGCCGTCAGCACGACGAACGCAATTATCCTCGGTGTCACCGTTCCCGGTTCTAGCACTCCAAGTGCTCCACTCACGATGATCGCTTCATCTCTTGGCCCTAGTAGAACCACAAACAGCATCCGGCTGTTTGGCTCTAAGTTCAACATCGGTTCAACCGGGAA
>CAZMKD010000065.1:0-3461 GCA_964566575.1 uncultured Verrucomicrobiota bacterium
TTCTGCCCGGACTGCCACGTGCCGATTCGGCCGCAATCGTCGCAGTCCATCGTTGCGAAACTGATGCGGGAGCACTGTAGCCGCGGCCGAAGCGCACGCTTCGGCAGCGGGATCGAATTGTTTGCGCCGCTGATTGTGGCACGCAAAGGTCTCTACACCGATCTCGCCGAGTGGGCCGGTAAGAAATGGTTTTCGCATCTGCGGGTGGACGGCGCGCTGTTGCCGGTTTCAAACTGGCCCCGGCTCGACCGGTTCAAGGAGCACAATATCGAGTTGCCGGTCGGTGCGGCGAAAACGGAAACTGAATTGCGGGAGTTGCTAGAAGTCGCATTGGAGTATGGCAAAGGCGTCGTCATGGCCGGCCATACCATGTTTTCGACGCGGCGGGCGTGCCCGAAATGTTCGCGCAGTTTCCCCGATCTCGACCCGCGGTTGTTCTCCTACAACTCGAAGCATGGCTGGTGTCCGAGTTGTTACGGGGCGGGATTGCAGTTGGCCGGCTTCGATGAAGAGCAGACGGGCGAGGAGATTTGGTGGAACGAATGGTTTACCGGTCGCGAGCGGGCGTGTCCCGATTGCGCCGGCAAACGACTCCGACCGGAAGCACTCGCGGTGAGATATCAGCAGAAGAACATCGCGGATTTCGCGGCGTTACCGGTCAAGGCAGCCGCGGAAGCGTTCGGCAAGATGAAGCTGCGCGGTCGCGAACGTGAGATCGCCCGAGACATTCTGGCGGAGCTGAAGTCGCGGCTGGAATTTCTTAAGGAAGTCGGGCTGGCGTATCTGTCGCTAGATCGTGCTGCGCCGACGTTGAGCGGTGGCGAGGCGCAACGGATCCGGTTGGCAGCACAACTCGGATCAAACCTGCGCGGCGTCTGCTACATCCTCGACGAACCGACCATCGGCTTGCATCCGCGCGACAATCGGATGTTGCTGGCCACGCTTCATAAGTTGAAAGCCAAAGGCAATACGGTCGTAGTGGTCGAGCACGATGAAGACACGATTCGCCGCGCGGAGCACATCATTGATCTCGGCCCGGGCGCCGGCGTGAACGGCGGCCGGCTAGTTGCGGAGGGGACAATCAAAGACATCGTCCGCTGCCAGGAGTCGTTGACCGGGCGGTTGCTGCGCGAGCCGTTGCGACATCCGCTTCACGCGCCGCGCACCGGCAAGTCTGAGTTCGTCGAGATCATTGGCGCGACGCTGCACAATTTGAAGAACGTGCGCGTGAAGATTCCTCTCCGCCGGTTGGTGTGCGTGACCGGGGTGAGCGGCAGCGGCAAAAGCACGTTGGTGCGCGATGTTCTCTATCGCGGGTTGAAAGGCGGCGCAAAGATCGCCGGCGCGCAACATATTACCCGCGTGCTGGAAGTTGATCAGTCACCCATCGGGAAAACGCCACGCTCGTGTCCGTCCACCTACATCGGGTTCTGGAACGATATCCGGCAGCTCTTCGCCAGTATACCGGAGGCGAAGATGCGCGGATACACGGCCAGCCGGTTTTCGTTTAACACGGCGGAGGGACGCTGCCCGGAGTGCGAGGGGCAAGGAGTGAAGCGGATCGAGATGAGTTTCCTGCCGGACGTGACGGTGCATTGCGACACGTGCGGCGGCAAGCGGTTTACGCCGGAGACGCTCGCGGTGACGTGGAAGGACAAGAGCATCGGCGAGGTGTTGGCGATGAACGTGGATGAAGCCGTCGAGTTCTTCTCGGCGCACCGGCAGATTCACCGCGGTCTGGAACTCTTACAGGAAGTCGGGCTTGGTTACCTCACGCTCGGGCAGCAAAGCCCAACGCTGTCCGGCGGCGAGGCGCAGCGCATCAAGCTCGTGACCGAACTCGCCAAGGTGAACAATGCCGGTACGCTCTACGTGCTGGATGAGCCGACGATCGGTTTGCACATGGCCGACGTGGAGAGGTTGATTCGCGTGTTGCACCGGCTGGTGGACGCCGGCAACACGGTGGTCATCATCGAGCACAATCTTGACGTGATTGCTGAAGCCGATTGGATCATCGACCTTGGTCCCGAAGGCGGAGATGCCGGTGGGCGCGTGGTGGCCGAAGGAACGACGGCGGATGTCGCGCGGGCGCGGACGCATACCGGCAGGTTTTTGCGGGACTTTATGCGCGCTCGAGCAACTCGACTTCGTAGCCGTCCGGGTCGGTGACGAATGCCATCCGCATTTTGCCGCTGGAAAGTTTCTCGCGCCAGCCGTCGGGCCAGATAGCGACGCCCTTTTTCTCCAACTCGTCGCACTTTGAGATCAAATCGGCGTAGCCGATGGCGGTGTGCATCAGGTCTTCCGGTACCTTGAGTTGGTAGTCGGGCGAGTAACAGAGTTCGAGGAAGTGGTCGTTGCCGGCGAGTTCGAGGAACGCGAGCTGGTTGCCGGCAGGTGATTTGTCGGTGCGGCGTGTGCAGCGGAATCCGAGTTGTTCATAGAACGCGATGGTGCGGTCGAGGTTGCTGACGCGGATACGGGTGTGAAGGAATTTTGGCATGGGGCGAATTTATCACCGGTGCAATTCCAGCGCGAACCAATCTTCGCGCTGGAGTTGTCGGACGATGCGAAACGGCGGCGTATGAAAGTCGACGAGTTGTTCCGCGCCGAGCAATCCGCTGACGATCAGGCGCGCGGCTTCCAACGTGACCAGCGGCTTGAGGATTTCGAGGTAGACATTGGCGAGCACTAGATCGAATGGACCGGGAGGTATGTGGTCCAGAACCGGCGGAATCGGCAGGCCATTGAGCGTGAAATTGTGTTCGATGTTTGGCCGGCATTGCGGATCGGTTTCGGTGAGCCAGAGCTCGACGTCCGGGAAAAGCTTGGCAGCGGCAATCGCGAGGATGCCGGAGCCGGCGCCGAAGTCGAGGATGCGCCGGGCACGTGGGATGTCGGCGAGGAGTTCGAGGCACATCTGGGTGGTCGGATGATCGCCGAGACCGAAGGCGGTGCCGGGTTCGATAACGACCGGCAACTTGTCGGCTAGCGGCATTTCCCATGGCGGGCCGACCCAGAACTTGCCGATGACTCGACCGTGATGTTGCTCGCGCATCGCGGCGAGGTAGTCGCATGGTTCGACGATGCCGCAGCCGACGATTTCGAAATTGTCTGGGAATGTTGTCTCGTCGGCCAGATAAACTTTCAGCAAAAAGTCGCCGTGGCGAAATTCTTCGGTGCGGAGCCAGTCTTCGTATTGGGTGCGCCCATCGAAACGGACGAAATCATGCGCGCGGTCGACAGGGAACAGATTCCGGCCATCGGCCGGCAGTTCTTCAATGCCGAGGATGCCGGGGTGTTGCCAGAGTGATTCGGAGATAGGGCTATGTACGTGACTCCACCAGCTACTACCGCTTGTGATGCGGGAGCGAATCGAATGGAACCGGTGAAACCTGAACCGCCTGCTGTGCCAAACGATAGAACAGTTTTCCCCGCGAGGCGGACTTGCGCCGGTTGAA
>CAZMKD010000066.1:0-2219 GCA_964566575.1 uncultured Verrucomicrobiota bacterium
TAGACGGCTTCGACGAATTGTAAGCCGGCCACCACGCATGGTTCTTTCGCGATAATTCGGGCGGCTGCATCAACGTCGGCCGGTATCGCTGACTCGGAGGTGATGTCACCGGCGCCGACGTCTTCCGCCAATGCGGTGTGCACCAGACCTTCAATCGTTTCCGGTGCGAGAGGGGTCATGTGCGTTTGGCCAAGCGCTTCTTTTTTATCACATTCACCTTCAACTTGCGGTCGTATTTCACTTCACGCCGACCGTCCACGCGCGGTTCGCCGTTCTTCTTTAGCTCGGAAATCTGGTCGCGCAAGATGGCGGCTTTCTCAAACTGCAAGTTCTCAGCAGCCTCGATCATCTCGGCTTCGAGTTCCCGGAGAATTTCAGCGGTCCGGTAACCGCCTTTACCCTCGCGCACGACGCTGGCCTCGACTTCCCGGGCTTGCGTCAACTCGGCAAGACTCAACTGCAACTCGCGCTTCACCGTCTTCGGCGTGATGTGGTGCTCCTTATTATAGGCGAGTTGCTTCCCGCGCCGGTACTCCGTCGTCGCGATGAACTTATTGATCGAATTGGTCATCACGTCGGCGTAGAGAATGACCTCCGCGTTGATGTGACGGGCGGCACGCCCGGCCGTCTGGATCAGCGACGTCGCGCTGCGCAGAAACCCTTCCTTGTCCGCGTCGAGAATCGCGACGAGCGAAACTTCCGGCAAGTCGAGACCTTCGCGCAGCAAATTGATCCCGACGAGGACATCAAAATCATGCGCGCGCAGACCGCGCAACACCTCAACCCGCTCGATGGCGTCAATCTCGCTGTGCAGGTATTTCACGCGCAAGCCGACTTCCTTCAAATAATCCGTGAGATCTTCCGACGTGCGCTTCGTGAGCGTCGTGACCAGAATGCGCTCGTGTTTCTCGGCGCGCTTCCGGCATTGCTCGATAAGATCGTCAATCTGGCCGGTGAGCGGTTTCACCGTGACCGGTGGGTCCACCAGCCCGGTCGGACGGATAATCTGTTCGGCGACGACGGCACTCTTGCCGAGTTCCGTCACTCCCGGCGTGGCGCTGACAAAGATGCATTGGTGGATGAGTGATTGAAACTCCTCCGCCGTCAGCGGCCGGTTGTCCAGCGCGCTGGGCAACCGGAACCCGTGCTCGACCAGCGTGGTCTTGCGCGAGCGATCCCCCGCGGACATACCGCCAATCTGCGGGACCGTGACGTGCGATTCGTCCACAATGAGCAGGAAATCCTTCGGGAAGAAATCAATCAACACGCCCGGTCGCTCCCCCGGCGCGCGACCACTGAGATGCCGGGTGTAGTTCTCGATGCCGGAACAGAACCTCATTACCTTGAGCATCTCGAGATCGTACATCGTGCGCGAGTGAATGCGCTGGGCTTCGAGCAGCTTGCCGTTTTGTTCGAACCACGCGACGCGCTCGACCATCTCGGCCTTGATGCCGTCGACCGCGCGCACAATCTTTTCGTACGGCGTGACCCAATGTTTGGCCGGGTAGATTGACACGACGCCGAGGTCCGCGAGCTTCTTGCCGGTCAGTGGCTCGAACTGGCTGAGCTGTTCCACCCGGTCACCGTCGAACTGGATGCGTACGGCGTCCTCGGTATAACTCGGGCAGACTTCGACGGTGTCGCCGCGCACGCGAAAGTTGCCGCGCGTGAACTCGATGTCATTGCGGTTGTACTGCATGTCCACGAGTTTGCGCAGCAAGTCATCCCGGCCGATCGGATCGTCGACTTTCACCAGCGCCATCATCTCGTGATAATCTTCCGGTGAGCCTAACCCGTAGATGCACGACACGCTCGCCACGACCACCACGTCCCGGCGCGACAGCAGCGAACTGGTCGTCGAGAGCCGCAACTTCTCGAGTTGCTCGTTGATGCTCGAATCCTTCTCGATGTACGTGTCGGTCTGCGGGATGTACGCCTCCGGCTGATAGTAATCGTAGTAGCTGACGAAATACTCGACCGCGTTGTGCGGGAAGAACTGTTTGAACTCCGAGAACAATTGCGCCGCCAGCGTTTTGTTGTGCGAGATGACGAGCGTCGGCCGGTCGAGGGCTTGGATGACGTTGGCCATCGTAAACGTCTTGCCGCTGCCGGTCACGCCCAGCAATGTCTGGAATCGGTTGCCGGCCACGAGCGAATCCGTGAGCGCCTTGATGGCCGGCGGCTGATCCCCGCGCGGCGTGTATTTGCTGACGAGTTGG
>CAZMKD010000067.1:0-9326 GCA_964566575.1 uncultured Verrucomicrobiota bacterium
CACGGCGACGCAAGTGCCGTGGCATTGCCGGCGCATCGTCGCGCAGTGTTTGCAGATACCGGTCAACCAGATTCGCGTCATCAAACCGCGTATCGGCGGTGGGTTTGGCGCGAAACAGGAGATTATTCTCGAAGATTTGTGCGCGCTCATTACGACGCGCACGCGTCGGCCGGTCAAGATCGAGATGACGCGCCGGGAAGAATTCATGGCGAGCCGGACACGCGATCCGTCGATTGTGAAGATGAAGATCGGCGTGAAGAAGGACGGCACGTTCACGGCGATGGACCAGCGCGTGACAAGTTGGACGGGCGGGTACGGGACGCATTCGTTGACGTTGCTGACGAACGTCGGCAGCAAGACGCTGCCGTTTTACCGCTGCAAGAACGTGCATTTCTGGGGCGACTCGGTGTACACGAACACGCCGGTCACAGGCGCGTACCGGGGCTACGGTGCGACACAGGGCGCGTTTGCTATCGAGCAGATGATGGACATCATCGCCGAGAAACTCGGCATTGATCCCATCGCGCTGCGCCAGAAGAACCACATTCAGAAGGGCGAGACGAACCCGGTCTTTGCCGCGCTCGGCGAAGGCAAGGAAGGCCACGAGAACCCGATCGCGAGTTGCGGCTTGCCGGAGTGCATCACGCGCGGCGCGGAAGCCATCGGTTGGAAACAGAAACACCGGCTCTACCAAAAGCGTGACGCCAGCGCGAAAATCAAGCGCGGCATCGGCGTCGCCTGTCTCATGCAAGGCTCGGGCATTGCCGGTATTGATATGGCGTCGGCGCGCATCAAGATGAACGAAGACGGCTCGTTTAATCTATTGATGGGCGCGACCGACCTCGGCACCGGCAGCGACACCGTCCTCGCGCAGATCGCCGCGCAAGTGTTGGGTGTCACCTCCGACAAGATGCAGTGTTACTCGTCCGACACCGACATGACGCCATTCGACAAAGGCGCGTATGCTTCCAGCACGACGTATGTCTCCGGTGGCGCGGCGAAGAAAGCCGCCGAAGCCTGCCGGGAAGTCATTCTGAAAGTCGCCGCGGAAATGCTGAAGGAAGATGTTGCCGACTTGTATTGCGAGAACGCGACGGTCATCAGTCGCAAGACCGGCAAGAAAGCGCCGTTCACGAACATCATTCAGCGTTCCCTCTACGGCCAGAGCCAAATCCAGATTCAAGGCGAAGCCAGCCACATCTCCTACGTTTCCCCGCCCCCTTTCGGCGCTCACTTCGCCGAAGTCGAAGTGGACACCGAGACCGGCAAGGTCCGCGTCATTGATTACGTCGCCGCCGTAGACTGCGGCGTCGCCGTCAACCCCAAGCTCGCCGAAGGCCAAGTCGAAGGCGCAGTGATGAACGGCATGAGCTACGCACTCAGCGAAGACATGGTCTTCGACGACCGTGGCCGGATGCTCAACCCAAGCTTCTTCGACTACAAAATCTTCACCACCGTCGACTGCCCGCCGGTAAGAACGATCCTCGTCGAGACCTACGAGCCGTCCGGCCCCTTCGGCGCGAAGAGCATCGCCGAAATCGGCATTAACGGTCCCCTGCCGGCCATCGCCAACGCCATCTACGACGCCTGCGGCGTCCGCATGAAGAAAGCGCCGTTCACACCGGAACGAGTGCTGGCGGCGCTGACGGGAAGGCGCTAGGTGCGCCGGCCAAGCGTCCGTTAGCCACGGAACACACTCGACCCCGTATCGACGGTCGCCTAAAATCTCTGCTGCGAACATGCCGCGAGAGGTCAAACCGAAGTCGCCGCCAGATAAGTTGCGCCATTACGAACTGTTGGCGCGCGTCAGCCGCGTCATCAATTCCTCGCTCGAACCGGAGCGCGTGCTCGACTTGGTGTTACGCGAGGCGGTGGACATCATGCGCGCAACCAGCGGCTCGCTGGTGTTGATTGACCCGCACACGCAACTATTGGAGATCGAGGTGGCCATCGGCCTCAGCCCGAAGGCCCGGCAACTGAAGCTCGCCATCGGTCGCGGTGTGACTGGCTGGGTTGCCAAGACCGGTCAGCCGTTGCGCGTACCGGACGTGAGGACCGATCCCCGGTACGTGTCGGTGCGCAAGGACGTGCGCAGCGAATTGGCGGTGCCGATGGTTCTGGAGGGGCAACTCATCGGCGTGCTCAATGTGGATTCCACGCGTCCGAACGCCTTCAGCGCGGCCGACGAGGAGTTGCTCGCGGCGTTGGCAAATCAGGCGGCGCAAGTCATCCACAACTCGTGGCTCTACCAGGCTGTCGCCCACAACGCGCGCCAGCTCGAGGCACTGTTTCGTGTCGCGCAATCCATCATCGCGACATTGGACTTGGAGGAAATCCTGCGGCGCGTGACTGCCGACGCGTGCGAGTTGATGCAGACAAAGGTGTGCTCGCTGATGCTCTTCAACGCCGAGCGAGACCAACTCGAGATGCGCGCCTGCCACGGCGCGAGCGACGATTACCTGAGCAAGCCGCCGTTGCCGGTCAACGAAAGCATCATCAGTAGCGTTGTGCGACGGCGCAAGCCCATCCAAGTGTACAACGTGCAGGAACACGACGCGTTTCAGCACATTGAGTTGGCGAGGAAGGACGGACTCGTCTCGTTGCTGTCCGTGCCGATCCTGTTTGGAAGCGCCCTCATCGGCGCGCTCAACGTCTACAGTGCCGTGCCGTACCGGTATTCGACGCAGGACATCAACCTGCTCTCGACCTTGGCCAGTCTGGCCGGGATCGCAATTGCCAACGCGCGATTACATGAGAAGGTGGTGGTCGTCGAAGAGCAGCTCCGCCACAACGAGCGGCTCAGCACGCTCGGCCTGCTCGCCGCCGAGGTCGCGCACGAAATTCGCAACCCGCTGACGGTGATGAAGATGTTGTTCCATTCCCTCGACTTGAAGTTCGCGGTCAAGGATCCGCGGGCGCGGGATGTGGAAATTGTTGCAGAGAAGATGGATCATCTCAACCGGATTGTCGATCAGTTGTTGAGTTACTCGCGCTCGACCGAGCCACGGATGGAACCGACCGACCTCAATGAACTGTTGCGTGACGTCCTGTTGCTGACGCGCCGGAAGTTACAGCAGCTGCACGTGGCGCTAGAAACAGACTTTGACGGTAACTTGCCCAAACTTCGCTGTGACCGGGGCCAGATCGAACAGGCATGCCTGAACTTGATCTTGAACGCGACCGAGGCGATGCCCCACGGCGGGACGCTGACTATCTCCACGTCACTCCCTCCTGGTGATTTCAGCATCTTGAGTTTCCGAGACACTGGCATTGGCATGACACGTGAGCAACAAGCACAACTATTCGAGCCATTTCTGACAAACAAGGCCCGCGGCACAGGTCTTGGCCTCGCCATCGTCCACAAGATTGTTGTTGATGCCCACCGAGGCAAAATCGAGGTCGAGAGTGCGCCGGGGAAGGGGACGACATTCCGAGTGCTGCTGCCCGTTTAGGGCCGACGATAACTTTGTGCTTGCCACGCATTAGCTTCGTGATATTTTTCACATGCTTTACGCCGCCCTTGGGCAGGCGACGCGCCCCCTTATGAATTATGAAAGCAGGGTCAGAGTTACCGGGCATGGGGCGTTACATGGCCGTGGGCATCCAGATGGTCGTGGTGACGGCGGCGATTGCCGCTATCGGCTACTGGTTGGACAGGAAGACCGGCAAAGAACCACTGTTCTTGATCGTGTTTTTCCTTCTCGGGGCTTGCGGCGGCATTACCGTCATCTGGCGCGCGCTGCAGGAGCACGACGGCGCGAAGAAGAAATAGATCGATGGATTTCTCAGCATTGTTGGGGGTCGTTCTAGGGATGTTGATCGGCGGCGTGTATGCGGCGCTGCAACTGGCGGCCTTGCGCAAGAACGAGCTGCGCCAGCGCGAGACGCAGACCGTGCCGAGCGTGACCGGAATGCTGCCGGGCTCGATGACACGGGTGGCAATGCTACTGATAGCACTGGTGCTGGTGCAGGTATTCGTGCCCAACGACCACAAAACGACGAAGTTTTACTGGTGTTTGACGATCAGTCTGGCGGTGACGTACAGCGTGCCGTTTTTTTGGAAGTTGAAGGACATGATGTCGCGCAACAAGTGAGCAAGCATGATTTTCGATTTCAGTATTACCCATGAAGTGATTTTGGTGTGGATCGCATCCGCAGTGACGATAGTCATGATGATTGCCGCGACCCGCGCAATCACAGCCGGTCTCGCCACCACCGGCAAGTTCGGCAACCTGATGGAGTCGCTCGTCGATTTCGTGCGCTCCAACATCGTCGATGAATTCCTCGGCCATCACGGTAAGGCTTGGTTTGGGTTTTTCGCCGCGCTGTTTTTCTTTCTGCTATTTTCGAACCTGATGGGCAAACTGCCGGGACCGGTGTTTCACGGCGCGGAAGAACCGCACTTCTGGCTCGAATCCCCCACCGGCAACATCAATGTCACGGCCGGTATGGCGATTTTTGTGTTTCTTGTGGCGCAAATCGTCGGCGTCATCAAGCTCGGGCCGCTGGGTTACTTCAAGAAGAAGTTCCTCTTGCCGGGCGCGCCGTGGTGGGTGCAATTTCTCGCCGTGTTGATTATGCCGATCGTGTTGCTCGCTGAACCGTTCTCGCTTGCCGTCCGTCTTTTCGCCAACATGACCGCCGGCCACAAGGTGCTCGTCACATTCGCAGTTGCCGAATTAGTCGGCGGCGTCTGGCTCTGGAATTCCGGCACATGGCAAAAGGCGGTAGCGCTGTTGCCGTTCGCGTTGTCGGTGGTATTGCTCGCGTTCGAGTTGTTCGTCGCATTCATTCAGGCGTTTATTTTCACGTTGTTGTCCGCGTTGTACCTCAGCGAATCGTTGGAACAACATCACTAGTAAAACAGGAGACAGTCCCATGCTCGCAGCAGAAACCGCAGCAGCAGTCAGTCAGTTGATCAGTCCGGCCGCGCTTGCGTGGCTCGGCGGTGGCTTGGCCATCGGCATCGGCGCGCTTGGTGGCGCGATTGGCATCGGCAACATCTTTGGCAAAGCAATTGAATCTGCCGCCCGTCAGCCGGAAGCATTGCCGCTCGTGCAGCGCCTCATGTTCATCGGCTTCGCGCTCGTCGAAGCGCAGGTGCTCTACGCGTTGCTGATCACCTTCATTCTCATCGGCAAGAAGTAACCGGGAGAATCAACGTGAAGAAACTTTTCATCGCCGGTCTGGCGCTGAGTCCCGCGCTGGCGTTTGCGGCGGAAGAAGCCGCCGAACACGCCGGCGGCGGACCGCTCGAAATTAATGTCGGCCTCCAAGTCTGGGTCATCCTGACGTTCGTGGTCATGATGGGATTGCTCGCGAAGCTCGCGTTCAAGCCCATCGGAGAAGCCCTCGAACGCCGCGGTGCGACTATCAAGGCGCAGCTCGACGAAGCCGAGAAGTCACGCGCCGAAGCGAAGAAACTGATGGAAGATTACCAGAAGCAAATCGCCGAGGCTCGCGTCGAAGCCGGCAAAGTCATCGAGGAAGCCCGTCAACTAGGCGAAAAAGTCCGCAAGGAAGTCGTCGACAAGGCCAACTCCGAAGCGTCGGCCATCGTTTCGCGCTCGCAGGAAGAAATCATCCGCCAGAAGGAAAAGGGCATTCAGGAAATGAAGGACACGGTCGCGAGCTTGTCCATCCAGATTGCCGGGCGCATCATTGAAAAAGAAGTCAACGAAGCGACACACAAGCAACTCGTTGACAACCTCATCAAAGACCTCGCGAAAGTTCGGAAGCAGTAATGGCTCACGACCCGATCAATACCGGCTACGCCCGCGCCCTCTTCGAGATGGCGCAGGCCGAAGGCGTGGTCAGCCGCGTCGAGGAGGAACTCTTCCATCTCCGGGAACTCCTCAAAGCCAACCCGGAACTCCTGCAGTTCCTCAAAGACCCGAACGTCAAACCCGAAGGCAAACGTCAGGCACTCGGCGATCTGTTCCAAGGCCGCGTCCATCCACTCGTGCTCTCGACGCTCATTTCGCTCAGCGACCAAGACCGTGCCGGCCGCGTGCTTCACGTCATCGAAGACTTCAGCACCATCGCCGCCGCCGCGCGTCAGACAATTACCGGCGAAGTTACCGTGGTGGTCGCGGTCGCCGACGCCACGCTCGGCCGGATGGCCACCGAACTCAGCCGCATTACCGGCAAGAACGTCAAACTCCTCCAGAAAATCGACCCGGCCATCCTCGGCGGCGCGATCATCACCGTCGGCGAACAAATCATCGACGGCAGCCTGCGTCGCAAGCTGGATCAGATGCGAGAGCGCCTAACGCAGTGAGGCTGATGACCGATGACAGAGAACCGAAAACCGATTAAGTCATACCGAGATTTGGAAGTCTACCGGCTGGCTTATGCATCAGCGATGGACATCTTCCGTGCGACAAAGACGATGCCAGCAGAAGAGCGGTTTTCTTTGAGCGACCAAATTCGCCGGTCGTCGCGCTCGGTCTGCGCCAACATCTCGGAAGGTTGGGCACAACGCCGGTACGAGAACAAGTTCAAGAACCGGCTCAACGATGCCGAAGGCTCAGCTTCGGAAACACAGACCTGGCTCGATTTCGGCAATGACTGCGGCTACTTCAAACCCGATTTTCACCAAACCCAAGCCGCCAACTACGATCGCATTTCCGCCATGCTCTTTCGGCTGTCGGAAAACTGGACGACATTCGAATCCGCCAAGTCGGTCCTCGGTCGTCCGTCCTCCGTCCTCGTTCCCAAGAGGTAACACTATGCCCGACATACTCACACTCGACTCAAAACAAATCTCCGACGTCCTCCGCCAAAGCATCAGCGAATTCAAATCGGAAGTCTCCGTTCAGGAAGTCGGCGCAGTCCTCGAATGCGGCGACGGTATCGCCCGCGTCTCGGGCCTGCCGAACTGTCTCTCCGAAGAAATGCTCGAGTTCCCGGGCGGCAACTACGGCGTCGCGCTCAACCTCGAACGCGACAACGTCGGCGTCATGATTCTCGGCGACCACACGCAGATCGAAGAAGGCCAGCTCGTCAAGCGCACCGGCCGTGTCCTCAGCGTCCCGGTCGGCGATGCGTTACTCGGTCGCGTCGTCAACGCGCTCGGCCAACCCATCGACGGCAAAGGCCCGATTAATACTTCCACGATGCGCCCGATCGAAGGCCGCTCCCCCAGCGTCATCGAACGCGAACCGGTCAAGCAGCCGTTGGCGACCGGCATCAAGTCCATCGACGCGATGATTCCGATTGGCCGCGGCCAACGCGAACTCATCATCGGTGACCGCCAGACCGGCAAGACCGCCATCTGCGTCGATACAATCATCAATCAAAAAGGCGGCGACGTGATGTGCATCTACGTTGCCATCGGCCAGAAGAAGTCCACCGTCGTCAGCGTCGTTGAGATCTTGGAGAAAGCCGGCGCGATGCCTTACACCATCGTCGTCAGCGCCACCGCCAGCGACGCTGCCCCGATGCAGTTCGTCGCCCCCTACGCCGGCACGGCGATGGGCGAATACTTCCGTGACCTCGGCCGGCACGCCCTCATCATTTACGACGATCTTTCCAAGCACGCGATTGCCTACCGGCAAATCTCGTTGCTGTTGCGCCGTCCGCCCGGCCGCGAAGCTTTCCCAGGTGACGTGTTCAATGTCCACAGCCGGTTGCTCGAACGTTCCGCCAAGCTGAACATCGACGCTCCGAAGATGAATCCGATTTATCCGAAGGGTGGCGGCTCGCTCACCGCGTTGCCGATCATCGAGACGCAGGAAGGCGATTTCTCCGCTTACATCCCGACCAACGTCATCTCGATCACCGACGGTCAGATCTATCTCGAGTCCGACTTGTTCTATGCCGGCATTCGTCCCGCCGTCTCGGTCGGTCTCTCGGTCAGCCGCGTCGGCGGCAGCGCGCAAACCAAGGCGATGAAGAAGATCGCCGGCACGCTCCGTCTGAGTCTGGCGCAATACCGGGAACTCGCCGCATTCGCGCAATTGTCGAGCGACCTCGACAAAAACACGAAGGCGCAGCTCGACCGCGGTCAGCGCATGGTCGAGTTGTTGAAGCAACCGCAATATCAACCGATGACGAACGAAGACCAGGTTTCGGTCCTCTGGGCCGCGACCAACGGTTACCTCGACGGCGTCGCCGTCCCGTCGATCCGTAAGTTCGAAGTCGAGTTCCTGCAATTCCTCAAGAGCAAGTACGCTTCGACGGTGGAGCAATTGCGTGCGAAGAAAGAATTGACAGACGAAATCGTCGCCGGCTTGAAGAAAGCCGCCGAAGAATTCAAAGGTATTTTCTCCGGTAACTAAGGAATGGCCAGTCTCCGCGACATCCGCCGGCGCATCAAAGGCGTCAAAAACATCCGGCAAGTGACCAAGGCGATGAACATGATTGCCGCGGCCCGGTTGCGCCGCGCCCAGCAAAAGGCGGAGTCCGCCCGGCCCTATGCTGACCGGCTCGCTGAGATTTTGCAGGACGTGATGGCTTCGAGCGGCGGCGCGGCGCGGCATCCATTGATGGCGAAGCGCGAGGTGAAGAAGATCGCGCTCGTGATCATCACCGCCGACCGTGGCCTGTGCGGCGCGTTCAATGCCGGCATCATTCGCGAAGCGCAGCGTTTCCTCCGGGAACAGACGCAGCCGGTCGAGTTGATCACCGTCGGCCGCAAGGCGCGCGATCATTTCCAACGGCTCGGTTGCACCATCGTCCAGCATTTCACGCAGCCGTCGCGCGATGTCCGATTAGAAGAAGTCGGCGGCGTGAGCAAGCTCGTCATCGGTGATTACGGCGGCGCGAAGTACGACCAGGTGTTTTTGGCGTACGCGAAATTTGTCAGTGTGTTGAAGTCCCAGCCGACCGTCGTGCAGTTGCTGCCGTTTGCGCAACCTGCGGAAGCCGGTAAGACTGGAAAAGCGGCGTATGAATTTGAGCCGAACGCGGAACAGTTGCTCACGACGCTGTTGCCGCAGTACGTCGAGGTGTTGATTTACCGTTCCATCGTCGAATCGCTTGCGAGCGAACAGGCCGCGCGCATGATTGCGATGAAAGCCGCGACCGACAGCGCGTCCGACATGATTAACGGCCTCACGCGCCGGTACAACAACGCCCGGCAGGCCAGCATCACGAATCAATTGTTGGAAGTCGTATCCGGCGCCGACGCGCTGGCCAAGAAGGAATAGCAGTTTAGTTGTAGCGGCGCTCTGTGAGCGCCGAGAACCGTTATTGCAGTCGTCGGCGGTCATAGACCGCCGCAGAGGAAATAAAGAATGAGTACAGCAACATTACGCAAAGGCAAAATCGCACAAGTCATCGGCCCTGTTGTCGACGTCGAGTTTTTCACCGAGGACCTGCCG
>CAZMKD010000068.1:0-7198 GCA_964566575.1 uncultured Verrucomicrobiota bacterium
TTGCGAATATCGGAATGGGTCAAAGCGCTTGAGACAGTGGAGGATTCAGTGAAGACTCGAAAAGGGAACAGTCCTGGATCGCGGGATTACTTGAACTTTGTGCATCGCTTCATTCAGCAGGCCAAAGAAAAGATATAAGGCCAAATGCATTGCGTCGGCTGCGCTACCGCCGTTGCCGCAGGACAGAATCTTCCCGCCCGCGCGCAAAGTCACGACGGCCAGCAGCCGCGATCTTGTCGAAGGCCGGCTGCTGCGCGAGCAGCGATTGCATCGCGGCGCAGGAATCTGCAACGGCATTGGTGAGCGGCGATTCCATAAGCGGCATCCTAGCAGTTTCTTATCGCAATACAATATCGTCGCCGGTCCACATCCGTTTGTCCGGGCCGGCCGATCGAATCTCCATTTCGCGGGCGGACAACGCATAAAAAAAATACGGCATGCCCCAAGAGTCCGCCAGTTCGCCCTTCGTGCTGACACGGGAATCACCTAGCCCGACGAGCTTGGTGTGCTTCGGGTTTGCGCCCATCAAGGTCTTCGTGATTTCGGCATTGTTGCCGACGGGGTTCTCGCCGAGTGCGGCCCGGTAATCACGGATGAAGAACTTTACAGTTTCCATTTCGGTCTGAACTTCCGGCATGATCGCGACCACCGTTCCGGCAACAGGGGACGCGGGAACCGCAGCGCCGCCGGGGGCGGCGATTTCCGCAACTGGCAGGGCGGATGACGCTGGGGCCTCCACAGTTGCCGGTGCGGGCAGTGGCCGGGGCCGTGACGACTCGGTCGGGCGGCGATTGACGAACAGCGCGAAGATGGCCACCGCGCTGATCGCGAGCAACGTATGCAAAAGTCGCGCTCTCACCCGAGGAAACCAAGGTCGCGGTGGGCGAACCGGTAGAGATTCGGGAAGACGGTGTCGAGGTTGGAGTTGGTCACGCCGAACCACTTCGCCAGCGTCGCGCTGTATTCGTCCACGGCCGTCGTCGGAATCCAGCGGCCCTGCTTCGTGTCATCGGGGCCGTTGACAGCGAGGGTCGGGAATGTGCCGTAGAGTTTCCTGCCCTGGACCGCGCCGCCGACGATGAGTTGGTGTCCACCCCACGCGTGGTCCGAACCAATGCCGTTACTGGGAAATGTGCGACTGAAATCCGATGCGGTAAAAGCCGTCACCTGGTCCGGGATACCGAGCGTGCCCATGGTATCGGCGAAGGCTTTCAGTGAATCACTCAGCTCACTGAGCAAACCGGCCTGGGTGGTGATTTGTTCGCCGTGGGTGTCGTAACCGCCGACGGAACAGAAGAAAATCTGACGTTTCATGTTGAGCGCGTCGCGGGCGGCGATGAGCTTGGCGATCATCTGCAACTGATTCCCGAGTGAGGTGGCGGGAAAACCGGTCGGGTCCGGCACGGACGCGAGTGCGGCGCTGAGGAGGTCATTGTTGCGAATCGCGGTGTCCGTGACCTGCGCGACGCTCTTCTCGAACAGGTTCGTGTGCGGCAGGGCGATGATGTCCTTGATCTGTTGGAGACAGTTGCTGGAGATGTTCGTCAGTCCCACGCTGCCGGCCGGGCTGACCTGATACTGTTGCACGGTGTTGCCAACCTCGAACGTGTTCGCGCCGGACAACGAGATGGCCATCGACACCTGTGAGCCGGTGTTGACCGGCGCGAGCAGATCGGCACAGCGCCCGCCCCAGCCGGTCTTGGAGAGCTGGTCGGGGACGGAAGTTTGCCACTGGACTTGCTGATCGTTGTGGGAAAACAGTTGCGGGGGCACGGCGGCGCTGCCGGCCAGATACTGCGACCGGTTCACCGGGCCGACGAGCGTACCGACGTTGCACAGAATCGCCAGCTTTCCGGAGCCGAACAGTGATTGCAGTCCGGCGCAGGACGGATGCATCCCGAAGTCGCGCGAGTCGTTCGTCGGATCGATGGGCAGCAGTGTGTTCTGGATGAGCGCGAGGTTTTGCCGGGCGGCGGCATAGGCGGCGTAATCGGTGCCGGAACTCGGGATGATGAGATTGTTGGAGTCGTTGCCGCCGTAAAGGAACACGCACACGAGCGCCTTGTAGTCGGTGAAATTTCCCTGTGCGAGTGCGGCCTTGATCAGTCGCAGGTCGAAGATGGTGGAGGTGAGGGCCGTTGTTCCGAGGGCGGCACAGGCAGCTTGCCGGATGAACTGCCGGCGCGTGATGATGTTGGGTGTCTCGCTCATAAGTTCACCGTTGGACGCAGAACTCCGCCGAAGTGATGATCAGATGGACGGCGGTGCGGGCGCGTTCGAGCAATTCGGCCGCTGTCCCGCCCGGCAACGCCGCGACTTGTGTGATGAGATAACTGCGCAACGCGCCCGACATGTTGCCGGCCAGCAGCAGTTGGTTGAGATGGTCCACGAGCGCCGTCGGATTGGTCGCGAGACCTTGCTCGTACGTGAGGTCGAGCTTGAGTTCGCCCTTGTAGCCGTTGTTGCGGTACACGCCGTCGCGCTGGAAGTTCATATACTGAATCACGGTTGTCTCCGATGTGATCTGGAATTCCGGAGCGTACAGGCCGGCCAGCGCGATTTCGCCGGGATAGATGAAGTCCGGCTCGAAGAAGTTAAACACGGTCGCGGCTCGCAAGGGCGTTTGCGCGAGTTGGTTGTCGGTGTTGTTGAGCGCGTAGTTGGTGCTGACCGACGAACCGTAGAACGCCCGCATGACCGCCGTCGTGCGCAGCAACGGTTCGCGCAAGTTGCCGGATCCCTGGTGATTGAGAGTCGTCGTCGTTCGCGACTCGTAATCGGTGAGGATCGTTCGCACCACTGCCCCCAGATCGCCGCGCACCCCGGTGCCGTTGTCGTCGAATGCGGACGTCACCCGGTAAAGATACCCGGGACTCGGGTTCGCCGTCACGAGCCGCTGGATGAGTTGACGGCAGATGAACGGACCGGTGTTCGGGTGATTGAAGATCACATCGAGGGCGTCTTGCAGATCCTGTTCCCCGGTCTGCCCCGCCGGTAAGACCACGTTATCGAGCAACAGCTTTTCGTTCACGGTGTCGTGGTGACTGGCCACATGCGTCATCTGGTTGGTGAGATCGCGGCGGGCGGTGAAATTCTGGTTGGTCGAATAATACGCCCAGCCGGTAAAGGTGTGAGCGTAGCCGACAACCGCGTTCTGGTCGTACGTCGGGATCGGCAAGCCCTGCGAACTCAGCTTGAGCGAACCATCCGGGTGCTTCTTCTGCACGCCGATTGAGAACAACTGTAGAACCTCTCTCGCGAAGTTCTCATTCGGGTTGCGCCCCGTGGCGGGGTCGGGCTTGTCGTTGCGGACCATGTCGAGGTACACGCCCATGACCGGGTGCAGCGTCACCGCTTCGAGCAACTGACGGAAATTACCAAACGCATTTGTCACCAGCACGTCGTAGTACGACGCCAATCCCCACGGCTCATTGTTGAGATCGGAGCTGTCTTGCGACACGACCATGATTTCACTGAGCGCAAAGGCGACGCGTTGCCGGAGCTGGTCCGGTGCGGCCAGACCGGTCTTCCACCACGTGTTGAAAACCGGGTTGCCGTTGGTGGCGGCGAGCGGGTTGGCCGCGTAGTAATCGATCACCCCGTCGTGATGCGAAGACATCGGGGCGTTGAACTGGTCGTCGAGCCAGGCGTCGAAACCTTGTGTCACCAATTGCGAAATCGTTTCCTTTGTCGGCCCAAACGTCGCTTGCGTCAGGAAACGCGCGGCATCGTTGGTCGTCGGATTCCCGCCCGGCAACGCTGGCGGCGGCGCTGGCGGCGTGAAGGTCGAGGAGCCGGCGGTGAGTTGGAATGTGCCTTTGATCTCGCCCGAGGGATAGTTGACGGTGTGAATGTTGATGTACGAGTTGCCGGACTTGATGGCGGTGACGATGTCCTGCACCGTCAGATTGCCGGAGGGCGCGAAGACCCAATGATAGACGCCGTTGGTTGGCACAGCCGTGTCGATGTCGAAGATGATCGCACCGCCGTGGCCGGCATCGTGGATGTGCTCGCCGGTCTTCGGTGTCGTCAGGTTGGAGTAATTGAACGACAACTCTGCCGACAACTCGTCCGCCGCCAGTCGCAACGTCGCCGCACCGGAGCCTTGCGAGAGCGCGCCGGGTTGCGGCGTCATGGGTGCCACATACAACGTGTTCGACCCACCTTGTCCCGACGGCGGCACGTAGGGCGAGAGCACGTAGCCGGGTACGATTTCGGACGGCACATTGTCAGGATCGCCGTCCTTCGCCCAGCCAACCGCGACGTGGTCCGCACCGGTGGTCTCGGCGTGCAGGATCTCGATGTAGTACGGCTGACCGGCCGTGAGTTTGAGCAGATACGATTTCTGGTTCGGCTCGGCGGACCAATCCAATGGCGCCGTACCGCCGGTCACCCGGCAACGTTTCACCCGGTTGACAGCGTCGCCGTCGGTCGCCATCCAGAACTCGCTCGGGCCGTCGCTGGCGATCCAGAAACGGTAGTTGCCGGAAACTTGCGGCGTGAGCCAGCCGCGGATGCGCGCGCCGTAGTTGTCGCCGGAGTTGGTCGGGCCTTGAAGGCTGGTGAGCGTGTTGCTGCCGGAGGGGGCGGTGTTGACCGGAATGTTGGTGAGGCTGCTGACGCCGTTCCAGTACTCGCGGACAATCGTGCCGCCCGCATCGAGGATGGTAAGGTCGAGCAGGGCGTAGCCGGTGCCGTGGGTGTTGCTCGCGCTGAGCAAGACCTTGTAGTTGTCGGCGACAGTCGGTGTACCGGTAATGAGGCCGGTGACCGGGTCAAATAACAGGCCGGGCGGGAGACCGTTGGCGCCGAAGTCGAAGGGCAGATTGCTGCCGGTCACCTGGTAGTTGAACGGCCCGCCGACGAGGCCGACCGCGCTGAGCGGACTGGTCACGCTGCATGCGGCATTGGTAGTGGGATAGAGCCGCTCCATCGGGATGATCTGCTTGGTCTGGCTCGGACTCCACCAAGAGAGCTTGGCCGAAGCATTGCCGGTGTTCTCGAAGTATTCGAGGCGGATGTCGTATCGCGTGCCGGCCACCAGCGCGACTGCTCCAGTGGATTGGGCACTGCCGGTCGTCCAGCGATCGATAAGCAATTGGCCGTTGACCCATAGTTTAACACCGTCGTTGCTGTCGATGAAGAAGCAGTACGTCTCGGCGTGCTGGGGTTTGACCTGACCGGTCCAGCGGACCGAGAAGGTGTTCGTGCCCATCGCGGGGTCGGGCGCACCCTGTCCCCAATCAAAATTCACCGTTGGGTCCACGCGCGTGAACACGAGACCCGAGAAGTTGGCGGAGTTCGCGTAGGTCGAGCTGGCGTTGTCGAAATACTCGCCGAGCAGGCCGGTGCCGTCGTTGTCGCACGGGTTGGCGTTGCCGGCCACCACGGTCACCAACTGCGTGCAACTGCTCTGGTTGCCGGCCGTCCAGACGACCGGTGTCAGGCCGATCGGAAGTTGCGCGGGCGCGTTGTTGGTGACGGAAGGCACGACGCAGTTGTCGGACACGACAGGCGCGGCGAGCCGGGAAGACGAGGCAAAGCATTGGCCGTCGTCGGCAGTCAATGTCGTATCCAACGGGCAAGTGATCGACGGCGGTTGGTTGTCGAGCACGGTGACGGTTTGCGTGCAAGTGTTGCTGTTGCCGGCCGCGTCGCTAGCCGTCCATGTGACAATGGTCTCGCCGACGGGGAACCGCGCGGGCGCGTTGTTGACGACGCTGACCGCAGAGCAATCGTCGGCGGCTTGCGGCTGGCCGAGATTGACCGGCGCGGCGAAACACTGGCCGGGGTTGGCGTTGACGGTCACATTCGCGGGACAGGTGATGGTGGGCGGCACGTTCTCGATGACGGTCATGGTTTGCTGGCACTGGCTGACGCCTCCGGCATCGGTGATGGTCCACGTCACCAACGTGTTGCCAACCGGGAATTGCGCAGGCGCGTTGTTGGTGACGGCGACGTTGCCACAACTGCCGGCCACCACCGGCGGCGGCAACACGACTGCGGATGCAAAGCACTGGCCGGCATCCACGGCGGCCGTGACGTTGGACGGACAGTTGACGGTCGGCGCGATGTTGTGCGTGGCATTGGTCATGTAGCAGAGGATTGTGTCGTTGGTCTGGCCGGGCCCGACGGCAGCCGGTGAGAATCCGCGCAAGACGCGCACCGCGTCAATTTTGCCGGCCAAGAGCCGGGAAGTGGTGCGTTTGACGGCGCAGTTGCCGATGGTCAACGGGCTGGCGTTGGTCAGGACCGCGAAGTTGGGCGACGAATTGGAAATGCCCGTCCCTTGCTGCACGGCGTCGCGGTAGAAACTCGCCACGCCATCATAAACGACGGCCACGTGATGCCATTGTCCTTCGTTGGGAAGAACACCACCGGTCCCGGCGATGAACTCCGCGCCATTGACGCGCAACGCAAGCGTGTGATCCTTGTGCGCGAAGCAGAACTCGACGCCCGCCGTCTTGCTCCCCTTCTTTGCCGAACTGGTGTCGCTGACGATGCGGGCGCGCCGGTTTTTCTTGTCGGTGAGACTTTCCCGCTTCACCCACGCCATGATCGTGAAATTGGTCGCGCCACCGAGCGGATCGTAGCTAATCACAGTCTGCGCCGCCGGCGCATGCTTGCCGGAGCCGGAGCCGGGAAAGCTGAGACTGCGACCGCAATTGGCATCGGTGGAAGGAACATCGGGACTGAATGTCACCCCATTGGTCAGCATCGCATCGCCGGCCACTCCATCGGCACCGGAGTTAAAGGTGGTGATGCCGGCCGCTTCGTCACAGGCGTATTCGGTGGCGACGACGCTATTGGACTCGTCACCCGGACACCTGGTGCCCGCCAAATCGGCGGCGGCTCGTGTGACCGCCAACACGACCCCGATCATCGTCACCCATCGGCATGCCCTACTTGGTTGCGTCATTCCCTAACCCCTGCGGCGCTGTGCATAGAGTAACACCTACGAGCACAATTTGTTCCGCCGTGCCTGCCCTCACCGGACGAGGGGCGGTGGAGACGTGAGTCGGACTTGAACCGACAACCTTCTCATCCGACATTTCCCATCACTGCTGTCCGATTAAAAACCCTGTAAACACAGTTGATTTGTGAGGTTGAGCGTTTCGTCAATGGGTGGAGATGGAGCAAAGGCGTGCAAAATGGGCATTTTCTCGAACAACGTCAGGCTCGAAATCTGTAAAATCGC
>CAZMKD010000069.1:0-24175 GCA_964566575.1 uncultured Verrucomicrobiota bacterium
CTCACATCACTGGGATAACTCTTTCGTCTGTTCGTCATCCCCAGCTTTTCACACATTCCGTGCAAAGGAGCCAGAGAAAAACACTTACATCATTTCGTCATCGAATCCGCGACTCACCAAAAGTGCATGACAGACTCTAGACGATGAAGTTTCCCATCAAAAAACGCTGGGTAGCCCTCGCTGCAACTGTCCTAGTCATCTCATCCATCGTCGATTGGACGGTGATCGACACTCAAAGAGTGAAGCTCGTGATTATCGAACGTTTCCGTGGTTGAATTGTCTGCCGCTCTCCGTTTATAAGAATTCTGCATGAGTGCTGCAGCGAACGAGATTCCGAAAGCCTACGAACCAAAGAGCGTCGAGAACAAGTGGTATGCGGAGTGGCTGGAGAAGGGCTACTTTACCGCCAATCCTGCATCCACGAAGCCTGCGTATTCCATCGTCATCCCGCCGCCGAACATCACCGGCATGCTCCACATGGGCCACGTGCTCAACAACACAATTCAGGACATTCTCGCCCGACGCAAACGGATGCAGGGCTTCGAAGTCCTCTGGCTGCCTGGCACCGACCACGCGAGCATTGCGACGCACAATGTGTTGGAACGGAAGTTGAGGAAGGAAGAACGTACTACGCGATACGACTTGGGGCGCGAGAAATTCATCGAGCGTGCATGGGAGTGGAAAGAGAAGCATGGCGGCATCATCATCGAGCAATTGAAGAAGCTCGGCTGCTCATGTGACTGGACGCGCGAACGCTTCACGATGGACGCGAAGTACTCCGAGTGCGTCCTACGTACCTTCGTTGACCTGTACAAGAAAGGCTATATTTACCGGGGCAAGCGGATGGTCAACTGGGATCCGGCCGGTCGCACTGCGCTCTCTGACGAAGAAGTTATAATGACCGAAACGCAGGGCCACCTCTGGCACATCCGGTATAGTGAGGATGTCGTGGTCGCGACGACGCGCCCGGAAACAATGCTCGGCGACGAGGCTGTCGCGGTCAATCCGGACGACCCGCGGTACCGGCATGTCATCGGAAAAAAACTCTTGTTACCGCTGCGCAACAAGGAGATTCCGGTCATTGCCGATGCCGCCGTCGATCCGAAGTTCGGGACGGGCTGTGTGAAGATCACCCCAGCACACGATGTGGCCGACTACGAGATGGCGTTGCGGCACAAACTGCCGTTCACCGTCGTGATCGGTGCGGACGGCATCATGACCGAGGAAGCGGGTGAGGATTACGAAGGGCTCGACCGGTTCGAATGCCGGGAAGCCGTCGTCGAGCAACTCAACGAAGCCGGACTGCTTGTCAAGGTCGAGGAGTACACGCACAACGTCGGCTACAGCGAGCGCACCAATGTTCCCATCGAGCCGTACCTGAGCGAGCAATGGTTTCTCCGGTATCCACAGGTCCACCGCTCCACCGAGGGGGTCGAGACCGGCGCGATCAAGTTTTACCCTGAGCGTTGGCAGAAGACGTACACGCACTGGATGCGCAACATTCGCGACTGGTGCATCAGCCGACAACTCTGGTGGGGTCATCGGATTCCGGTGTGGTACGACCCACTTGCTTGGTTTGCTTTCGTCTGTCCCGATCCGCTGGAATTCGACAAGGACTCGATCAAGGATTTCAGGCTCGAAGATCACGTCAGGGTTCAGATTGAAAGGCCTGAAGACCCGCCCAAGTCAAATCCCGAATGGAAGTGGGCTGAGATGGGCGATGGACACTACTGGCATCAAGACCCAGACGTGCTAGACACGTGGTTCAGTTCGTGGCTCTGGCCGTTCGAGACGATGGACGCGGCGACGCTGAAGAAGTTTTATCCGACTACCGATCTGGTGACCGGCCCCGACATCATTTTCTTCTGGGTCGCGCGCATGATCATGGCCGGGTACGAGTATACGAACGAGATCCCGTTCTCGAAAGTCTATTTCACCGGCATCATCCGCGACGCGCAAGGCCGCAAGATGTCGAAGTCGCTCGGCAACTCGCCCGACCCACTCGACCTGATCGCGAAATACGGCGCCGACGGTCTGCGCTTCGGCTTAATGCTGATCGCGCCGCAGGGGCAGGACATTCCGTTTGACGAGAAACGCTGTGAAGTCGGCCGCAACTTCATGAACAAGCTCTGGAACGCCGCCCGGTTCATCCATATGCAACGCGCGACCAATCCACCGGCACACCCGCACAACGCGCACGACTTGAAGATCCTGTTCGAGATGAATGAAGCGATCACCAAGGTGAGCGCCGCCCTCGACAGCTACCGGTTCAATGAAGCGGCGAAGGAACTCTACGATTTCGTCTGGGGCGACTTCTGTGATTGGTACATCGAGGCGAGCAAAGTTGCGCCGAACCTGCCGGTTCTCGACGAGGTTTATTCGGTCATCTTGCGCCTGCTGCATCCGTACGCGCCATTCATCACCGAGGAACTGTGGCGGGGTGAAGGCAGCATCCAGTTTGCGCCGTGGCCTGTCCCGCGTGCCGTCCCGAACGCAACCGCCGAGCATGCCGGGCGGATGGATGAACTCTACGAGGTCATCGGCACCGGCCGGCAACTTCGTAATGATTATGGAATCGAGCCCAAGACGAAACTCGCGTTCGTCATCAAGCCGAGTGCCGATGATAATTTTTTCCAAGCGCAAATCGATTCACTGAAACTGTTTCTGACTGCCGAGGAAATCACGATTGACCGGTCATACACACCGATCGGCCTTGCCCCCAGCCTGGTGACAAAAGCGGCGACGATCTTCATGGTCGGCGCTGTGGACGTGGCGCAGGAGCGGCGGCGGCTCACCAAGCAACTGACAGACATCGGAAAGCAACTCGCCACCACCGAAGCCAAACTGACGAACGAGAATTTCGTCGCGAAGGCCGCACCGGTTGCAGTCCAGCGCGAACGCGAGAAACTCGCGACGCTACGCGAACAGAAGGATAAGATTCAGGCGTTACTGGACAAACTTGTCTAGGTAATCGCTGATCGGGTTGCGGCGCTGTTGTTCGAACTTCTCCAACCGGTCGAGCGTCCGGAAGAAATCCTGAAACGTATTCGTGCCGGCTGGGGCATACGCGCGCTCAGCGCGGTCGAGCGTCTCCTGAATTTTCCGCGACCGCTGGTCGGCTTGAGTGCTCAACCAGTCAGCTTCTCGCGTCGCTCGGCGGAATCGGTTGATCTTCGAATCGAGCAACTGTGCGCCAGCTTCCATGTATGCCGCGATGACGGGCCGGTAGAGAGGATGTGCGCGCCCCCGGAGCGTTTCCAGGCCGGCAATCCGGTCTTGCAGCCACGGTTTGATCCAAGGCTGCTCATACGAGCGCCAAAGTTGACGAAACGGCGGACGCGGCTCGATCTCGACAGTCAGGAGCGCGTCGAGCCGGTGGACTGTCTCGTCCATGGTAAGGTTCTCGGCGACGGTGGTCACCGCACACCCTGCCTGTTGCAGGCTCCACCATTTCTCCAGCGCCGGCGTATCCGGAAAATTGTCGCCGTACACCCCGTCGAAAGCCCGGGCAAACGTCTTCGTTGCGCCAAGTTCGATCAGCAACTGCTGCATCTTGCGCACGCCGTGAGGCAATTGCAGGAAACTCTCGGTCAAGAGCCAGGCGTTGGCCCGGTACAGGGCGCGCTCCGCAGCGTCGTCCGGCAATCTCGTGATCCGCATGACGTCCATCGCTTGTTGTGGGCGCGACCCGTTCGCATTGCGTCGGACGAGGGTGAGCAGTTGGTCGGGCCGGCCAACGATAGTTTGCGTCACCCCCTCGACGAGCCACGCGGGGATCGGCGCACCGGTGTGCGGCGCGCCCGAGGTCCAGGGTTGGTCCCTGTTGGCGACCTCGGCGCAGAGTGTTTCGACAATGGCGCTCGCCAAAACGTTGTCTTCGATCGGTGGCGGGACGACGAGCGTGATTTGGTATTTGAGGCGTGTGCCAAATTGGAAGAATTCCGATCTCACTGGCGGATCGCCGGACGCGTCGGCCGGGCGGTCGCGAATGACGATGACAATCGGGTCGCGCCAAGCATCGGGCAGATCGAGCCGCTGCCGCCACTGGCGCTTGATCTGCTCGCCAAACGCGCACACAACTGAGGACAAGAGCGCGTTCGGCGCGTGAGCGATGAATTGACCCGACGCGCTCGTCGTGGTGACGCGGTTGGTGTCGGCGGCGGCGCCAAGGGGAACGACCATGCCAAGCGCAACACCGGCAGCGAGCCACCGCCACACGGAACGCGATTTCATGGCGGCAGCGTCAGCGCGACGCGGCAGGTTGATAGTCCAAGATGACGCGTTCGCCGGTAACGGTGATGGACGAGAGCTTGTTGAGTGAATCGCGTTCGTCGCCCAGCCTGCCGAGGAGTCCACTGAAGTAGCGGTCGAAGAGATCCGTGAGTTCCAGCAACTTCTGCGGGACGGGCAGGGCGCCGACGTGGCCGCCCAGTGGCTTGAACACGAAGCGACCCTTCTCGATCGCCGGGATCCCAGTCATGTCGAGATAGAGCTGCTTGCGAGCATGATTGCCGAGACGAAGCTCGCCAAGAAAACCCATCGTCAACTTGCCCTCGGCGAAGTCACAACGCAAGATGACCGGCACGACCTCGATGCCGGTCCCCTTGGGTTTTTCGAAACTGAGACTATGAAGGAAGGCGTTCAGTTCGACTGTGGTCACCTCGATCTTGCCGGCCCTGCGACCGTTCACGAGTTGATGAAGAGCGAGGCGCTTGGTGTCGGCAGCGATCAAGTCAGCGTTGGTGGGCTGGACTCGCGCAACCTCCGGCACCATGCACACCAGAACGACGCCGAGAATCAACACGCCAGCAAGCGCCAGTTCGACGAACACGCGAAGCAGCCGGCCGGTGCTGAGGGCCACACGCCGGCGTATGCGTGCGCCTTCGGTCGGTGGTTTGACCTGGTTGAGGTCGAGTTTGTTGCCACACTGGTGACAGAAAATCCGGCCGAGTTCATTTTCAAACTTACATTTTGGGCATTGGAGCATATTAGTCCTTACTGGCCGGTGTCTTCGGCGCTGGCGACTTCGGTGTCGTGGATGGTCTGGTGCTGTCAGCTTCCTTCTTCACCGCGGCAGAGTAGCTCGGCGTCCGATAATCCGTAGCGTGAAAGCCGGAGCCTTTGAAAATGATACCGCCACCGGTGCCGAGCAGACGTTTGAGTCGCCCCTTGCACTGGGGACACGTTTTCTTCGGCGCTTCCTTGATGGACTGGAAGACCTCGAAGCGATGGTGGCACTTTCGGCACTCGTATTCGTAAGTTGGCATGAGCGAATTTGGTGCCATATTTCGCAATTTCGCACCCAAGTCAAGCTTGCGCGACGCGGCCGAATCGCCTACACGAGAGACATGAAGATCGGCGTCATCGGCGGCAGCGGGTTGTATGCAATGGAAGGCATCGAACGGAAACGATGGGTGACCGTCTCGACCCCATTCGGTAAACCTTCAGATCAAGTCCTCACCGGCAAGCTCGGGGGACGGGACTTCGCGTTTCTGCCGCGACACGGACGAGGTCACCGGATTCTGCCCAGCGAACTCAATCATCGCGCCAACATCTACGCCCTCAAGAAACTCGGCGTCACCCGTGTCATCAGCGTCAGCGCCGTGGGTTCACTGAAAGAGGAGTACAAGCCGACGGACATCGTGGTCATCGATCAGTTCTTTGACCGCACGAAGCGCAGTCACGATCTCACATTCTTCGGTGATGGGATTGTCGCTCACGTCTCGTTTGCCGACCCCGTTTGCCGGTCGCTCCAACAGACCCTCGTCCAGTGCGCGCGTCAGGCCGGCGCGACCGTGCATGTCGGCGGGACGTACGTGAACATGGAGGGTCCGTCATTCTCGACGCGCGCGGAGTCGCACTTCCATCGGAAGATGGGCTGGGATGTGATCGGGATGACGAACTATGGCGAGGCGCGGTGCGCCCGGGAAGCCGAACTGTGCTACGCAACGCTGGCGATGGTAACGGACTACGATTGCTGGCACGAAGCGGAGGAAGCCGTGAGCGTGGAGATGGTAGTCGAGTGTCTGAAGCAGAACGCGCGGATGGCGCAAGAGATCGTCCGTCGGGGGGTGCAATGCCTCGATCCCGCGGTGGACTGCGTCTGCCGGCACGCGCTGGCCGGCGCGATTCAGACCCAAGCCAAAGTAATTCGGCCGGCGGTGCGGAGAAAGCTGGACCTTCTCATCGGCAAGTACACGCGATGACGAGTGCGACGATCAAGTGACGGTGGCGCTAACTCCAAGAACCAACAGGACGGCGCTCCGGTTCGCAAGCCCGACACCGGCCCATTGTCATTGCAAATCCTGCCATCGTTCGCTACGGTTCGCCGCGCAATGCTGGGCACCTCTTTTGCCGGATACTCTGTTCATGATCGAATCAGCCGTGGTGGCATGGCCGACATTTACTCGGTCACAGACCGCAGCGGCCGGCAGTTCATTCTGCGTCTGCTGCTCGCGGAATTCCGGTTGAATTGGCGAGCGACCCGTCGCTTCCACTGGGGATGTAAAGTCGAAAGTCAGCTCGACCATCCCAACGTCGTCCGCTGCTTCGAGCACGGCAAGTTTCGCGGCCGGCGATTCGCCATCATAGAATACGTCGACGGCCCGAACCTCAAAGAGCGCATCCTGCGCAGCGACCCGCTGCTGGTCACCAACCGACTGAAGCTGCTGACTGGCATGGCCGCCGGCCTGACCCACATCCACGAACACGGTTTCCTGCACCTCGACTTCAAGCCGGAAAACGTTCTCGTCACGAAGACCTGCGATCCCAAGATCATCGATTTCGATCTGGCGATCCCGCGCCCCACACAACCCAAACGCGTCTCCACGCTTTCCGGCACGCCCAGCTACCTTGCGCCCGAGCAAATCATGCGGCAGCCCGTGGACGAACGTGCCGACATATTCGCGTTTGGCGTCGTCGCTTATGAAATGCTCACCGGCAAGAAGCCGGTCACGGGCAACACCCTCGACGAAGTCATCAAGAAATACGCCGACTTCGAGCAACACCTCAAGCCGCTGCGCGCCCATCTGCCGGATGTGCCGCACACAATCGAACGGGTCGTTCTCAAATGTCTTGAACGCGATGTCACCCGCCGGTATCCTTCAATGGGTCTGGTGGTGCGCGACCTCCAAATATGAAATCCTGGATCACGCTGGCACTGCTGACGTTGTGGGTGACGGGGTGCGACCGCTCGCCAATTTCTGCTCCTGCGGAAGCGCCGAAGAACGTCCCTGCGCCTGTTGCCGCACCGAGTCCCGCCGATGACCGATTGCCGTCCGCGCTCGATCTGAAACACGCCGGCAAACTCGCCGAAGCCCGCGCCGCCCTGCTGCAATTGGTCGCGGCGACAAACGCCTCGGAAAGGGTTCTGGCCGAGCTTAACGAGATCGACTCGCAAATTCTGTTCACCGCCACGCCCGGGCCCGAGAAGGTCGATCACACGGTGGCCAGCGGGGACACGCTCGGCAAACTCGCCAGCCGGTACGGGACGACCGTCGAACTGATTCGGAAGGTCAACAACATTGCCGGGGACAAGATCCGCATCGGCGACCGGCTGCGCATCTATCAAGGCAAGTTCGCCGTCGAAGTCAGCAAGACCGCCAACACGCTCACCGTGACCGATGCCGGCAAATTCTTCAAACGCTACCGCGTGGGCACCGGCCAGTTTGCGAAGACGCCGGTGGGCGAATTCAAGATTACCAGCCGCATCGAAAGCCCGCCGTGGTATCGTGGCGACGGCAAGACCATCCCGTTCGGCGACCCCGAGAACATCCTCGGCACGCACTGGCTCGGGTTGAACGCGCCCGGCTACGGCCTGCACGGGACGTGGGACACCAACTCCATCGGCAAACAAGCCAGCGCCGGTTGCGTCCGGCTACTCAACGACGATATTGCCGAGTTGTACACGATGCTCCCGGTCGGCACACCGGTCACCATTCACGAGTAGAATGACATCATGAGATTATTCACACTCGATTTTGAAAAGCCCATCGTCGAACTGGAGCAAACACTGGAGGCGCTTCAGAAACAAGCCGAAGAACAGAAGATAGACCTCTCGGTTCAGATCAAATCGATTGAGGACAAACTCGAAGCGACCAAGAAGGAGATCTTCACCAACCTCTCGCCGTGGCAGCGGGTGCAGTTGGCCCGGCATCCGAAACGACCGTACGCACTCGATTACCTACAGCGCATCGCCAGCGAATTCATCGAAATGCACGGCGACCGGCGCTTCGGCGACGATCACGCCATCATTGGCGGACTCGCGACGATCGATGACCGCCGCGTCATGGTCATCGCTCAGCAGAAAGGGCGCGACACGAAGGAAAACCTCATGCGCAATTTCGGCAGCCCGCATCCCGAAGGTTACCGGAAGGCGCTTCGCCTGATGCAGCTTGCCGAGAAATTTGATCTACCGGTCGTCAGCTTTGTGGACACGCCCGGCGCGTATCCCGGCGTCGGCGCCGAAGAGCGCCACATCGCCGAAGCCATCGCTGTCAACCTCCGTGAAATGATGGTCCTCAAGACCCCGATGGTCGCGGTCATCCTTGGAGAGGGCGGTTCCGGTGGCGCGCTCGGCATCGCCGTGTGCGACCGGGTGTTGATCATGGAGAACGCGTATTACTCCGTCATATCGCCCGAAGGCTGCGCCGCGATTCTGTGGAAAGACCGCGCCAACGCCGCCCAAGCCGCCGCCGCGCTGAAACTCACGGCAAAAGACCTGCTCGAATTGGAAATTGTTGACGAAGTCATCCCGGAACCTCTCGGCGGCGCCCAGAAGGACTACGACAGCGCGGCCACGGCGTTGAAGAAGGACCTCCTGAAACACCTCGACAAACTCATGGACACGAAGATATCGGATCTGCTCGAAGCCCGTTACAAGAAGTACCGGAAGATAGGCGTTTTCGGCCGAGCCGAGCCGAAGAAACGCGGCCGGCGACCCAAGAAAGACGCGCCATCGGCCGCCGTTCCAGCAAGTTAGGTAACGACACGCGCGTTAGGTTTCACCGCGAGCGTGTAGCGCTTGTCGATCTTCCGCAACTTGACCGGCGTGCCAAATGCGTCCTGCAATCTATCGGTCGTCATCACCGCCCCCTTCCGCCCGGCGGCGAATACGCGTCCCGCCTTCAAGACCAGGACGTGCGTGAACACTGGCATGATCTCCTCGACGTGATGCGTGACCAGCACCAACGTCGCCCCCCGCAGTCGTTGCAGAAACTGCAGAAAATGTTCGCGCGCGACCGGGTCCAGTCCAGCGCAGGGCTCGTCGAGAATCAACAGCGCCGGTCGCGCCATCAGCGCCCGCCCGATCAGAATTCGCTGCCGTTCACCCTGCGATAACACGCCCCATGGCCGGTCGGCGAGAGGCTCGCATTCGACTCGCCGGAGCAGTTGCCAGCCGCGTTGCCGGTCGGCGTTGGATACCGGTCCCCACAAATCAATCACGGCGTATCGCCCGCTGATAATCGTCTCGAGGGCCGGCTCGTCATCCGCCATCATCTGACGGATCGAAGAACTCACCAGCCCCACGCGCTTGCGCAACTCCCGCCAATCGCTCTCGCCGTAGCGTTTGCCCAGCACTTCAATGCCCCCCGCTGTTGCGGAGAGATAACCGGCCAAGGCGCTTAACAACGACGTCTTGCCGGACCCGTTCGCGCCGAGAATCACCCAGTGCTCCCTGCGCCGCACCTGCCACGATACGACATTGAGGATCACCACGTTGCCGCGTTCGAGCCGCAGCTTCTCCACCTTCAATACTGTCTTCATGTGATATAACGTCTCCTGCGCATGAGACCGCAAGACTTGCCCATCGTCGAGATTAAAGACGCCCTGCTCGCCGCGACGGCGAAGTATAAACGTCTCATCCTCACCGCCCCCACAGGCTCCGGTAAGTCAACGCAAGTCCCGCAGTTTCTCCTCGACGACGGCAAACTCGGCGATGGCCAAGCCGTCATTCTCCAGCCGCGGCGCTTGCCGACGCGCCTGTTGGCCGGCTGGGTCGCCCAGTCGCGTGGCGGCCGCGTCGGCAACGAAGTCGGTTATCAAATCCGCTTCGACGACATGACCAGCAAACACACCCGAATCCGGTATGTCACCGAAGGCGTCTTGCTGCGGCAAATGCTGTCTGACCCGAAACTAACCGGCCTCTCGTGTGTCATTTTCGACGAGTTCCACGAACGCCACCTCTACGGCGACATCACCCTCGCGCGTGCGCTGCAAATCCAGGAAACCACGCGGCCCGATCTGCTCATTATCGTCATGTCCGCTACACTCGACGTCGGCGCGGTCGAGAAGTATCTCCAGCCTTGCCTCGTCCTCGAATCTTCCGGTCGCACCTTCCCGGTTACCATCGAGCATCTCGACAAACCGGTCGGCGACATGCCGGTCTGGGACATTGCCGCCGAAGAACTCGACCGGCACTTCGAAGGCGATGCCCTCGTCTTCATGCCCGGCGCTTACGAAATCAGCCGCACCGTCCAAGCCGTCCGTGACCGGCATGGCAGCCGGTTCCTCGTCTTGCCGCTCCACGGCGATCTGCCGCCCAACGACCAGGACGCCGCCGTTGCCCGGTATGACAAACCCAAAGTCGTCGTCTCCACCAATGTCGCCGAGACTTCGCTCACGATCGACGGCGTCCGCCTCGTGATCGACAGCGGCCTCGCGCGCATCCCCCGGTACGACCCGTATCGCGGCATCAATACACTGCTCATCGAGAGAATCAGCCGCGCCAGCGCCGACCAACGCACAGGCCGCGCCGGCCGCACCGCGCCCGGCGTTTGTCTCCGCCTCTGGACCGAACGCGAACACGAATCGCGTCCCGTCCACGAGCTACCGGAAATCAAACGTCTCGACCTCGCTGAAGTCGTGCTCACATTGAAGGCGAGCGGTGTGGACGACGTGAAGACGTTCCACTGGCTCGAACCACCGGAACCCAAATCGCTCGAACGCGCCGAACTTCTACTCGAAGACCTCGGCGCGATTGACCATCACCGGCAGATTACCAGCCTCGGTCGCCGCATGCTCGCGTTCCCGCTGCATCCCCGGTATTCACGCATGTTGCTGGCGGCGCAGGAATACGGCTGCGTCCGGCAAGTCGCGCTCATTGCCGCGCTCACGCAAGGTCGCTCGCTACTCACGCGTGGCGATGGCCGGCAAGTCCGCGATGATCGCGACGAACTCTTTGGCGGCGAGACCGCCTCCGACATGTTCGTTCTCATGCGCGCGTGGCGTTACGCCGACCGGAACGGCTACGACCTCGGTCGCTGCAAACGTCTCGGCATCCACGCCCAAAGCGCCCGGCAGGTCGGTCCGCTCTACGAACAATTCATCGACATCGCCAAACGTGAGAAGCTCGACATCAGCGAGAAGCCCGTCAGCAACGACGCCATCCAGAAATGCATCCTTGTCGGCTTCTCCGATTATCTGGCACGTCGCCTCGATGCCGGCACGCTGCGCTGCGAGATCATCCACGGACGCCGCGGTTTGCTCGCGCGCGAAAGCGTCATAACCGCGCCGCTGTTCGTCGCCACCGAGATCGCCGAGATCCAAGGCAAGGAATTGAACGTGTTGCTGAATCTCTGCACCGAGGTCAAAGAAGAATGGCTCAAGCAACTCTTCCCGGAAGATTTTCAGGAAGCTCGCGAAGTGGTCTTCGATGCGGCCACGCGCCGTGTCGTCTGTCGCGTTCAACGCCGCTTCCGCGACCTCGTGCTGGAATCGAAACCGACCGACGACGTTCCGCGCGACGAAGCCGCCCGGATGCTGGCGGGCGAAGTGCTCGCCAAACGGCTCGTCCTCAACGAATGGAACGATGCCATCGAGCAGTGGATTCTCCGGGTGAATTGGCTGCGCGAATGGATGCCGGACTTGAAGTTGCCCGGTATCACCGAGGAAGACCGCGCGACACTCGTCGAGCAAGTCTGCCACGGCGCTGTCGGCTACAAGGAAATCAAAGACAAACCGGTCTGGCCTGTCGTGAAATCGTGGCTCTCCGCTCAGCAGCAAGCGTGGGTAGACGAATACACGCCGGAACGAATCGAGTTGAAGTCTGGCCGGCGCGCCAAGGTCACCTACTCTGCCGACGGTCCGCCGACGTTGGCCGCGAAGATTCAGGATTTGTATGGCACGAACTCGCTCACGATTGCCGGTGGTCGTGTGCCGGTCAGAATCGAAATCCTCGCGCCCAACAATCGCCCTGTCCAAGTCACCGAGAATCTTGCCGGCTTCTGGCGCGAGACGTATCCCAAGCTCAAACTGGAACTCCAGCGCAAGTACCCGAAGCACGAGTGGCGATGAGCCCAAAAACCTCGTGCTGGCTAGCCAAGTTTCGACATCAAATCCGCAAGTTGAACTTTGGCCTGCTGAGCCTTCTGTTTGGGGTCTTCCGCTTGCAGATACTCCACTGCACTGAAGTCTTCCCCGCGCTTCCGGTTCTGCGGCGGTTCAAGGCCTTCAATGAGCAAGGCCTCCAACGTTGTGATAATATCGGCGGCTGATACATTCTTCAGGTCAGCATCGACTAGCTTACCGTCCGCTGTCACCCGTCTGATGCCGAACCAAGAAAACCGGTCCCAGCGTCCATTCAACCTGTCAGTTGTATGTTGATACAAGCGGCGTCCAAGGGGCTGGTCGGCGGCTTGTCCTACATACACCACACGCTGGCCATCGTGAAGTAGATAGACGCCACGCTGATCACAGAAATCGACGACAGTCGCCTCCTGCTGTTGCTGTCCGCGCAAGTTGGGAGCGTTGCTCCACTGAACCTTGTCGCGCCGCCAGAACATCCCGAAGGCTTGGATGATGACCGCGCTTTCCTCGACGGTTTCCTTTTCCGCGTCTGGTGGCGCATCTGGTGGCGGCTCAATTGGTAAGGGCGCACCGGCTCCGCTGCCCTCAGCCTGTTGGAGTGCAAACATTCCCCGAGCAACTTGGACGAAGGGTGTTTTCTTTGGCCGGTGCTTCAGATCCCACGTGATGTTGGCATTTACGGTCGCGGCTGGTGTCGCCCCGTAATCCTTTCGCAACCTTTCGTCAATGACGGCCTGCGCAATTTCAGTGTAATGCATCGGCTTAGCGGCCTCTTTGAGAACCTGAATGATTGCCTGCAACCACGGAGTGTTTTCGGCGTTCTTACCCATTCGGCTGTTCCCTCCAATTCCTACAAGCTGTCGTCAAAAAGCAGATGACCAATTGCGGACCTCTACCAATCATATCCACACCGGTCAGGTGTTCCTGCCAGCAAGACGGGACTGACGATTGGCGCAAAGTCTAAGACGGCGGATTGCCCAGTGCAAGGTAAACGTGGAAGCGCGAGTCACCGGAGATTGCGGCGCGCCCGGCGGTCACGCCCTACCGAGGACTTGGTGTCTTGGCGTCTTGGTGGTGAATCAGCCCGCCGCCATTTTCTTTTGCAGATTCGCGTGAAAGTTGCCGAGGGGGAATTCGTCGGGGTGGACGAGGTCGATCCATTTCTTGGGGTCGGATTCGTCGGTGATGGCACGCGTGTCTTTCTTCCACTTGCTCGCGACGTTCGGCGGGACGTATTTCGCAATCAGGTCGTGCGCGGCCAGCCAGAAGTTCATCTTTGAGCAGTCGGAGCCGAGTTTGTAGAGCGCGAGCAGTTCTTGCCGGAGACCGTCCATGCCGGCATCGAGCGCGTCCCAGCGGACGCTGAGGCGGTTGTTGTGCCAGACGAGGACGTCGTGCTGGTGGAGGTAGGAGAATAACAGTTGGCCGCCGAGTCCGTCGTAGTTGTGGACGCGCGTGCCGGTAATCGGGAACCGGTAGATGCGGTCGAACAGGATGGCGTAGCTGACGTAGTGCGCAAACGGGAAACCTTCCCGCGCCAGCCACGCCCCGGGCGTGGCCAGCCGCGTCGCTTCGTGGAAGGCGCGCAGGTCAACGCGCAATTCTTCCAGTCCGTACATCCAGAACGGGGCGCGTTGGCGGATCATGAACGGGTCGAACGGCAGTTCGCCAACGCTGTGGGATTTGTCGTGGATCAAATCCCACAGGCCATACGTGTTTTGGATGAGCGGCAGCGAATTGAAGAAGCATTCCAACTGCGGATGCATTTCGAGCTGCGTGATCTTCGCGGCCTTGCTGACGATGCGCTGATACCGGCTCGCTTCCCGGTCGCAGAAGATCGTGGCGAAATTGTTTGAGCCTTTACCGGCCACCTGCACGGTCTCCGGGAAGAGCACAGCGCATTCGCTGGCGTAACCCGCTGTGAAATCCACGAAGTGACCGGGCACGAGCTTGTCGTTCCGATACTGCGTGCGCTCCAGTTCCGCCAGCCAGTCCGGCCACGGGCCGCGATAGATCAGTGCCTCGAATCGCCAGTCGCTCGACGCATTGGGCGTGTACATCGGCATGACCCAGAGGTGTTCGATGTTGTGCCGCCGGTGTTTCTGCGGGTTGAAGAGCGCGAGCGACTTCGTAAAGTCCGGCTTCTGGAAACCACCGGCCACCCATACATCCAGATCGAGTAACAGTTGGTCGAGATAATCGCTCTCGTGCGGAAATGCCGACGCAAGCGCTTGCACGGCGCCGGCAGCGGCCTGCGTGAGATGCTTGGCTTCGTCGTGCTTGTCGGCGGCAATCGTGCCGTCGGCGTCTTGCAGGACACGGAGTGCGTTGATCGCGCCCTTTAACGACGACCATGCCGGCGATTGCGCTGCCTTCGATACCGGCGCATCCACCGCAGTTCGCGCAAACGCCGGGGCGCTGACCCAGTAAATCATATTCAGCCACAGTTGCCGGTGCGAGTAATCGGCAAAACGTTCGTCGCCAAAGAGCATCGAATCAGTCACCAGCACGACGCGACCCTTGCCGTGTTGCGCAACTCCGATGAGACCGGCTTGTGAGGAAGACCGCAGCGGAATTGTGGCCTTGCCGGTGACGCGACAGGAACCGGCTTGGTAGAAACACGCTTGCTCTACCTTGTGCATCAGTGCAGAGTCGCCCGAGTTCACGTCGGCGAAAAACCACGCCGGGTTACCGGCCAGACAGTGCTCACGGTCGAAGATGGTGGTGTTCTCAATTTCCAAACCAAAACGAGCGAGCAATTCGTTGAGATTGTCGCCGTACTTATCGTGCTCGTACTCGCTGATGACCAGCAATCCCCCGCCCTTCTCGACAAATTGCACAATCGTGTCGATTTCTTGCGGCGAAAGTTTCGGTGAATTGCCGGAGGTCGTGCGCTCCCATTTCGATTCGCACGGATGCAGCAACGCGAGCACGTCCGCGTCGATCGTCGTCAACGATTTGTCGAGATTGCGCAGAACTGTGAAATCGCGAGCCGCCAGCGTGTCGGCGGCTTGTCGATAAGAAGAGTAGCCGGGCCGGTCAGGCTGCATCTCATTCGCGCGCGACTCGGACACCGTCCAACTTTCGCTGTGATACTCGTCGAAGAGGATGCGGACGAATTTCTGTTGCTGCAGCCTTGTCACCGGATCGCCTCCGCGATTTCCCGGCAGAAGTTGTCCACGTCGGCTTCGGTGGTGTCCCACGAGCACATCAGTCGCGCCACACCATCCGGGCCGACATCGTTGTAGAATTTCCAGTCGTTCGCCCTAAGTCGGTCACAGGCGTTGGCCGGTAGCGCCGCAAAAACGGCGTTCGCTTGCCGGGGATAGAGAATTTTTACGTCGCGCAAAGTTTTCTCCAAGCGTTCGGCCATGGCGTTGGCGTGCTTCGCATACCGGAGCCACGCGCCGGTTTCGAGCGCGCCGATCCATTGCGCGGCGATGAAGCGCATTTTCGAGGAAAGCTGACCGGCCTGTTTGCGCCGGTATTCGAAATCGCGCGCCAACTCCCGATTGAAGAAGACAACGGCTTCGGCGGCGATCATACCGTTTTTTGTGCCACCAAGGCTGAGCACATCGAGCCCGGCGACGATTTCACGCGGTTTGCAGCCGAGCGAGGCGATGGCGTTGGCAATGCGCGCGCCGTCCATGTGAAAGCCGAGGCCGAGTTTCTTCGCGGTCGCGCTGAGCGTTTTCAAATCATGCAAACCGTACACCGTGCCAAGCTCAGTCGCCTGGGTGATGCTGAGCGCGGTCGCTTTGTTGTGATGAATGTCCGTGCGCTCAGCGGCGGCGTTCTCGACGAGTACCGGAGTCAGCTTGCCATCCGGTGCAAACACGCCTTGCAGCGTTGTGCCATGCGCGAAAAAGCCGGGCGCGCCGCACTCGTCGCAGACCAGGTGGCTGTGCGAGTAACAGATCACGCGACTGTAGGATTGGCACAAGCTGGCGAGCGAAAGAGAATTGGCTGATGTGCCGTTGAAGACGAAGAACACCTCACAATCGCTTTCGAAAAGCTCGCGGATCAACTGCGTCGCGCGTGCTGTCCACGGATCCGCGCCGTAGCTCGGCGTGTGCGCTTGATTGGCCGCTTGAAGCGCGGTCATCACTTCGGGGCACGCACCGGAGTAATTATCGCTGGCGAAATGGCGGCGGGATTCGGCCGTCGGTTTCATGCCGCGAATATGCCGTAACCGGCGCGGCCGCGCCAGCAATTGATTGCAATCGAACGGCGCTTCGGCGTAAATAGGCCGCGTGCCGGCAACGCGCCCGTAGCTCAATTGGATAGAGCTTCTGACTTCGGATCAGAAGGTTGGGGGTTCGAGTCCCTCCGGGCGCGCCAAAACTTCCGCATCACCGACAATGCGACGCCCGCAGCAGGACCGCTTCCACGCGCGCCAGCACTTCATCCAGAGCAAACGGCTTGGTCACATAGTCGTCCGCGCCGAGTTGAAAAGCCTCTAACCGGTTGGCCACCGAGACAAGGCCCGAGATGAACACGATGGGAGTGTGTCGCACCGACTCGGCCTTGCGCACCATTTGGCAAACTTCATCGCCCGAAAGTCGTGGGAGTCGTCGGTCCAGAAGAACGACATCGGGTTTGTCGGAAAGGATGTAATTGAGGGCTTCGACCCCATCGCGCACACGATGGGCTTGGAATCCCTCTTGCCGCAACGCGGTCGCCAGCATCCGGGCCATGCGGTCATCATCCTCGGCGATCAGGACGCACCTGGTGCTTACAAATTCCGGCTGCAAATTCATCAACCATTCTTGAGCAGCCTGGATGCCAGTCCCCCAGCCTACCGGACAAGAACGATTTACTCAGGTCTGGTGACGATAATCTGCGGTTTCTTTTGCCGGTAAGAGCCGGCGGGGTCGCCGGTCTTATCGAAATTGTTCATGCCGCGCTTGAAGATGATGAATTTGAACTTCTCACCTTACCTGTAAAGCTTGAAAAGCGTGTGTCACTTTTCCCAAAGCGATAGGCCCTGAGTGATTTCGCCATTAGTCGAAGACGACCGTCTTCCTCGCGTACACCAAGATGCGATGGTCCAGATGCCATCGCACCGCCCGCGATAACACCGCCTTCTCAAGATCCCGACCCTTTTCCATCAAGTCCTCGAGTTGGTCCCGATGCGAAATCCGGACGACATCCTGCTCGATAATCGGCCCATCATCGAGTGTTTCCGTCACGTAATGACTGGTCGCGCCGATGAGTTTCACACCGCGCTCGAACGCGCGGTGATACGGCCGCGCCCCGCTGAATGCCGGCAAGAACGAATGATGCACGTTGATGACGCGCTGGGGATACCGGCCGACAAAGTCACCGGACAAAATCTGCATGTAGCGCGCGAGCACAATGAAATCCGCCGAGTGCTCTTTAAGCACCGCCAGTTGGCGGTCCTCGGCCTTGCCGGGAAGGCACTCGAACGCAATTCCGTGAAACTCCGCCAACCGTCGCGCATCCTCGTGGTTGCTGATGATGACCGGGATGTCGCAAGCGAGTTCCCCACTCTCGTGCCGGTACAGCAAGTCGGCGAGGCAATGCAAATGACTCGATACCATGATCGCCATCCGCGGCCGCACCGCCGAGGTTTCCAGCCTCCAGTTCATCACGAACTTCTTGGCGATCGGCTGGAACGCTGACTTGAACTCAGCCACTCCCAATTTGAAATCGCCCAGTGCCCACTCCACGCGCGTCAGAAATAGCCCGAGATCTGCATCCTGGTGCTGGTCGTTGTGGATGATGTTGGCGTTATGCCGGTAGAGAAACTCCGAAATCTCGGCCACGATCCCCTTCCGGTCGGGGCAATCCACGAGAAGAATCGCTGTATTTTTCACGGGACTCAGTATGATACCGCTCGTGTCGAAAAAGAACAGCAACATCGTCACGGTCAATCCCGACTTCCCGCAGCGCGTCCACATCCAACGCGCCGCAACGCTGCTCCGCAAGTCCGGCATCGTCGCCTTCCCGACCGAAACGGTCTACGGCCTCGGCGCCGACGCGCTTGACAAAACCGCCATCGCCCGAGTCTTCGCTGCCAAGCAACGGCCGAATTGGGATCCGCTGATCGTTCACGTTCGTGACCTTGCGATGGCCCGGTCACTCGCGAAATCGTTGCCGGCCACATTCGAAACGCTCGCCGAGAAATTCTGGCCGGGGCCGTTGACGATGGTCGTCGAGAAGGCTGCGCGCGTTCCCGACGAGGTCACCGCCGGTCGCCCGTCCGTCGCGATGCGGATGCCGCGTCACGCTGTCGCAGCGATGCTCTTGGAGGAAGCCGGCCTCCCCATTGCCGCCCCCAGCGCGAATAAGTTCGGTCGGCCCAGCCCAACTCGTGCCGAGCATGTGATTGAAGACCTCGGTTCGACCGTCGATCTGATCCTCGATGCGGGACCGACGTTGATGGGAGTGGAGTCCACCGTGCTCGACCTCACACAATGTCCCCCGGCCATCCTGCGTCCCGGCGGCTTGACACGCGAACAACTCGAAACCGTCGTCGGTCCGGTCACGCTCGCGCCCAGCGTGGCCGATGAAGTGGCGAAGCAGGGTCTCGCAAGCCCCGGCATGAGCCAGCAACACTACGCGCCGCGAGCGCGCGTAGAGTTGTTCGAAGGCGCGATGGACGACATCGCCAACCAGATGCTCGCACGCGCGATTGACCTGCGCAATCGCGGTCATCGTGCCGGCGCGATCATCTGTGACGAGATGTTGCCGCTGCTCGACAAGACTACTGATTTCGTTTCCAGCTTCGGCCACTGGGGCGAGTGGGATCGGTATGCCAAGCGATTATTCGCTGCGTTCCGAGTGCTGGACTCACAGGGTGTCGTCAGCATTCTGTGTGTGCTACCGCCGGTGGAAGGCATGGGGTTGGCCATTCGCGACCGGTTGCAGCGGGCGGCGGGTTCACCACGCTCGCCCCGCTCGGAGCGCGGTGAGGAGCGTGGCAAGTCATGAGCGCCAATGCCGAAACGCTGGCCAAGGCACTGACCTTTGCGCTGGACTTGCTTGAACACGAACCCGGCATGACAAAGCTGAAAGCAACCGAGGAAGCCGCCAAGCAGTTCCACCTCGGGCCGCTCAACGAGGATTGGCTGTTGAATCATTTGACGGAATCCAAACCCGCAGAGTAATCTGGCCAAGTCACAAATTTCGGAGGGGTGTCCGAGTGGTTTAAGGAGCACGCCTGGAAAGCGTGTGGGGTGTAACAGCCCTCGCGGGTTCGAATCCCGCTCCCTCCGCCAGTTTTATCATGTTACGAATCGCCGTAGCCGCCATTATCCTCAGCAACCTGCACGATCGGCTACCCGCCGATGCAGCAGACAAGAATACAGCACGGTACGCCGCCACGGTGGCGATTGAGACCAATCTGGCGGGGCGCACGCTGAACATCTTCACCGCTCTGGACCACACCCGGGCCAAGTACGTGCGCAGCCGCACCTGCTGGGCGACGGGGTTCGACCTCTCTTGTGTCGCCGTGTACAACTCGTATGGCATGCAGTTCAGCACCAACGGTTGTTGCCCGTGGGAAAGTGCCACCCGTCGCGCCGGCACCTTGATCAGTCCGCGCCACCTGATCTACGCCCATCACTACGTGATACCGAACGGCACACAACTCCGGTTTATCTCGAGGAGCAATACCGTCGTGACGCGTACGCTCACCGACTCGATGCAAATCACAAACACCGATTTGCAAGTCGGCGTACTGGATGCCAACGTCCCGCGCAATTGGATCGACTTCGCCAAGGTGTTGCCCGCCAATTTCACCCATTACTTCCCCGCCTCTCTCAACGGAATCCCAGCGCTTTGTTTCAACCAGAACCAAGAGGCCCTGATCTCCGATATTGCAGCGCTTTACCCGTCCGCCACCAATGCGACGAGGATCTCCTTTGCCATGCCCGCGGATGAGGCGCGCAAGCCGTTTTACCGCGACAAAGTCTCCGGCGATAGCAGCCAACCGGCTTTCCTCATCTTGAACGGTCAACTCGTGCTCCTGACCGTGTGGACGGGCGGCGGCGGGGGCAGCGGAGGCTTTATCTCGGGTTACGTAAATGAAATCAACGCGGCCATGCAAAAACTCGGCGGCGGCTGGCGTCTGACGCCTGTGGATCTTGGTCGTTTCACAAACTCTGAAACCGTAAAATGCCGACCGTGACACAACCGACTTTACTCGTCCTTGCCGCGGGCATGGGCAGCAGGTATGGCGGCCTCAAACAAATCGACCCGGTCGGACCAAGCGGCGAGACTATCATCGATTACTCCATCTACGACGCGATGCACGCCGGCTTCGGCAAAGTAGTGTTTGTCATCCGCAAAGACATCGAACAGACCTTCCGGGAAGTTGTCGGCAGCAAATTCGAGAAACGCCTGCCGGTCGAGTATGCGTTTCAGGAATTGGACAAGATACCGGCCGGCTTCACCATCCCACCCGGTCGCACCAAACCGTGGGGCACCGGCCACGCCATCCTCGTGGCTGAGTCGGCGATTCACGAGCCGTTCGCCATGATCAACGCCGACGACTTCTACGGCGCCGACGCGTTCTTGGTGCTTGGCGAACATCTCCGGCAAACGCGCAATGACTCCAACGACTACTCGATGGTCGGTTTTACTCTGCGCAAGACCTTGAGCGAACATGGCACGGTCGCTCGTGGCGTCTGCCGGGTAGACAATGGCGGTAGGTTGAAACAAATCGTCGAAATGCTGAAAATCGAGAAGTCTGGCAACGGCGCCCGGCAAGGCGACCAAACACTGACCGGCGACGAACCCGTCTCAATGAACTTCTGGGGCTTCACGCCGACTTTGTTCACTCACCTGCGCGTCGAGCTGGAGAAGTTCCTCAAAGCGCGCGGCCACGAAGAGAAGAGCGAGATGCTGATCCCAACGACTGTCAATATGCTCGTCAACGACGGCCGCGTGACGTGCAAAGTGCTCCGCACGTCGTCCACGTGGTTCGGCGTGACCTACAAGGATGACCGGCCACTCGTGATTCAGGGCATCCGCAAGCTGATCGCGAACGGCGAGTATCCGGCGAAGTTGTGGGGATGACGTTTTGTAGCGGCGGTCTATGAGCGCTGCTACAGGGTCTTACCGGCAACCTTCCGCCGCTGTGTCAGGATCAACTCGCGAATTTTCATCGCGTTCGGTAGTCCGCGCACAGTGTCTTCCCAGCCATCGACCGCCGCGGTGCCAATGAAGAGATCGCCGAGGCCAAACATCCGTTGCCAGATCCCCTGCTTCACCTCGACACCGCGGATGTCGGCAATGAACACGTCGGTAACCTCCTTGCGCAGCCAACCTTCCTCCAGGGAGATTCGGTCCTCATAGATGCGCAGCACGGTGGAATTGCGTTTCACCACGGCGATAATCGGCGGCACGATCAGCCAGAAGAAAAACCAGTACCAGAAAAAGTTCCACCCCGACGGTTTGGCTTCGAGCAGTGGCGTTTCGCGTTCCATCGTCGTACCGGTAGTCTAACCGGTCGCCCCACCGTTGACCAGCCTGACGCACGCAGGGCTATGGCACGAGACGGATGCGGTAGAACCGCGTTGGGGCGTTGGTCGCCGCGCCGGCATCGAGATAGTTCGTCGTCACATCCCCGCTGCCGGTCAGAACGATGTTCGGGCTGACGTTCGTGTAGCTGACGGCAAGATCGGTGGCCGACTGCACGACATTCATCGATGCTCTACGATGCGGGATGACAGCCTCGGTACAGACCGACGCTCACGGTTGCAGTCGAATGCGGAAGAATTGTTGGGGCGAGCTAAAGGCGTTGGATAATGTGGTCTGAGCGATGCCGCCGTTTCCGGCAATGGGGCCAGAGAGAGCACCCCAATCACCATCGACGAGATCGGCTCTGCTCTGAACGATGTAATTCGTGCCGAGAACTGACGTAAAATCTAGCCAGAGATCGTTGCCGAGTTTCTTCATGGTTGTGATCCGCAGTTGGCTCGTTTCGTAAGCGCCGATGTCACTGCCGTCGCCGCCGGCAGCGTTGCTGACGTCGGGATTATCATACGGTCGTGGCTCGCCTCGCTGGTCGGTGTTGGCCGCCAGCGACGGGACGGCGTCGCGCTTGCCTCGGTCAATGGCTGGACTGCCGGCGAGCAGCGGATGGGTGAAGTTTGGTCCGCCGTTGTCCTGCAACGGGCCAAGCATCGGATCAGTGTTGACCTGGTCACCGGTTGCGCTGGGCAAGAAGAAGCCCGCATCGCTGCTCAAATTATACCCACGCGAAATCACCGTGCCTCCTTCATTGTAAATGTTGGCGTAGAAACCACCGCCAGCGTTCATGATGGTGTTTCCGATCTCCAGAGTCCCGCCAATGTTCACGGCCGAGTTGTATATGGACTTGCCGATGGAGGCTGAGTTGCCGCTCAGCGTGCTGTTAGCGACGGTCACGACCCCTTGATATTGAGCAATGCCGCCACCCTTATAAGCCGAGTTGCCGCTGAGCGTGCTGTTGACGACGGTCACGTAGCTATTCAAAATTTGGCCATATATGCCGCCGCCCCATCCGGTAGCCGAGTTGCTGCTCAGGGTGCTGTTGACCACGATCAACGTTGAGCCGTAGTTGAAGATGCCACCGCCTGAGGCGGCCGAGTTGCCTCTCAGAGTGCTGTTGACGACGGTCAGCGCTGCACCGACGTTGTAGATGCCGCCGCCGTCGCTGGAGGCCGAGTTGCTGCTCAGGGTACAGTTGCTAATGGTCAACGTCGCGCCGTTCTTGTAGATGCCGCCGCCAACGTCGTCAATGTGGCCGTTTGTGATGGTCAGGCCGGAAATCACGACGGTCTTACCCGACCCTTGAATGTTGAACACGCGGTTCGTGGTATTGGGGAAGTTGCCGTTAACGGCCAGATTGGCGGGGCCGGGCCCGACGATATTCACGCTGTTGCTGATGAAGAGTTCGCCACTGGTCAACGTGATCGTGCCGGTGATCGAAGAAGCGTCAATGACGGCACCGTTAGTAGCGATGGCCAGTGCCTGACGTAGTGAGCCGCCACCGCTGTCGGCCAAGGTGATGACATGGAGGTTCGTACAGGTACTGTCGCCGCCTAGCACGGTCACAGTCGCAGTGCAATTAGCGGAGGCGCTGTGATTGTCGGTCACGGTCAAGGTGACGCTGGTGTTGCCAATTGGATAGGGTCCAGGCGGCGACTGCACCAAAGTGATCGTGTCACTTGGGTCGGGATCGAACGAGCCGTCGTCAATCGAGGCGTCGAGGTGACTGCAATTGGCGCTATCGCCGAGCGTCACGTTGCGGCACTTGGCCACCGGCGCGTGGTTTGGAACACCAGCAATCGAAACCACCTTGTAGCCGGGTTGGCCGGTGCCGGAAGCTGTGCCACCAGCCGACACGTTTACATTCGAGGCGAGACTGCCACTTGCCAAAGTACCACTCGCTGTGAGAATGAGTACTCGTCCCCCGCCACCACCGCCTGGGCAACATGTGGAAGTACCACCGCCCACCGCGCTCACGGACCCCGAGAGCGCGACTATCACACCCTGAATCAGAATCCCGCCACCCGCTCCGCCACCACCGTTGTTAATGCCTGTCCCGCCTGCTGCCAACACGCTTCCAGCGACGGTAACGTTGCTGAGTGCGTTAATCTCTACCGCACCTCCGCCTCCACCACCTCCTCCACCAGCAAACTGGGCAGTATCAAGGGTCCTTCCCCCTCCGCCGCTGCCGCCTTGGAGCGTGAATAACAAGTCGCCGTATGCCATGCCTAGCAGCCTGTCGGACTTTGGCGCGCGAGTTTTCTTGAATCGAAGGACGGGTTGTAGTGTATGAGAGACATGCCAGCACGACTCGTCAATGTTGATCGGGACACACCCCTGCTCTTGCCGCCGGACTTGCGCCAGTGGA
>CAZMKD010000070.1:0-8185 GCA_964566575.1 uncultured Verrucomicrobiota bacterium
GTGAGTTAGAATCCGCGCAGCCCGCGCCCCACCAGCGAAGCCGTTTTGGCTTCCCCCCAGAGGCGCGTGAGTTAGAATAGGCTTGCGGGATGGGGCTGAGTTTGATGTAGTTACGCCAAGTTACGCGTTTCCGGGGGAAGCCTTAACTGATTATGAGCCTCGCTGCCCACTGCTTAGCACGGCAGCGAGGCTCTGTTTTTACTCCCAGAACTCCACTTGATCGGGCACCTTCGGAGCAACTGCGCGTTTCCCTTGGTTGTAGTTCGGGCCGATCACTGTCACGCTCTTTCCCCACTGTTCGTCCGTGATGAAAAGCAGCCGGACGTTGCCGGCGGGTGGAACGAGGTGCTGAATGTCGCCGATGTGTTTCTTCAATTGCTCGAAGTTCACGCAAGGTCGCGCATAAACCGAGAACTGAATCATGAGGAATCCGTGGTCGAGCAGGTCCTTGCGGAATTGGCTGGCCGTTCTGCGCTCGTCGGGAGTCATCACCGGTAAGTCGAACATGGTCATGAGCCAGCCCATGCTGAACGGACTATTGTTCATGCCGCCGTGGCAGCCTGCGGAAGTTCCGGCACCCAGAAGTCAGTCGAGGAAAGCGAAGAATACGCGCGCGCCAATGAATTCGCCGAAGCATCGATCGCATCCATGAGTTTCAGAGTGAAATCCCCATGCTTGACACGCCGTTCGCGTAGTTCCGTGCCGACTTTTTTGGCCCAAGCCTTCATCGTGACTTCTGGTTCGAGCATGAACTCCGCAAGCATGAGTTCCACGGCAGGACGAAACGGCTCCATCAAATCATAAACGAGGGGATCAGAACGATAACGCGGCTTGTGATGCACTCCAAGTTGGGGCGACAGACCGTGAACGATGAGGCTGCGATGGCAGAGGGCGCTGAGGACAGCGTACCCGTAGTTAAGCATCTGGTTCGGGGCGGTGTCTTCCTTGCGGTCCCGTTTTGTCGTCGACCAACCGATTGCCGGAAAGAAGAGTTGCCAGTATCGTTTCGCGCAATTCGCCTCGTCAAACTCATCCCGGCGCAATGCCGCTTCCAAATACGACGACTGAAGCTTCCGATGTTGGAGCACGCGATTCTGATTTAACGTCTTGCCGCGCATCAACACATGCCACAGCCGGCCATTGAGCCGTTTGGGCTGGTCAGTCTGATGTTGGAACGCCTGCAAGTCCACGACGCGTGCCAGCGGTGCTGTGATCCCGCACGGCTGATACTTCTCATCGCAGTGTAATACGATGGCATCCTGTTCCATCATGGCTGATAGAAAGTTGGAAGTGAGCAACACGCCACGCGCCGCGATGATGACCGCGCGAACGTCCTCTAGCGGCAGCTTTCGCTCTGTCTTATCCTCAGCGCGACACACGATAAACCCGCGTTCACGCGCGAGCGTCGCGCCATGCTGAAAGATGTGGAGGATGTGATGGCTCATGGCAATCAGTCCAGTCGTTTCATTCCGGCTGCGAGTAAGTTCGCAACGCTGTAGCGCGGAATGTCCGGGTGAGTTCTTCCATCCATTGTCGTAAGCTTAACGTCTTTGGAGCCTGTGCGGATGGTGTTCACGAGATACTTGCCCGGTGGCAATGGCTTCGTGGCATGAAATGTTTCCTTGTCGGTCTGAATCAGACAGCCGCTTTGGAAGATGCCCCTAATCTGAATTGCCGCGCCAAACTCCGCCTGTAGCGCTGCGCTAACATTGGCGAATGATTCGAAGGCGTAGACCGGACGAACCTCGATTGTCTCTTTCTTCGCACCCTTCTTGTCCACCGTCGTCAGCGCGTAGACGATCTGCCCCTTGTGTCCTTTGAGCGCTTTGCGGTATGCGCCGGTGCCATCCTTCGACATATCTTTGTATTCTGTCGGTTTACCAACGTTTACCGTCACGCATTCCACTCGTGGACCGTCGGCGCCGCCCTTTCGTTTGAGATGGAATTCCGCGCAGAACTTCCGCCACGCCGCTTCGTCCGGGTTGGTCGCGACAAATTCCAAAAGCCGCTCCTTGATGACTGAGTCACGAACAGATTGCGCCTGCATTGAAGCGTACTTTAGGTCAAACGTTGTTTTGCCGGGTGTGGTCGGTTTCATTGCTAGTGACAGCAGCTCTGTGCGCTGCACTATGATTTGCTCCTCACCCTCGCCACGCGCACCGTAAATGGTTTCGGCCAGTGTGGGTTTCTCGAAACAAACATTCTGCGGTATCACTTCCGCGATCTCCTTCGCGAACGTCTCGCGATGAATCTCGTCCGGGAAGCGGAAGAAGCCGGTAACCTTCGCGTTTCGCGCCCAGTTGGGGATGAAGCTAATGACCATCGCGTCGAGTGCGTGATGGCGGTCGTCGTTGCGGTTTTTGGTCTCTGCCTCTTCTTCGGACTTGGCGTCTGGATTGAGCAGACTATTGAGCTTGTACTTGCGACGGATACGCCCCGTCAGTCCGCCAGAGACGACAATAACTTTGCGCTCGCCGTTGGCAATACCGGCTGGCCAGCCGAAGCGCAGGTCGATGATGGTCTGTGCCAGCTTGGAAATCCAGGCGGTCTCCGCCAGCGCGGTGTACTTATCAACGAGTGTTTCTGCGTCAGGCGATGTAAGCAGCGAGACTTTCTTGTTGCGCAGGCTGACAGTGCACTTCCTTACACGCGCGACGTAGGCATCCCAGCCTGAGGTTTTCGACAGCCATTCATACGGTGTCTGATCAAGTTTGTCGTCATTCGCGCGACACGTTGTAAGGGCGTAATTGACCGCTGCATCGGGGCCACCCTTCGCGCGAGGTACAATGTGGTCAATCACGTATTCGTCGAGCGAGGTAACCGCAAGTGGTTCACCGGTGTATAGGCAGATACCGCCCTGTGCCTTGTACAACTCCATCTTCAATCCGGCTGCATTCTCTGTTGCGCCTGCCTTCGCTGCCTCTTCGCGTGCTTTGGCTCGATCATGGGCGCGGTCGCGTTGAAACTTGAGGTATTCAAACTTGGCTTTCTTGCCCATGAAATCTTCACGGACGAATTCCAACACCACGAAATCCGGGGTGCCGAACTGCTCGGCGAGGTTGTCCAGACGGTCGGCAAATAACGTGAGTCGATGGCGAACAATCGGGTCATTCTGCGAGCTGATAAGTTGGCGAATAGCTTCGTGCGCGTCGCCAGTCGAGCGCGCTAGTGCGTCGAGCTTTTGGTTTGGTATGTAGATCCCTTCCCACGTCTGCCCCATTTGTCGCAAGAACTTGAGATCGTCTTCGATCAACCCTTTCAGGGGAGTGCTATTTCCATTCAGCCGCGCAAGTTCCTTGGCGTGTGCTTGCGGCGGTGTGTCGCCAGTGAGGATGAGACGTTTCAAGATTTCCAAAGCTGGTCGGCAAAAACGGCTGCGACCTGAGAAGCGTGGTTCTTCAACTTCCGCAAAAAGGCCGGGCAGAGGATGGCCGCCGAACCTTTCGCACCACTTCCGCCATTGTGTCGGTGTGAGTCCAAGCTTGCTCCGTTTCGGGTCACCGAAAATCTCACCAATCTCCTTTGCGGTCAGCCCATGCATACCGCCAAGTCTTTGAAGCCGCATATTCTTGAGCTTCATCAGGAACACCACTTCGGCTGCGATTCGTGACTGCGGATGTAACTCGCCCTTTTCATCGGTGCGGATTTTGCAGACGTTAAGGCGCGGGATAAGCACACACTTGCCGATGATGCGATTGTCGAAGCGGGGAATTTTCTGGCCGACTACGCCTTGCCAGTCGTTGACGCCGCCTTCGCGCAATCCGTGTTTCTTGCGAAGCTTGGCGTCGAAAGAGGCGTAAGCTGTTTCTGTTGGCCCGTAGAGCAGATACTTCGCTTGACCCGCGAGCTTCGGATAGTGCTTTGTGGCTGCATCAATCAGGTCGCTGACTTCTTTCTCCACGAGCTTGCGAGGAACGATCTGGTCGCGAGTGCTCTTGGCTTGGCAATCAATCCGGTCTGTAAACTTCGAATCGCCATCCCACAGTCCCATTTCGTGAGCGTCGAAATAGCAGGGGTAGTGAAGCTTTAGATTGCCTTTGGAGAGCGCGGCAAGTTTCTTATCGAATTCTTCCATCCGCGCCTGCGTACCGGCTTCGTCATCCTCACCATCGCCTGACTTGGCTTTGCGCTGCTGGCGTGTTTTCCACGGAATGTCCGGGTCGTACCCGCGACGTTGAATCGCAGAATGAAGGGCTTTGTAAACCTGCCACGGTTCAAGTTTCTCGCCACGCAGCAATTTGATACGAAGCAGGCAAGACGTGTAACACGTCGGATCGCCCGGCTCTGCAAACTCGCGCTCAAGTCGTGGGTCGCCTTTTGCCGTCTCAACCCACTTGCCGTCAACTTTTCCAACCTGCCGACCTTTCATCGGTTCGATACCGGCTTTGCGCATGACTTCATTGAGCCATTGCTCGCGGGCTTTGTGAGCTTGCCGGGTGCGCCACATGCGACGGCGGTCTCTGGCGGTGCGGGTTTCGGCAAAGTCTGCCGGTATCAGCAGCGACGCCTTGTGAAGAAACTTCGTTCCCTGTCGGACGGCCTCACCAATCGAACCTTTACCCAAGTCAAACGCCCAGATAGTCTGTGACTGACTCGCTGCGGAAGCTTTCGGTGGGATCATGTGGCGCTCCTCCCAATTCGGAATTGGAACGCAGTTTAATGAGAACCTACTAACATGAGCAAGCCTCGTTTTTGCCGTCCGTCGGTTTGCCGTGGCTTGCGGTGCGCGAGAGTTAGCGGCATACTGGCGGGCTAATGAGAACCTTCGCCATCCTGAGCTTGCTCGTGCTTGCCGGCTGCGCGCATGTTGCTTCGACGCGCGCCACATTTTATCGGCAGACGGACCAGCCGCTGGCGCTCACGATCAAGCGGCACTTGGACACGATCGTGAATGGGCCGGATACCGAGGAGGATCAGGTATTGATACTCGAACTGCGGAACGTCGCGGTCGGCAAGCGATTGCTGATCCCATCGGATGACGTTGCGGCTCGTTTCTCGGCGTATCGGTTCGGGCCGGAATCGCAGGGGATGACATACCGGGGATACATCGTGGTGAAGAGCATCGCACCCCAGCAGATTGTCGCCGCAATCAAGCTCGAAGTATCGGCCCAGACTGTTGACGGCAGCTATACCCAGACCGTCCGGTTTCGCGGTGACTACACGTTTGTGTCCAGGCCCCCGGCGGATTGAATTCACCATCGCCAACGCGTGCAAGCTCCGAACGTCTGCTTTCTTGGTTGACTCTCCGTCGGTCATAGCCTATTGGGGAACGCGATGAAAATACTTTGTTTGTCCATGGGTGTGGCATTCAGCTTCGGAGTTGCGGTGGCCAGTGAGGTGACTGTCCCCACGGCAAGGGAAGCTGTCGGGTTTGCGAATGCGAAGTTTCCGTCGGGCGCACAGAATCAAGTGTTACGGATTGAGGGCACGCATTCCGACAGTGACATGCGCCCGCGTGAATGGAGCGTCACTGTGTACGACACCTCGCGCGTCAATAACGCGGCCACCATCCGCGTGAAGGACGGGGTGCTGACCAGTGTCGGCACGCCCTTGCGGTTGTTTGAGGATGCTCGCTGGTCGAATTTTGACAGAAATTTCACCGGCTACGAAAGTGGCGAGGTCATTAATACCGACCGCTGGAAGCTGGACTCACCGGCGGCCTTGTCGAAGGCGATGGCCGACCCTGCGCTTGCCAACGTGCAAGTCACGGAGGTCCGGATGACGCTGCGCAAGCTCAGCAACGGTGACGTGCCGGCATTGTGGCGCGTTTATTTGCGGGCGCGTTCGCGGGCCAATCCCGGCCGCGAGTCTTGGGTCGGATACGTGGACCTCAGCGCCGAGACCGGTGAGATCGTCCGCAACGAACTGCGTGTCGGCAAGCTGATCTACTGACGGCGCGGGCCGGTAAGTCCCGCCGGCTCTCTCCGTTGCGGGCCATGATCAACGAACTGACCATCCGGACCGTCGAGCATACAGAGTTTATCGAGATCACCGATCGTGTCCAACAGGTGATCGCGGACGCGGGGATCACGGACGGAGTCGTCATTTGTTTTGTCCCTCACACGACGGCCGGCATCACCATCAACGAAAATGCTGACCCCGACGTGGTCACCGACATGATCTATGCGCTCGACAAAGCGGTGCCGTGGAAAGATTCCTGCTACCGACATGCCGAGGGGAACACGGCGGCGCACGTTAAATCGTCCATGATGGGACACAGCGTGCATGTGTTGGTGCGCGACGGTAAACTGCAGTTCGGGACGTGGCAGGGAATATACTTTTGCGAGTTCGACGGCCCACGCACGCGCAAGGCGTGGGTCATCGTTCAGCCGGGATAACGCGGCGTGGTTCTGCGGAAGTTACTTGACCAAACCAATTGCGGACGGTTGACCGGCGACGGGGGATGCGCTGGCGTCGACTTCCGTGCCTTGGTACGTATACAGGTAGCGGCCATTCACCGCACCAGTTGCATAATCGATATCGTCCAGCACGACTACATAAAAGCCAGTGATGCACACTTGTGCTCGTCCGTTGAGCTGCAAGCTGGTGATAGCCGGAACAATGGCCAATCGCTTGTTGTTGGGCGGCTCGGACTGGGGGTTGGCAGTGCAAGTATAAGGCGGTAGCCCCTGCAGTCGTGCCTCAAGTCCTTGTGTTGTCGGCCCGTTCATATCGCCGGGTTCCGTAAGGACACAATCGCCCACGCGTAAGATGCCGGGGTAGCCATTGATAATGTTGTCTCTGTAGTTATCCGCTCCTGGCTGGCCGAGACTTAGCGCGCCGTGCTGCGATCGTCCCATTACATCCCTACAACTGTTGGTGAGCGAATAGTCCACAGAGGACCACTTGAGCGTCACGAGGGTACACGGGATCTTTGGCACGTTATCAAAACACATTGCCCACGGCACCACGCGTATCGCTGACTTTGCAAGCGACGCAATCGCGATGGCTTCGAGGCGTGGGCTCATCTCCCGAAATCCAACAATTGCGGCAAAGCTCATCCGAACTGTTTTTCGTGCTGTTACCCGAACGGCTGCGGCCGCTCCGGCCGGCAGCGGCGCGGGCAGCGATGACAAGGGACCGACGAACGTCCGAGTTGCCAAGACCCAATAGCCCGGCTCGACGGTCTGAATATCGGCCTGCGCTGCTCCATTCATCATCGCGAAATTCTGGGCGGTCGCAATGACTTCCGTTGACGCTACGGCCGCTGCCCAGCTTCGAACGGAGGCCAGTGCAGCGGAATCGATCGCTTCCTGGATTCGGTGTCGCTGGGTGTACATGTTGCCAACATCAATGGCCAGCGCCGCCATACCGAACAAAGCGACCATGAAAACCACGACCATCACGAGCGTCCCGCCACCTTGGGCGTGCTGTGGCGCTGAAGGATCTGAGGTGACCATCAGTCTCGCGGCGCGTCGAGAATGTCGTGGGGCGGTCATGGCAAGAATTGCGATCTTTATTGGGGGATCAGTTTGACCGGTAGGTGGCATCAGCTTTTAACACCATTATGCCATCGGAGGCGCTCGGGACGACGAACGAGATGATGAGCGGCAGGTCATAGGTCAATTGAGCATTCATCGCCGAGATTCCGTCTACCGAGTTGCTGGTCACTACTACGGATTCCAGTTGGATGGGATCAAGCATTGGCGTGATGGCGGCCTTGGCGATGGCGGTCATGTTCGAGGTGCCTGAATCGGCACCGGCCAATGCCGCCGTCCGGGCCGTGTAGTGCGCTCCGTGACGTAGCGTCACGTATGCTGCGAAAATGAAGCCGTACTGGATAATCGCAAATAACAGGAACGACAACAGCGGCAGCGTGATCGCGAATTCCGTGAGTGCTTGTCCGGATTTGTCCTGCCGGTCGCCTCGGCTGGCTGGATGGCTGGTTTTCATTGCGCTTGGATAATTAGCACCTCCCATGCCTTTGCAGGTAGACCCCCCTCTCCAATCTTCCAGAACTCGGAAGCCGTGGACACGTTTGTGCGTGCGGGAATGAGGCGACTCAGGGTTTCGCCCGACTGTGAACAGTTTTGTGAAGCCATTCCTCTAGTGTGCTGTCCTTGAAGTGTCTGGTTTTATTTCTTCGAGTTTAGCGCGTGCGCGGACGATCTTTTCAAGGATGGCGGCACCTTCGGCTCGCCACACATAGCGCCGTGGTTCACGATTGCGCTCCGCCAGCCAGCCC
>CAZMKD010000071.1:0-15707 GCA_964566575.1 uncultured Verrucomicrobiota bacterium
TTCTCGCTGTTTGAGCCGCACACCGAATGGATTGCGAAAGGCAAACACCGGCCCAACGTGGAGTTGGGGCACCGGCTGTTGATCGCCACCGACCAACACCAATTGATTCAGGACTACGACCTGCCGGTGGGCGAGGCCGACGTGGACCAAAGCGTGCCGGTGGCCGATCGGCTGCTGGGCCGTTACGGGCCCGGGAGTCTGGCCAGCCTGAGTTTCGACAAAGGTTTCACGCGCACGGAGGATCGGGAGTTATTGAGTTTGTACGTGCCGACCGTGGTGATGCCCAAACGCGGCAAAAAGAATGCGGATGAAGCCGCGTGGGAGAGCGCGCCAACGTTTGTGGCATTGCGCCGCCAACACAGCGCGGTGGAGAGCGAGATCAATAGTCTGGAACACCACGGCCTGAACCGGTGTCTGGACGTGGGCTTAGCCGGCTACCGGCGGTACGTGGGTTTCGGCGTGCTGAGCTACAACCTGCACGTGATTGGGCGTGAACTGCTGGCGCGCGCACGAGCGCGAGCCGAGACCGTGCGGCAAGCGGCCTGACGCGGTCCGCCTGTCCCCCGCGAAATACGACCGAAGGGAGAGCTGTGTCGTGCGGTGGCGCAATCCAGTCGTTGGCGAGTACAGCGACCGTCGCCGAAAGAAAAAACCACTTACGCACCGCGAGTCGCAGCGTCTTCGCGCCATGCCTCACTCAGAAATCGTGCGTTTTCGGCCAAATACTAAGTAGCTCCAGCCTTCGCCGCCGCTGACTGTGCCATCAATGACCGGGGCTGCGGATGCTCCTGTAGCAAACAACACCAATACCGTGATTCCGATTAAACTGCCAATGAACTTGTCCGTTTTCTCGCCCTTTCCCTCACTCCACTAGAGATTGGTTAGATCCTGCACGCTTCTCCAAAGCTTTTATTTTTTCCCCAAAGCGCCGCGCGAATGTCAAGCGAGCAATGGCTGACGGTGGGAAGGGATGGGGACATCATGACCCCTCTGTGGTGAAACTGAAAGTGGTGAGTACTCTCAGGATGAGAGCGCTCAGGGGGCACCTCCGGAGGTGCACCCTGAGCGGCGCGACGGGTATGGTTGCCGACCCTGTCCTTCCGCTATTACGAACTGTATCGCATGCACGCTGAACGCCATCAGTTGCGTCAGAAGATCGTGGCCCAGGCCCGCGCTCACGGGATCAAGGCCACCGTCCGCGCCTTCGCTTGCTCCCGCAACACCGTGCGCAAATGGCTACGCCGGTATCGCCCCGGTACGGCGCGCAACCCTCAACTCTCAATCCACTCGCCCCCATCACTCGCCGCTTCAGTCCCCCTCCAGCGTTGGAGGTCTCGTCGTGCGGCTGCGTCAACAAACCGGTTTCGGCGCCGAGCGGCTCAAGGTCGAGTTCCGCATCCCCTGCGGCGTTGGCGCCATCAAGCGCATCGTGCGCGCTCACGGACTGGTGCGTCCCCGCAAGAAGAAGCATCACACAAGCGATCCCTGCGTGCTGTCAAAGCCCAGTGGCGACTGTTCCAACAACTCTGCACCGACACCAAGTATCTCCAAGACATCCCGTATTACTGGCCCCAGATGCGCCGCCTCGGCTTGCCGCCGTTTCAGTACACCGTGCGCGAAGTGGTCAGCGGCTTGTGCTTCACCGGCTACGCCGATGAACGCTCCAGAGCTATGCGGTGTTGATGGCCGAGCGGGTCAGTGCGCATCTGGCGCGGCATGGCGTGGACCTCGCACAGGTCGAGTGGCAGACCGACAGCGGCTCGGAGTTCCTCGAAGACGCCCACCAGCTCGGCCCGCCCAGCAACTTGTGCGGGCGTTGGGTAGTGGCCATCACTCCATCCCGCCCAAGGCGCACACTTGGCAGAGTGATGTCGAACCGTCCACCGCCTGCAAGAGGATGAGTTCTTCGACCGCGAGCACTTTCAAAGCCCCGCCGAGTTCTGGGCCAAAGTCAGCACCGACTGGCGCTACTTCAACATCGCCCGCCCCAACCGCAACAAAGACTGGCAGACCCCGCTGCAAATCGTGCACACACGCAATCCAAAACTGAACCTGGCGATTGCCTCGTGGTGCCCGCTTGACCTCGGCTCACTCCTTAGCCAATACGTCCACCGTTACCCCGACAAAGGTGGTCACGATGTACCCACCTATGCCTGCAATGTGTGACGGCGGCGTCTCTGTAGCCGAGGATGTCGTGCGCGATCTCAATGAGGTAACTACGAGTTCGCCCCCGTTCCACTCGTCCGAGCGCCGCGCGCACCTCGGCGTTGGTCAGGCCGAGACCGCGTTATATCACATCGCAGACTTCATAGATCAACCGCGTGTCGCCGTACTCGATGCCATTGTGGACCATCTTCGCGAAGTGCCCGGCGCCATTCTCGCCGATCCAGTCGCAGCACGGACCGACTTCGTCTACACAAAGCAAACGGGTCACCCCGTTTCCGGGGTGACCCGTTGAGCGAAGAAACCAAACGGCGATGGTTAGGAGCGACGACGGCGAACCGCAAGCAATCCAACCAATCCGAGACCTACTAGGAAAACTGTGGACGGCTCTGGTACCTGTGAGAACGTTGTTCCGACTACGAGGTTGTCAATCCTGATGGTTCCCTCGCCTGTGGCTTGCCGGAGGGCAAAAGACTGCACGTTAATGTGCAGGTTACTATTGCCAATATCGGTTGAAGTAACGCTCGGGCCGGATTCATCGGTCTGGTTCAGCCACAGCCTGCTTACTATTGATCCAACTCCCCCATTCGGACCTGACTGATCCAGCATGATGATGACCCTCTGCGTCGCCCCAACAGCGAAAGTCGTCGGTTCGTACACCGCGAGGCCGGCACCAGATACCGCGGTGGTTATTCCGAGTCGCACCAATCCGGCGACGTTCGTCCCAAACACCCGTGTATAGAAGTTGAAGGTTGAGCTGTCCTTGAAGTGGGCAAAATACGTAGAGAGCCCGGCAGTCGGCGCAATAGTGAAGGTCACGTCAAAAGCCGCATAGAGCACATCGTTTGAATGCGCTCCGCCACCAATCAAACGATTGACGTCCTGAGCAAGTGCCCCACTGACGATAGCGGCACCGGTTGCAACGGTAAGGGAACCCGCACCGCTGTGCCCAACCCAGAGTCCACCCGACACGTTGGTCAACGCGCCGTCTGCGTAAGTGAACGGTTCCGAAAGCAGCGTCACTGCGTGCGTCTGAGCGGTAACAAACATCGCCATGACCAGAATACCACTGAGTTTAACTAAAGTTTTCATCGCCTATTCTCCCTCTTTCCTGTTGTGCTTGGTTTACTCGCCTATTCCTACTACTCTTCTCCGTTTGCATAATAACAGACGCCTGTTTGATTGCAAGAACTTTTTTCAACTATTTCCCGCCTGGTTGGCTGGCCGTCCTTGCGTCATAAGGCCCTACGGGGGAACCAGTGCCGTTCGTAACAGACGCAACGAGATGTCAGTCGCGGGTATCTGCACTGAAAAGGGGTCTGACAATCTGTGTTCCTAACTTATTGTGGCTTAGGCTGTGCCTTCATCCGTTGCAGCCCATCGAGGGCGCGGCGGAATTTCTCGGAGCCCGGCTCCAGTTGCAGCGCGGTGTGCAAATGTGAAATCGCGTCGTCCATCTTGCCTTGACGGGCGAACAGGATGGCGAGGGTGTAGTGCGCCTCTGGGTAATCAGGATGCAGCCGCAGCGCCGATGCGACGTGCGCAATCGCTTCGTCAGTGTTTCCCTTGTTCGCCAGCATCGCTCCGAGATTCTGGTGTGCCTCAGGATAATCCGGGCGGAACCGTAGCGCCTGGGAAAACTCTGCGATTGCGTCGTTTGTCTGGCCCGCGCGCGCAAGTGAGACGCCTAGCCCATAGTGAGCCTCCGCGAAGTCGGGCTGTAGCCGCACTGCCTGCTCGTAGTGTCCCATCGCATCGTGGACCCGGCCCATCTGTATGAGGGTGTTTCCCAGATTGTAGCGCGCCGCGGCGGAGTCGGGACTGATTCTAGCCGCTTGCTCCAAGTGCGCGATCGCATCTTTTGCATTGCCGGCTTGAAACAGGGCCGACGCCAAGTTGTTGTGGACAGCAAGATAGTTGGGATCGATTTGTAATGCCCGCTCGTAGTGTCTGATCGCATCCGGGATTCTGCCGAGCTGCAAGAAGGCATTTCCCAAGTTGTAATGCGCCTCGGCGTAGTCAGGTTTGATCTGCAACGCCGCCTCGTAGTGCTGGATTCCGCCCTGGATATCGCCGGCCTCGCGCAGCAGCCGTCCAAGATTGTTGTGGGCCATCCAGCAACTCGGGTTCTTGGTGATCGTGTCCCGCCACAAGGTTTCCTCATTTCGGTAAGCGTGCGCCTGTCTCCAAGCAACCGTCCCCAACGCGGTCAGTGCGGCCGCACTGGCCAGCACGGCAACATGCTTGGTCTGCTCACCCATTCGCTGACAAATCCTCCAGCCCGCCGTTACTGCCAAGCAGATCGGTCCCATGATGGCGAAATACTGCCAATAGTCAGCCACAAGAGTAAACCGCATGAAGTAAATGTTGAGAAACCCAAGGACGGGTAACAACATCACCACAAAATACCCAAACCCGAAGAGCAAGGCATTTCTCCATGGTCGTCGATTCCGCCAACACACAAACAGCCCCACGACCACGAGAAGTGTCGGTGCGTACGAAAGGATACTGTTCACACCGGTCTGCCATCGTGGGTAAACAAAACTCAGATTCAGCGGAAGGATCGCCTTGAACAAATAGAACCACACGGCCTGTCCCGCGATGGCCAGACGCGACCAGAAGTCGTCTTGACGCACGATGTCGCTGCTGATGGCCCGATGATATTGAAACCACAATGTGACCAAGCCAAGCGCTCCTGCTGCGGCGAAAAACGGAATGCTGCGCAGGATGTCCCGACGTTCCACCCTCTCCCGTCGCCACCACGCCATTCCGAGCAGTACGAACGGCAACATCACCACCGCCGTCTTGCTCAATAGCGCCAGCACAAACGCACCCATGCTGAGCCAGTACCACCGACGCTGGCCCTCATCCTCGAACCTTAGATACATCAGCAGGGTCGCTGCATAGAAAAACATTGCGAGGGTATTCTTCCGTTCCGCAATCCATGCCACGGACTGCACATTAACAGGATGCACGGCAAAGATCGCCGCCGCCAACCAAGCCTTCGGGATCTTAAGCCTAGCAAGCACCCGCCACAGCAGCAGCGCATTCAGGGCATGCAACATCACGTTGACCAAGTGATAACCGAGCGGGTTGTTCCCCCACAGGCGCCATTCCAGCCACCAAGTTGTTGAGGTCAATGGATAGTAATCGGGGCCGGAGGCGGTGCACCATAATTGATATAGTCCATCGGACGCTTTGATCACCGAGTTGCCCACGATCAGGGCATCGTCGTCCCAGATGAATCCGCCACGCATGGCTGGGAGGTAGACGACAAATGTCAGCACGATAATGAGAGCCGCGCTTGCGCCCACTGATTTGCCGGTGCTTCTCATCCTGTCGTTGATCTCTTGGCTGTGTCTTCGCCGGCTGACTACGGCACGAGCGCGCTCGACGACCTGATAGTTCGAACGCGCTCCCGTCCACGCTTTGCGTCCTGATTGCTCGGATCGAGTCGCAGTGCGGTTTCCCAATGCCGCACCGCTTCGTCAAACCTGCCTCGTTGCGCCAACGCAAAGCCGAGGTTCACGTGCGCCGGTGTGTAATCGGGATTCAGCCGCACTGTCTGCTGGTACTCTATGATCGCATCCTGAACTCGGCCCACTTGCAAATACGCATTCCCCAGATCGTAGTGTCCTTCGATGGAGTCGGGGCTCATTCGCACTGCCTGTTCCAAGTGTCCGGTCGCATCGTCGATCCTGCCCACCTGCAACAGAACGAAGGCCAGATTGATGCGCGCCTCCAGATAGTCGGGCTTCAGTCGCACCGCCTGCTCGTACTGTGCGATTGCGTCCTCGATCTTAGCCGCCTGTAAAAGGGCATTTCCCAGGTTGTAGTGCGCCACCCAAGCATTCGGATTTCTTGCCACCGTGTCGCGCCAGAGTGTTTCAGAGCTTTCATAAACACCGCTCCGTGCCCAAGTGGCAACTACTAGCAAGGTCACCACAGCCAAGCTCGCCAAGACGCCAATATACTGGCTTCGCCCACCGATTCGGCGGCAAATCGTCACCCCAGCGGACACCACCAAGGCAATCGGGGCGACAATCGCAATGTATTGCCAGTGATCAGCCACCCATGAGAACGCATGAAAGCTGATGTAGAAAAATCCCAACACCGGGAACAGTGTGACCACAAAATACCCCAACCCGAAGAGTACGGGCCGTCCCCAAGTCTGCCGTTTCCACCAAACCAATGCGAGGCCAGCGACGAAGACTAATCCGGGGACATAGGAAATCCAGTGGGAAGCATTGACATTCCAGTTTGGATAAATCGCACACAGGTTCCATGGCAGAACCGCCTTATCCAGGTAAAACCAAAGCGCCCAACCAGCTGCGGCCACCTGTGACAGAACATTCCCCGTTCGGTCTGTGAGCCCTCCCAAGACCAAGGCGCGATTGTGGTGAAACCACACGCTGACGACCCCCAAAGCCAGCGAGAGGCCAATGAACGGCCCGATGCGTAGGACGTCTTGGCGCTGTACCCTGCCGTGCCTCCACCACACGCACGCCCACAACACTGCGGGCAGCATGACGACCGACGTCTTGCTGAGCAGTGCCAACAGAAACGCCACCAACGAGAGGCCGTAGCACCGCCTTCGACCCCTTTCGTCGAATCTTAGATACAGGAGGATCGCGATCGCGTAAAAGAACATCGACAGTGTGTTCTTCTGTTCGCTAATCCAAGCCACTGTGGCAACGTTCACCGGGTGAACCGCAAACACGAGCGCTGCCAGCCACGCTCCGGGAATCTTCAGGCAACGCAAGATCATCCACACTAGGATAGCGTTGACGGCGTGTAACAGGATGTTGACCGCGTGGTAGCCCGTCGCGCTGTTTCCCCATAATCGCCACTCCAGCCACCAAACCGTCGAGGTCAGCGGCCAGTAATCAGGCGGTTCAGTCGTGCACCAGAATCGATGCAACCCGTCGGACGCCCGAATCAGAGGGTTGCCCACAATCAGGGCGTCATCATCCCAGACAAACCCCGCGTGCCACACGGGCTGGTAGGCCAGGATCGTGACAACCACCAATACGAAAGCCAAAGGCCAACTCATGTCCACTGAGTAGGTGTTTGTGGTGGGAGCCGACACGATTGTCCCCTGGCGAGTTGCGTTGTTGACTGGCTCCGGTTTTGCCATCGAGTCAATCATAGGACACCGCCTGCACTCAGACAAGAACCACGTACGTCCCGAAATGTAACAAGCCACCAACTTCTGCGTTGCTGCCAGCGTAGCGAAACCCATCGGACTTGTCACACATTGAGCCGGCCGTTACGGTGAGCGCGATGGCTTTGGACTTCCCGAGCGACGAGTATCTGATGGGGGAAGTGCTGCGCCTTGCGAAGATGGCGTACGAAGGGGGAAACTTTCGCCCTCGTCGAGTCAGAAGGGCAGGAGTCTTGACCCCCACTGCTCCAATTACTACTATGCTGCGTCGGTCACTCTGGGAGACGAACCCATGTCAAACACAGACATCACCTCGCTGCAAAAAGAAGGCCGCAAGTTCGACCCCTCAGCGGCGTTCGTCAAACAGGCGCACATCCGATCGGTGGCCCAATATCGCAAGCTCTACGGCGAATCAATTCGTTCGCCGCAGAAATTCTGGGCGCGGATGGCGAAGGAACTGCATTGGTTCAAACCGTGGAAGAAAGCGCTCCTGTGGGACGAGCCGTTTGCGAAATGGTTCATCGGCGGCCAGATCAATCTCTCGTACAACTGCCTCGACCGGCATCTCGATGGTCCGCGTCGCAACAAGGCCGCGCTGATCTGGGAAGGCGAACCCGCTGGCCCCGGTCACCCCGGCGAGCAGTGCGTGTTGACCTACACCGACTTGCACCGCGAGACCTGCCGGTTCGCCAACGTGCTTAAGCGAAACGGCATCGTCAAAGGCGATCGCATCATCATCTATCTGCCGATGGTGCCGGAAGCCGCCGTAGCGATGCTGGCTTGCGCTCGCATCGGCGCAACGCATTCGGTTGTGTTCGGCGGCTTCAGCGCGCAAGCGCTCATCGACCGGATTCACGATTGTGGCGCGAAAATGGTCATCACTGCCGACGGCGGTTACCGGCGCGGGCAGATCATCCCGTTGAAACAAAACGTGGACGAGGCGCTGAAACAATGCCCGTGCGTCAAGCACGTCATTGTCTTGCGCCGCGCCAATAACGAGATTCACATCCAAGAAGGTCGGGACGTCTGGTGGCATCGCGAGTTGGAGTACGTCAATGCCGATTGTCCGGCCGAGCGACTCGACAGCGAGCATCCGCTCTACATCCTGTACACTAGCGGCTCGACCGGCAAGCCCAAGGGCGTGCTCCACACGACTGCCGGCTATCTGCTCGGCGTGTATCTCACAACCAAATATGTGTTCGACTTGAAGGAACACGACACGTACTGGTGCACGGCGGACATCGGCTGGGTCACCGGCCACAGCTACACCGTGTACGGCGCGCTCGCCAACGGCGCGACGACGCTGATGTACGAAGGCGCGCCCAACTGGCCGGAGCCTGACCGGTTCTGGCGCATCGTCGATAAGTACAAAGTCACCATCTTCTACACCGCGCCGACGGCGATCCGCGCGTTCATGCGCTGGGGCGATCAGTGGCCGGCGAAACACGACCTCCGTTCGCTCCGCCTGCTCGGCACAGTCGGCGAACCGATTAATCCCGAAGCATGGATGTGGTACTACAACGTCATTGGCCAGAAACGCTGCCCCATCGTGGACACGTGGTGGCAGACCGAGACCGGCTCGATCATGATCACGACGCTACCCGGCGCGATGTTCACCAAGCCCGGCAGCGCCGGCGTGCCGTTCTTCGGCGTGGACGCCGCCGTCGTCAACAAGGAAGGCCATGAGTTGCCGGCCAACGTAGGTGGCTACCTCATCATCCGCAAACCGTGGCCGGCGATGCTGCGCAATATTTACGGCGACCCCAACCGATTCAAACGCCAATACTGGAGCGAAATTCCACACGTCTATTTCACGGGCGACGGTTGCCGGCGCGACAAGGACGGCTACTTCTGGATCGTCGGCCGCATTGACGACGTGCTGAACGTTGCCGGCCACCGCATCGGCACGGCTGAAATCGAAAGCGCGCTCGTCTCGCACCCAAAGGTCGCCGAGGCGGCCGTCGTCGGACGACCGGATGCATTGAAGGGCCAAGCGCTCGTCGCGTTCGTCACCCCGAAAAGCGACGTGAAGGTTGCCCCCGAGCTGAAGGAAGAACTGCGCGCGCATGTCGCCACCCAAATCGGTTCGCTCGCCAAACCCGACGACATCCATTTCACCAATGCGCTGCCCAAGACGCGCAGCGGAAAAATCATGCGTCGCCTGCTCAAGGAAATCGCGGCCGGTGGCGCGGTCAAAGGCGACACGACCACGCTGGAAGATTTCAACGTGCTCGCCCAGTTGCGGGCCAGTGACGAATGAAATTTGGCTGGCGTGAGCCGGAAACTGTCGCTACATTCTCGGCGGCGATTACGACGTGCCGACGTGGCGGAACTGGCAGACGCGCTGGACTCAAAATCCAGTGCCCGCAAGGGCGTGTGGGTTCGATTCCCTCCGTCGGTACCAACTCAAAAACCCCTGTAAAAGCAGAGGTTTATTACTTCTAACCATCCGGAGAGCCTTTCTGCATAACACTTTCGCATAACAACGCCACCTGCGTCCGCCACTGTCCAGACGCCAAAATTCCGCCTTGGACAAGGCCCACGTTCGGCAGGTCGTTGGATCACGGAAACAGCGCCAACGCGGTGCGAATGGCAGCCGTTCGGGTCGGTGGACAGAAAAAGGATGCGCCACCACTGCCGCAGTGGCGGACGGCAGGTTGCGGCGGCGGCGCTAATGCAAGGTCGTGGATACGAACTGCCATTTGACGATCTGGGCGGCTACTTCGGTTTTCACCATCGTTGTCCCAGTAATCGAGACCGTTGCTCCTTTCAGCACAGACCCTTCGAGGAGGGCATAATCCAACGCAAATCCCTGCGCATCGAGTGCTTGAAACCTTAATACAAACAACGTGTCACGTCCGCAAGAATTCCGAACGCTGACTTTGATGGAGTACGTGACGGCATAATCATTCCTCTCTACCTGCCGGAATGCGAGATCGCCGACTGTTAGACACGTGGAAACCGGCCACGGCTGCGGTTAACTCATCGCCGCATTGCCGGCGAATTTGCCGCAGAGTCATCTCGGCGTAGAACCGGCCAGCGGCGTCGGGGGCTTCGATTTCCGTCCCCGCCGGGGTGATGCGCAGCCGGTAGCCTTGTGGTTCAGTGACCGGACGGGTGTGATCCGAGATGCGGCGCGGCCGCGGCAGGTAAACGAGATCGGTGAGGTTCACTTTTGACATTGGTCGGGACGACAGGATTTGAACCTGCGACCTCCTGCGCCCAAGGCAGGCGCTCTAATCCAAGCTGAGCTACGTCCCGACTGCTGACCGATACAATTACTTCCGAAGCTGCACTTTGACAACAGTTCGTTTCCCAATCCGAAGAATCTGCCCTTCCTTCAACTCGACTCGGAGCTGTGGATCAGTCAGTTTCTGACCATCGAGTTGGACGCCACCCTGCTGTATCAGTCGGCGGATTTCGCTTCGACTAGGTATCTCGGTTTCGCTTGCTTTAAATGCCGTCTCGACCACCTCAACTAGCCCCGTTGCGCCGGGCGCGGGGACGAACGTCAAGGCGACAGAGTAATCTTTTTTCGAGAACTGTTTCTCGAACCCCTCGCGTGCCTGCTCTGCCGCCGTCTTACCGTGATATTGTTCGACCAAAGCTTGTGCGAGCGCTTTCTTCGCCTCCATCGGATGACCTTCGGGTTTGCGCCTGAGCAGCAGGGCGTACCAGCGGGCCATCAGATCGTCGCGGATGCTCATGGTCTTGCCGAACATGTCCTTGGGGCTGTCGTTGAGGCCGATGTAATTGCCCTTGCTCTTGGACATCTTCTCGACGCCATCCAAGCCTTCGAGAATCGGCAGGATCATCACACACTGCGGCACTTGGCCGGCATCGCGCTGCAGGTCGCGGCCGACGAGGTTGTTGAAAAGTTGATCGGCGCCGAGTTCGACGTCGGCTCGAATCATCACCGAGTCGTGGCCCTGCATGAGAGGGTAGAGGAACTCGTGGATGCCGATGGGGATGTCAGCCTCGTAGCGTTTCTCAAACGTGTCGCGCTCCAGCATGCGGGCGACGGTCATCTGGCTGGCCAGTTTCAGCGTGTCGGCGAGATTCATCTTACTGAGCCATTCGCTGTTCCGGTGAATCTCGAGTTTATCGGGCGAAGTATCAAGAATGATACCGGCCTGCTCGAAGTACGTTTGCGCATTGCGGTCAATGTCCGACGGCTGGAGCATCGGCCGGGTCTTGTTCTGGCCGGTCGGGTCACCGATCATGGCCGTGTAGTCGCCAATGATGAAGATGGCTTTGTGGCCGAGGTCTTGGAACTGCCGCATCTTGCGGAGCACGACGCTGTGGCCAAGATGCAAGTCTGGCGCGGTCGGATCGCAGCCCAGCTTCACTCGAAGCGGCTTGCCGGTCTGAAGCTTTTTGAGTAACTCCTCGCGCGTGACCACGGTCTCGCAGCCGGCGGTCAGCAGTTCAAGTTGTTCAGTAGCCGATTTCATCCAAAAACAAACCCCGACACGTGTCGGGGTTGTTGTAACGAATCTGGCGGGAAAAGCCTACTCGTTTTTCTCTTCCTGTGCCTGGTCGAAGGCGTGTTCGAGATCCACGATGGCCTCGCCGGGTTTAAGCGCATCTTCAAACATGCGCTTCTCGGCTTCCAGCTGCTCCATCGAGTAGTTCGCGGCCTTTAAGCTCAACCCGATGCGGCGCTCCTGCGGGTCGATCTTGATGACGCGTGCGGTGACCTCGTCGCCGACCTTGAGCACATCTCTGAGTTTCTCGATACGCTCCTCGCGAATCTGGCTGATATGCACGAGCCCTTCGAGATTGTCCGTCAATTCGATGAACGCCCCAAACGACGCGAGCTTGACGACCTTGCCGTTGACCAGATCGCCCATGCGGTAATGTTTGTCGATCTCCCGCCATGGATCTTGCTCAACCTGCTTCATTCCGAGCGACATGCGCTGATTGGCGCCATCAACTTCGAGCACGATGGCGTCCACAGACTGTCCCTTCTTCAAAATCTCGGCTGGGTTGGTGACCTTGCGTATCCACGACATGTCGGAGACGTGAATCATACCGTCAATGCCTTCCTCGACTTCCACGAACGCGCCGAAGTTGGTGAGGTTGCGGACTTTGCCGGTAATCTTCGTGCCCGGCGGATATTTCTTTGGCACGTGCGTCCAGGGATTGGCTTCGAGTTGCCGCGTGCCAAGGGAAATCTTTTGCTCGTCGCGCTTGATCTCCAGTACGACCGTGTCGATTTCATCGCCGACCTTGAGCACGTCCGAGGCGCGGGCCACACGCTTGGTCCACGACAATTCGCTGACGTGCACCATGCCCTCAATGCCTTCCTCGATTTGGACAAATGCGCCGTAGGGCACGACGCTGACGACTTTGCCGCGCACCTTGCTGCCGACCGGGAACTTGATGGCGATGTCATCCCACGGATTGCGGCTCTTCTGTTTGAGGCCGAGGGAAACGCGCTCCTTTTCGCGGTCGATTTCCAAAATCATGACTTCGATCCGCTCGCCCACTTTCACCATCTCGCTCGGATGCGCGATGCGCCCCCAGCTCATGTCGGTGATGTGCAGCAATCCATCCAGACCATTGAGGTCGATAAACGCCCCGAAGTCGGTCAGGTTCTTGACGATGCCTTCGCGCGTTTCGCCGACGCGCATGTCGGAAAACAGCGTCCGGCGTTTCTCGTCCCGCTCGTGTTCGATCAATTCGCGACGCGACAGAACGATGTTCTTCCGGTCCTGGTTGATCTTGACGATCTTGAACTTGAACGTCTTGCCGATGTAATCGTCGAGATTGCGGGGCGGGATGACGTCGATCTGCGAGGCTGGCAGGAATGCTTCGACGCCGATGTTGACGGTCAGGCCGCCTCGGACTTTCGCCCGCACTTTGCCTTCGATGGTGCCGCCTTCACTGCACGCGCTGCAGATACGATCCCAATTCTTTTTCTGCTCGGCCTTCTCGTGCGAGAGCACGACCATGCCCTCTTCATCCTCGATTTTCTCGAGGAGTACTTCGATCTCGTCGCCGAGTTTCAGAGCCTCCGGCTCCATGAACTCCCACTTCGGGATGATGCCTTCGGACTTGTAACCGATGTCCACGAGGACTTCGTTGTTCCGGATCTCGATGATCCGGCCTTTGACCACGCTGCCTTCGGTGACTTCCTGCACCTCGGCAAAGTACTTCTCCATGGGGTTAGCCATTAATGTGATTTCTTCTCCTGCCTTTGGGCGGGCACTACGTTGAGGCCACTGCTACGAAAGGCGCGGCAATATAGGGCGACCGGCACTCCTGTGGCAAGGTCAATCTTGCGGCTGTGGCCGTAAACCCGCTTGTGGGCTAAGGGCTACCGGCTACGGCGCTAACCCCATTACTGCGGAGTAGGGCCTTTCGCCTTGCGCAATGTCGCAAACCAATTTGTCTCAAGTTGTTTTTGCGCCAAGACACTGACTGGCCATTTGATCTGGTCAGCTTTGACGGCTTCCGCGAATTCCCTCTTCGCACCATTTGAATTGCCCTTCTGCGCAAGCAACGCGGCGATATAAAAATGCGCTTCCGCCAATTGATGACGGGCAATTGTCGGATTGGGATGAGCAGCGCATTTTAGGACTTCTTCAGTGCCAACTTGACCAAGACAATACCTAATCAAGACGTGCGGCCAACTTCGAGGCGAAAACTGGAGGAGGTCTTCGTCCCAATCTTTGCCGGTTTCCACTCCCAGCAAGCGGCACCACACCCAAAACTCCGGTCGCCAAAATCGCTTCCCAGAAGCACGCCATAGTTCTGCGACAGCTTCGTTCGCGCGCCCTGACAGTATGCGTGAGGCTACTAGTCCGCTGTATCCGGTGTATCCATCTTCAGCTTCCGGAGACAACGTAATCTGGGATTTGAAATCTTCGTATGCAGCCTCATAAGACCCGCGCGCCAAATGGATCGCCCCTCGCACTCCGAAAGAATCACTGTCGGACGGATTCAGCTCGATTGCTGTGGAAACGTCCGAATACGCGCTTTCGAAATGACCTTCGAAAAAACTAAATACCGCTCGATTGAAATAACACAACGCACACTTTGAGTCCAACTCGACGGCTCTTTGACAATGCTCCATCGCACGTGGGTAATCATTTACCATTGAATAACAACTCGCAAGGGATACATGGTGCAGTGCCTCCGTCTTTGCGGACTCTGCAAATTTTGAAAAGGAATTCGTGGCAGCATCGTAGTCGCCGAGAAAATATTGCGCCACTCCGTATTCCCGATAACCAGCGGCAGGTTCTGGATCCAACTTGATCGCTCGAGATAAATCTTCCGCGCTGGATTTATAGTCCCCACGCTGAAATCGGAAAAACCCCCGACGCCAATAAAAAAGCGCGCCATCAGGAGCCACCTTGATTGCTGCTGAGAGGTCGGCGTCCGCCAAATCGGAATAGCCAAGCTCGTGATAGGTCATTCCTCGATCCGCAAGAACTCCTGGTCTAATTGGATCCAACTCCAACGCGCGTGAAAGTACTCTCAGAGCCTCGGGATAGCGTTGTTGGCCGAGATAAGCCTCCCCCCTGAGATGATAGACCCAAACGACGTTGGAACGGTTCGTCTGGACGATAGAGACATCTGCCAAAGCTCCTTGGTAGTCCTTCAGGCCGATTCTCAGCAATGCACGCTGCAACAATGCCGTTTCTCGCCGTTCCCTTGTCGAAGCCGCAGCGATGATCTTATTACAAACGGCAACAGCGTTTGTGATCTGACCGTCACGTTGAAGTTGCTTCACTTGCCGCATCTCCCTTTCGAAAACCACCACATCGTTCGATTCGATGTCCACCTTGGCAAAACCCAAAACGAAAACACACAATAGCGCGGTGCCAGCGGTCTGAAGAATTCTTCGCATCTTCGAAATCCAATGTTTCTAAGGATTAAGGAAACGCCATGTGCCAACGGTTGCGGAGAAGTTGACCAGCCGTTGTCTTCGTTATATCCAGATTCAATTCGACATAGAACCGACCAAACCTGCCGCCCAGGCCCCCTTCGTCCGGAAGGTAAACTGGAGAATTGTTGTTTACAATCCGCGCAACGTTATTGAATCGACCTTGGATCCCTGTGTGTGTGAAGTCGATTGAATATGCGCCTTTGCCCGCCTCTACCCCTGGATTCTCTAGACTGAAACCTCTTGCCGAATCATACACTGCCCCTCCGTGGAATTCGTACAGCTTATTCTCAATAACATTCATGCCTACCTTTCCACTTATAGCCCCTCCCCCTCCCCCTAGCTGCAATGCCCGTAAGGTTAGGTTGTGCTGACGGGAAGGATCTCATAAGCAATCGCTCCATGAAATGATTCATTCTTGGTCAACCGCGGCCAGCCCGTGACCGGTTGGCGCACCGCCCGCGGACAACTCCGCGCCCGTCGCGG
>CAZMKD010000072.1:0-7237 GCA_964566575.1 uncultured Verrucomicrobiota bacterium
ACGTAGCCGTCCTCGATGTAGGTGGCGAGCGATGCGAGCCGGGCCTTACCGGGGTCGGGGTCACTCTTGCTCATCTTGGTGCTGTCGGCATTCAGGATCATGGGAATGTGCGCGTACTGCGGCGGCTCGACGCCAAACGCGTGGAAAAGCGCGATGTGTTTCGGCGTGTTCGAGAGATGATCCTCGCCGCGGATGACGTGCGTTATTTTCATTTCCAGATCATCCACGACGTTCACGAAATGGAAGACCGGGTTGCCGTCGCTGCGGACAATGACGAAGTCGGGGTCTTGGAGTTCGCGGTCGGCGAGTTGCCGGGTGACGGTGCCGGCGATGAGGTCGTCCATCACGATTGGGTCGCGCGTCATTCTGAATCGGATCGCGCCGTCACGCTCGTAGGCTAGGCGGGCATCCACGAGTTGCCGGACGCGCTGCTGGTAAGTCTCGGCGCGTTGGGATTGGAAATACGGGCCTTCATCGTGATTGAGGCCGAGCCATTTTAGGCCGTCGAGAATGGTGTTGAGCGATTGTTCGGTGTTGCGAGCGGTGTCGGTGTCCTCGATGCGTAAGACGAACGTGCCGCCGGTGTGGCGCGCGTAGAGCCAGTTGAACAGGGCGGTGCGCACGCTGCCGATGTGCAGAAAGCCGGTCGGACTGGGGGCGAAGCGGACGCGTACGTTCATGGCGGGGGCACGTTAGCAAAGCGCAGCCTTGCGCGTCAAACCGCGTTCCGCTAGCCTTCGCCCGCAATGGAACTGTCCACGGGCGCGACCCGGCCCCGCAATGTCGATTGGAAACGGGCGGCGGCGCTGTTGTACGGCGACTGGGGCACGAGCAAGGCGTACGTTCCCGGTATCGCGTTTGCCATCGCGATGTACAGTTCATTCTGGTTCGTGCTGGCGGTGGGCGCGTTGACGGCGCTGGTCGGCGTCAACTACATTTGGGTCTGCAAATATTTCCCCGAGGGCGGCGGCGTGTATTCGTCGGCCAAGAAACATTCACAGACGCTCGCCTTGTTTGGCGGGTTTCTGCTGGTGGCGGACTACATCATGACGGCGTCGCTGAGCTGCTTCGAAGCGTTTGTGTATTTCAATTTTGATTACGCACAGGCGAAGCAGTGGGCCATCCTGGCGATCTTCGTCATCGGCGTGATTAATTTCTTCGGGCCGAAACATTCCGGCAGCATCGCGATCCTGCTCGGCGGCGCGACGCTAGTGGTGCTGACGGTGCTGGGCATCTTTTGCCTTCCGCAAATCCCGGCTGCCCTGGCCAATATCGAGCGTCCACACAGCGACCCGGTGCATTGGTGGGGTGCGTTTGTCGGGTGCGTGCTGGCGTTGTCGGGCGTGGAGGCGATCGCCAACATGACCGGCATGATGAAACCGGATCCCATCTCAGGCGGCGTCCGTATTTCGGTCGCCAAGACTTCCCGGAAAGCGATCTTGCCGGTGCTGATTGAGGTCGTGGTGTTCACAACCTTGTTCGGACTGGTGATGAACGCAATTGCCGGCCTGGGCGCGAAGGAACACGAAGGCGATATGTTGCGGCATATGGCCCGGTTGTTCATGGACGCGCCCATCGCCAAGATGACCGGCTTCGCGTGGCTGGAACAACATCACATTTTCTCGTCGGTCGTCGGGCTGGTGCTGGGCGGGTTGTTGTTGAGCGCGACCAACACGGCGATCGTGGCGCTGGTCAGCGTGCTGTACCTGATGGCCAAGGACCGGGAGTTGCCGGAACCGTTCGCGATGCTCAACCGGTTCGGCGTGCCGTGGATCCTGATGTTGATCGCGATCCTCGCACCGATTTTGGTGATCGACGTGCAATCCACCGAGGACGCGATCCACGGCCTGGCGGCGATGTACGCCATCGGCGTGGTTGGCGCGATCGCCGTCAACCTCGGCTCGTGCGCGTTCAACTTCAAACTGCCGATGCTGCGTCACGAACGGTTCGTGATGATGGGAACATTCTTTATCATCGCGGCAATCGAGCTGACCATCGCGGTCACCAAACCCAAGGCGCTGCTGTTTGCGCTGGCGGTGATCGGTCTGGGATTTCTCGCCCGCGGGATGCATAAGGGATTTCGGCTGCCGGTACCGGCGGGTGCCGGGCGACTTGCCCGCACGTTTTTCCCCGAGGCGGTGGCCCGTCGCGAAGCCGACCGGGTGACCGCGCAAAGCCGGGAACAGCTTGAAGTCGCGCTGGGCAAACACCGGCGCGTCGGCGCGATCATGGTCGCGGCGCGCGGCGTCACGCCCACGTTGACGTTCGCGGTGGAACAGGCTCGATTGCACGGGGCGCAATTGTTTGTGCTGTATGTCCGGGAGGAATTTACCACGATCCCGGTCGAGCGGAGCGAGGAGGACGACCAGGAAGCCCGGGCGGTGTTCGAGGCGGTCAAGACCATCGCCGAGGGCGTGCCGGTCACCAACATCTATGCCGTCAGCGACGACCCGGCCTGGTCAATCCTCGACAACGCGGCGCTGGCCGGCGTGGATGTGTTGATCCTCGGCCATTCGCGACGCAGTGCGTTCACGAAGGTGCTGCGCGGGAATCTGCTCGAGCAACTCGGTCAGCAGTTACCGGAAGAAATCCGTCTCGTCGTGGTCGGGTGATAATCCAACCGGCTTGATGCCTTGTGCCGGGCCGGGCAGTTCGTTACTCTAGCCCTCACGCATGGAACTCGCCACGGGGCAACAATCTCGTCCGCGTAACGTGGATTGGAAACGGGCCGCCGCGCTGTTGTACGGCGACTGGGGCACGAGCAAGACCTACGTGACCGGCATCGCGTTTTCGATCGCGATGTTCAGTTCGTTTTGGTTCGTGCTGGCGGTGGGCGCGCTGACCGCGCTGGTGGGCGTCAACTACATCTGGGTCTGCAAATATTTTCCGCAGGGCGGCGGAGTGTACTCGGCGGCGCGCGAGCATTCCCGGCATCTGGCATTGATCGGTGGGTTTCTGCTGGTGGCGAATTATCTGGTCACGGCGGCGCTGAGTTGTTTCGAGGCATTTGTCTATTTCAATTTTCAGTTCGAGGACGCCAAGCGCTGGGCGATCCTGGCCATCTTCCTTATCGGGGTCGTCAATTTCTTTGGGCCGAAACATTCCGGCAGCCTCGCAATGTGGTTGGCCGTTCGCCACAGTCGTGGTCATCGGATTGCTGGCCATCGCAGCCATCCCGCACATTCCGGACGCGATCGCCAAAGTGCAACGACCGGCCCGCGAGCCGCTGCAGTGGTGGGTGGCCTTTACTGGCGTGATTCTCGCCTTATCGGGTGTGGAATCGATTGCCAACATGACCGGCGTAATGAAACTCGACTCCGGCGCGTCGCCGTCTAGCCCGCGCGTGACCCGCACGGCGGGCAAGGCGATTGTTCCCGTGCTGATCGAGGTCGTGGTGCTGACGACATTTTTCGGTCTCGTGATGAATGCGTTGCCGGACCTGTACCAGGTGGATGCGCAGGGGCAGCAGGTCCTGCGGGCGGATGGCCAACCGGCAACCAAGCACGACGGCGACATGCTGCGTCACATGGGCAAGGTATTCGTGGACGAGAAAGTTTCGCAGGTACCGGGCTTGGGGTGGTTGGCCGGCAAGGATTTGTTTTCCTGGCTGGTGAGTTTGGTCATCGGAGGACTGCTGCTGAGCGCGACGAATACCGCGATTGTTGCGCTGGTGAGCGTGTTGTACCTGATGACCAAGGACGGCGATCTGCCCCAGCCATTTGGCGCCCTCAACCGGTTTGGCGTGCCGTGGATTCACATGTTGATCGCAATCATCGGCTGCATCCTGGTGCTGGACATCCAATCCGGAAAAGAAGCGCTGCATCATTTGGCGGGTTTGTACGCTATCGGCGTCGTCGGCGCGATCGCCGTCAACCTCGGTTCGTGTGTGTTCAACTTCAGACTGCCAATGCTGCGTCACGAGCGCGTCATTATGTCGGTGACCTTCCTCATCGTGGCCGCCATCGAAATCACGATTGCGGTCACCAACTTGTGGGCGTTGCTGTTCGTGGTCATCGTCATCGGGTCGGGCTTCCTCGCGCGGACGATGCACAAGGGATTTGATTTTCCAATTCCCAAGCGCGCCGGGCGTCTCGCCGAGGCGTTCTTTCCGGCATTGGTTGCCCGGCAACGCCACGAACAGGCGGCGCGCGCCGGCGAGCAATCGTTTGCCGGCCAGCTCGGCTCGGCCCGGCCCGTCACCGCCATCATGGTGTCCGCGCGCGGCGTCACGCCGACGCTGCACTATGCCGTTGACGAGGCGCGCAAACACGGCGCGGAACTGTTCGTGTTGTTCATTCGCGAAATCTTCACCACCATTCCCACGGAACAATCCGGTCAGGACGATCGCGAGGCGCAGGAAGTGTTCAACGCCGCGCAATCGGTCGCCGACGGGGTGAAAATCACCCCGATCTACGCGGTCAGCGACGACGCGGCGTGGACGATTCTCGATAACGCCGCGATTGCCGGGGTCGACGTGTTAATCCTCGGCCACTCGCGTCGCGGGGCGCTGACGCGGATGCTGCGTGGCAACCTCATGCAGCAACTGGCGACGAACCTGCCGGACGAAATCCGGCTGGTGATCGTCAGTTAGCTCGCGGTCACGGCACTGGGTTGTCGATCAGCCAGAACCACCTGCAGCCGAGCATAAGTCCAAGCAGCAAATTGAACCAGATGCCCAGCATGAGGATGTAGCACCAACTCAGCGAGTTGCCGCGCTCCCGGCATAGGTCTATGTACAGACGCATTTCATGGAGAAACCGCCACGGCAGCAATCCGGTGGGAAACCGCGCACCTTGACGATATAGGGCGGGACAGACCACTGCCCAGTGCACCACCAGGCTCGTCACCGAGGTGACTCCGAGCAAGATTAGTAGACTCTGAAAGACGCGATCATACATGATTACAGTGTGCCCAGGAAGCTGGCCAACTCGTCCGCCGCTGGGCTCTTGGCCGTGCGCACATAGTAGCCGGACGCGCCGACGCCGAGTTGCAGTGCGATTTCGTCGTCGGCCCCGAGCAACTTGCCGAGACAGAATCCGGCATTGAAATGGTCGCCCGCGCCGGTGCTGATGAGTGGCCGTTCGACGAATGGCCCATCGGCCTGGACGACTCCGGTCGCACTGGCGGCGACGGCGTAGGCGCGGGGATGGACGACGACGGCGCTGATGTTGAGCTCCTGTTGGATGAACGCGGCCACTGCCTTGACCGCAGCCTGGCCGTCGTGCGCGCCCCGGTAGCCGAGGACTTCGGCGATCTCGAACGATTCCTTTTCGTTGAGGCCGAGATGGGTGGCGAAGTACGTCTGGAACTGACCGATCAACTCCAATGCCGCGCGGATGTCCTTCGGGTCGCGTCGCTCCGGGTCAGCGAGATCGAAGAAGAATGTCCGATGAATTCCCGCCGGTAGTTTCGGACAAATGTCCGCAAGCACATGCCGCCAGATGTCGCTCATATACGGGATCATCGTCCAGTTCTGCAGGCCGACCAGGTGCGCGCCTGTAAACAACTCGAACAACGTGTCGCGGCCGATGCGCTCCAGCAGGTTGCTCCATGTGATTTCGTTCAGCGACGTGATCTTCCCAAGCATCAATTTTCCGTCGGTAAACTCCAACGCATCAGTGTACCCGGGCTCGGCGACGCTGTGAACGGTGGCGCACTTGGCAAATTCCTCAAACGCCGGATGCAGATGGGGGTAACCGAGGTTGCCGACATAAGACACCCGCGTGCCAAATGCGGCAAGCGCGTTGGCCATGATCGGGCCGTTGCCGCCGAGCTTGATCCGTTGGACGACGAGTTCAGCGTTTGTGCTCTTGCCGGCGGCGGCCTGCACGCGTGCGCCGAACGCCGCGAGCGTCGGGAACGGCGTGAACTGCTCGATGGAATCGCGTTTGTCCACGACGCTGATGATCTCGTCCACGAATCCATCCAGGCCAATGGTGACGTGGCGGGAGGCCAACAAACGGATCTGGGGGGCGAGAAATTCGGCGGCTCGTCGCGGCAAAGCAGTGTTCTTCACGCGCGAGTGTCTAGCAAAATTTCCCGAGCCGCTCAATGTCTTTCCCCCGACGCTTGACGTTTTCAAGGTGGCTGCTAGGCTACCAGCGGGTCAGCCTTAGGGGAGATAATACATGAAGAAGCTGGAGATCGGTCAGCGCGCGCCGGATTTTTGTTTGCCCGGCGCGGATGGGAAAGATCACTCGCTCGCACACTACCGGGACCGGAAGGTGGTGGTCGTGATGTTCACCTGCAACCATTGCCCCTACGTCCAGGCCTACGAGGACCGACTCATCGCCCTCCAGCATGATTACGCCGCAAAAGGCGTGCAGTTGATTGCCATCAACGCCAACGACGCGGCGGGTTACCCCGAAGATAGTTTCGACAACATGGTCCGGCGCGCCCAGAAGAAGCAGTTCAATTTCCCGTATCTGCGCGACGCCACCCAGCGCGCCGCCCGCAGCTTCGGCGCGGAATACACACCCGAAGTATTTGTCCTGAATTCAAAGTTCGATCTGCGCTACGTCGGCCGTATTGACGACAACTGGCAAAATCCCGACAAGGCCAAATCGCATAACCTCCGCGACGCAATCGAGGCCGTGCTCGCCCACAAGAAAATCGAGAATCCGATCACTCATGCGATCGGCTGTACGATCAAGTGGAAGATGTGAGACGCGCGCTGATCCTGTTCACCAAGCTTGCGATCAATGCGCTGGCGCTGATCGCCGTCGACCAACTCTTCGCCGGCATCTGGCTCGACACGTGGCAAGCCACGGTCGCCGCGGCTGTCGTTCTGGCGCTGGTCAACACATACCTGCGCCCACTTGTCGTCGTACTCACACTGCCAATCAACATCCTCACACTGGGCCTGTTCACACTCGTCATCAATGCGCTCATGCTTCTACTGGTCAGCCGCCTCATTCCTGGTTTCCACATCGAGGGCTACTGGAACGCCGGCGGCGGCGCACTGATCATCAGCGCGGTCAGCATATTGCTCAACTGGTTTCTCAAACCCAACACCGTCCACGTCCGCATACACCACGGCTGAGATGCACGCGTTTGTCCTCGTCAAGGCCACCGCGGCATCTGCCGAACTCATCTCCGAATAGGGCTATGTACGTGACTCCACCAGCCACAACGAGTAGTATTTTTCGCGGTGACAGAAGATTATCCGCGCACGCTGCTGGAATTGGAACAGCGCTTCAGCGACGAAGCGAAGTGCCGGGCTTATCTGTTTGCGCTG
>CAZMKD010000073.1:0-22115 GCA_964566575.1 uncultured Verrucomicrobiota bacterium
AGAGCTTGCCGACGAAACTGGGAGAGCACATGGCGGATGAACGGTGCCGCCAGACGATGGATCAATTGCGAATAGTTTTCATTGAGCCATCATAGCATCCCGCCCGCCCCCCGCTTCTCGTCGGCCTCGCTACGCTCGGCCAACATTGGGTTGCGTTCAGACACGCCGCAGACCAGAACTGGCAGATGTGTTGGACTCAAGAGTTGCCAAGACACGTCCCACCGATCTCCACTGACTCTCACAGACGCTAACTTGGGTACGGTTGTAGCCGCTGGCAGTCCCGGCCGCGAGCGCGGATGTTGGGATCAGGGCTGCAGCGAGCGGAGCACCGTTCCCTTAAACCGGCTGTGCAAATTGGTAACTCCAGCATTTTGGTCGTCTGCTGGTTTTTTGGGGCGAGTTCCAACCGGTTGGGAGGTGTCCGGCGCGCCTTTCGGCGTGTCTTGCCTCGGATTTAGCCGCAATGCTTTGGCACTGAGGCTGCTAAACAGTGAATTTGAATGAAACATCTGCGGGATAAGTGTAAATGTACTTTGTTGTTGGTTGTTGTCTGGCCGTTATTTGCGATGTCCACGAGTAAGGCCGTCACCGCCAGCAACCAATTCGGGCCGGAGTTGGCCGACCTTGATCTTGCACAACTCATGCAGATCGAAATCCCCACCGTCGTCAGCGCGTCCAAGTTCGAGCAAAAGGCGACGGCAGCGCCGGCATTGGTTACGGTCGTTTCCGCCGATGACATCAAACGCTATGGCTATCGCACTCTGGCGGACGTTTTGCTGAGCGTGCCGGGGTTCAACGTGTCCTACGATCGCAACTACGCATACTTGAGCTTCCAGGGAATCAGCCAGTTGGACAGCGCCAACAGTTTTAACAGCCGGATGCTGGTGCTGGTCGATGGCCACCGGATGAACAATAACCTGAACGATGCGGCCTACATTGACAACGCCTTTCTCCTCGACATGGACTTGGTGGATCGGGTGGAAGTCATTCAGGGGCCGAACGCGGTGCTTTACGGAAACAACGCTTTCTTTGGAGTAATCAACGTGGTCACCCGCAAGGCCGGCCAGGTGCACGGACTTGAAGTGTCGGGCGATTACGGATCTTTCGATTCCTATAAGGGGCGGATGAGCTATGGAATATCATTCACGAACGGCGTCAAGTTGCTTTTGTCCGGCTCCTACTACAACAGCGGCGGCGCCGATCATCTGACCTTCGAGCTGCCGCCGCAAAATAATAATGTAAGGGTCCAAGGCTTGGATGGCGGCTCTTACGAGAAAGCCTTCGGTTCACTGGGCTATGGCGATTTCACGCTGGAGGGTGGTTACGGGCACGCGGTAAAGGACAATCCCACTGCCCAAGATTTTACGGCGTTCAATGTCTCAGGACTGCAGACAGTGGATAGTCGCGGCTATGCGGATCTGAAGTTCGCACATGAGTTCCCGGAGATCGTGGATGTCACGGCGCGGGTCTATTACGATTTCTGCGATCATTCGATAGGGTTCCCGTTTGGTCCGAATAGAAATCCGTTTTACAAGGAATCGCAATCAGGCAAATGGTGGGGCACGGAGCTGCAGTTGAGTAAGCGGGTGTGGGAAAAGCACACTCTCATCCTGGGTGCGGAATATCGGGACGACTTCGAACAAGAGGGCCGCGTTTTCGAACCGGCGACGGGGCAAACCTTCAGCGACAACCACGGGGACCGGCAGAGTCACGGCGTCTATGCCGAAGGTGATATGGAAATCCTGTCGAAACTCCATTTGAGCATCGGCGGGCGTTACGACCAATACGGCGATTTCAATCCCAAATATAGCCCGCGCGTGGCGTTGATCTACGAGCCATTTGAAAAATCCACCCTCAAGGCCATCTACGGAACGGCGTTCCGGGTGCCCAATTTCCTGGAACTCAGCGACCCGCGCTTTCAAAACATCAACCCCGAAGAGGTCACTTCTTACCAACTGATTTGGGATCAGGGGATCGGGCGAAATCTGCGCTCGTCCGTCACCGGATTCTTTAACCAGATGAACGATTTGATTGTTTTCGCGAACGGGAACTACGGCAATATCGATGCCGAAAGTAAAGGCGTTGAATTGGCGCTAGACGGCAACTGGGCCAAGGGGCTTCGCGGACGGGCCAGCTACACGTTTCAAAATGTGCAGAACCGATCCACCAGTCAAGACGTGCCGGATTCGCCGGAGAATCTGGTCAAACTCAACCTCAGCGTCCCCATCTACAAAGAGAAAGTCTACGCCAGCCTGGAATTCCGATACACCAGCAGCCGGAACAGCTTCTTTACTACTACATCCGGCCAGACAATTCCCGGCTCGGATGTGGCCGAGTACAGCATACTCAATTTCACGCTCTTCAGCCAGAACCTCGTCAAGAACCTGGAGTTCTCAGCCAGCGTCTACAATCTGCTGGATCAATCCTACTCCGACCCGGCCACGGGGATTCATGCGCAAAGTGAAATCCCCCAAGACGGTCGCACCTTCCGAGTCAAACTCACCTACAGATTCTGATGCTGGCGCAAAAGTGGCCTTTCTCGGGAGCGTGCAATGCTAAAGATTCGTCAATGTCAAACGCCAGCAGTGGTGGACAACCTGGCGTCGTGCTAATTGCAGTTCGGGGTACAGGCATACGACGTGGTAGTCGCAAAGTTGAAACTTGCCGTCACGTGCCGATTGCAGTTTTGCGGACAGAAGCCTACCTCAAGATGCATGTATGCAACCAATCTCGTCCTCCTCGCACAGGGCAGACGAGCCTCATAACTCCCTCTTACAGTGGGACAACCAAAGATGAATCAGAGTTTCCCAGTTTCGCTACTCAAAAGGCGTACATAACTATGCTGCCGGGGGGCATTTTAGCTGCTTCTTCACATTCTTATGGATGAGTACGAATTTCCCTTATCGAATACCGATGAAGCCTGGGCAAATCCGGTTTTCTTGTCAGAAGTGGAAACCACTAGAGTAATGGGTCAGTGGTTCTGCGCTTTCTACGCAGGGACTTCTGCCGTACGGAGCCGTTTCCGGTAGGAGAGTTTCCATGCTACACGTCGAAGCTCATGCAGGATTCAGTAGCATTCACGGCATCGGCCTTTTCGCCGATCAATTCATTCCCGCCGGCACGGTCATTTGGCGCTTTCAGGTAGGGTTTGACGTGGAGTTGTCAGATGAGGACTTGGCCCGGCTTACAGAGGCGGCGCAGAAGCAGGTTCGCCGCTATGCGTATTCCTTCCCCATCGGCAGGCGCTATTTTCTGTCCAGCGACGACGATCGCTTCACGAACCACTCCGACACACCAAACACTCACTTTGTGAATGGCTGCACTGTTGCCGCGCGCGACATTCAGCCCGGCGAGGAGCTCACGACCGACTACCGCGAGTTCGGCATGAGTTTACCTGGTGACTTATGAACCACACCGCCCGTGCTTTTCTCGTGATGGTAGGGGTAGCGCTCGTCACCGTATTGGGCGACTACTTCCTAAAAATCGCCAGTAGCAGCGCCACTATCCGCATAAAGCCGCTCATTGCTGGCATCATCATCTATGGCTCTACCGCGTTCGCATGGGTTTATGCCATGCGCCATCTTAAGCTCGCCACGCTTTCGGTCGTCTTCACATTGTCCATGCTGGTTTTCGCGGCGGCTCTCGGCGGTATCGTCTTTGGCGAGCGCCTCAGCCGAGCTGAGTCCGTGGGTATTCTGTTGTCGGTCGTGTCTGTCCTGATGCTCTACCGCTTTTCATACTAATTGCCAATGTTTTTGGCCACGCTTAACTGTTGAGTGAACGTACGACCTTTGATGCGGTGACAGTCACACGGACAATATTGAACTATCCTTGAAGTCGGCAGGGCCAGAATGTGGAGTCCCTTCGCCTCAATGTGCCGGGCCGATTCTGGCGCTGGCATCCCAGTAGCTTGTTGGTATCCGTAATGACAACCTGCAGAACTCCGCTTTTGGGGACATTGCCTAGCTTGGCATCTCTGTGCCTGGCTCTATTCTGTCTGTTTCCGGCAGGTCGCCTCGTCGCTGCCCCGCCGCCGATCATCACCGTCCACCCTGTGAATCAGACCGTTCAGATTGGAGGCAATGCCACTTTTAAAGTGGAAGCCACCAGCGGAACCACCCTCAGCTATCAGTGGTATTTTCAAGCTGCCGCAATTTCAGGGGCCACCAACAACTCTTACACTGTCACCAACGCGCAGACGAACAATGCGGGGACTTACTTTGCGGCCGTCCAGAATGCCGGGGGCACGGTCAATAGCTCCAACGCCATCCTGACCGTGGTCAACTATCCGGTCATTTCCACGGACAACACCAGCAGTACTTTTACGAATGGTGCAACAATCTCCTGGCCGCACACCGTGGGCAACGGCAATGACCGCATCCTGATGGTCGGTGTGGCCATCCATAACTCGGCACGGACCGTAACCAGCGCGACCTATGGTGGTCAGAATCTGACGCTGATCGGCCAGAGGGTGGACGGGAGCGGCAACGTGGAAGTCGATCTGTACTACATGCTCGCGCCTCCCGTCGGTACCACCAATGTAAGCATAACGATCAATCAAGCCGATCGCATGGCTGCCGGTGCGGTTTCTTTCACGGACGTTCATCAAACATCGCCGTTGGGCACTTTCGCCTCATCGGGTGGCAGTGGAGCTAGTGCCTCGATCAACGTCTCCAGCGCAACCGGGGAAGTCATCTTCGACATCATGGGAACACCCGGTGACGCTCTGACCCTGACCGTGGGTGGCAAGCAGTTGCAGCAATGGAACCGAAGTTCAGGTACCACTTCCAGCGACGCCATTGGCGCGAGCAGCACAGAGGCGGGCGCGAGCACTGTTACGATGTCCTGGACGCTGGGGGCTTCGAAAGCTTACGCTCTCGGCGCCGTGCCGCTCAAGCCGGCCAACAATACCGTATCGGTGGACACGACCAACGACGTGGTCGATGGCGCGACCAACTCGATCGCCGCATTGCTGGCTAACAGGGGGGCCGACGGTAAAATCTCTCTCCGTGAAGCCATTCTCGTCGCCAACAACACGACCAATGGCCCCGGCGGACCGGATCAAATCTACTTCAATATTACCAACGCATTGGTCAGCGGCGCTCATACAATCAGCGTAACAAATGCGCTGCCGACGATCACCGGCGCCGTCATCATCGATGGCACCTCCGAAGATCACTTTCTGGATCTCCCCGTGATCGAGTTGAACGGCGCGGGCGCGGGCGCGGGCGTGAGCGGTCTGACTGTTTCGGGCAACGGCAGCACGATCCGCGGGTTGGCCATCAATCGCTTTTCGGCCAACGGTCTGGTGCTCAGCGGCAACAGCAACACGGTGGAGCTTTCGTGCTTCGGCACTGGGGTGGACGGCGTGACCGCGTTGGGGAATGGCCAGGCGGGCATCCTGATCACCGGTCGGACCAACATCGTCGGCGGCGCGTACGGCCTTGGCGGGGGCGCTCTATCTGAATTCAACATCATCGGCGGCAACACCGGCGCCGGGCTTCTAATCACTGGGACCACCGCCAGCGCGAACGTGGTCATCGGAAACTTTATCGGCGTGTCGTCCGACGGCGCAACGCTGGTGGCCAACGCGCACGGCGTGCGGATCGAGAGCAACGCCAGCACGAATCGCATCGGCGGTGCAGGCGGCGGAGAGGACAATACAATCGTGGGCAACACCGGCGATGGCATCGGTGTGGTAGGCACGAACTCCATAGGCAATGCTCTTCTGGGAAATACGATCTACGCCAACGGCGGACTGGCGATTGACCTCAACGACGATGGTGTGACCGCCAACGACCTGAACGACGGCGACACCGGCCCGAATCGCCGCCAGAATTTCCCCGTGGTTTCGTCCGCTCAGGTCAACGGTTCGACCCTGACGGTCACCGGCTCGCTCAATTCGGCAGCCAGCGCCACCTATCGCATCGAGTTCTTCCGCGTTTCGTCCAGCCAGGCGGACCCCTCCGGTTACGGCGAAGCGGAATCATTACTGGGCCAGACGACCGTGACTACTTCCGCCAACAACGCCACTTTCAACACCACCATCAACGGCGTCGTGATTGGAGCCGGCGACAAGATCACCGCCACGGCCACTCGCGACCTCGGCGGCGGCCTCTATGGCGATACTTCCGAGTTAGGCCAGAATGTGACCGCGACAATCACCGGCACGCCGGGCTTCAACATCAGCGCCTTCGCCCCCGTCGCGTTGGGCAGTGAGATTCGGGCCAACACCACGACGGCTAGCGACCAATACTGGTATTACTGGTCGGTTCGCGCCATCGCGATGGCTGCGGACGGCAGTTTCGTCAGCGTGTGGATTGACACCGGCGGCGCTGATGGCAACAAGAAAGGAATTCTCGGCCAGCGCTTCGATGCCGATGGCAACAAGGTCGGCGGTGAATTCGTCGTCAACACCACACGGACAGGCGATCAGGACGATCTCTCCATCGCCATGGATACGGCTGGGAAGTTTATCGTCGTCTGGGACAGTCCGGGCGACGGCAACCTAACGGGCATTTTCGGGCAACGCTTCCTGGCCGATGGCACGCGCATCGGGGGCGAGTTTCTCCTCAACACCTCCACCTTCGGCGCCCAAGTCTATCCCGAAGTGGCCTTTGCTACCAACGGCACTTTTGTCTTAGCGTGGAAAGGGCCCAACCCCTACGGCAGCGGCAGCAGCACCCTCGCGCAACGATTCGATGCGAACGCCAACAAGGTCGGCAGCGAGATTCTCGTCAACGCCTTCAACGGCAAGGACCAGATTATTGATTCAATGGACGTGCGCCCGGACGGATCGTTCATCATCACGTGGGGCGAAAGTGGCGACGTTTTCGCACGCATCTTTGACTCCAACGGGGCACCTGTAACGGCGGCCTTTCAGCTCAACACAACGACTGCTGGCACGCAGGAGTATTCGACCGCTCGCGCGGACGGTGCGGGGAATTTCGTCGTAGTTTGGTCAAGCGCCGGCCAAGACGGCTCCGGCAATGGCGTTTATGGTCGTCGCTTCACCGCCGCCGGAACGCCGCTGACCGGCGAGTTCGCACTCACGACTCAGACCGCCGGCGACCAGTACGGCCCGGTGCTGGCGATGGATCAGTTTGGAAACTTCGTCGCCGCCTGGGGGGATGCCAACGGGCTGGATGGCAGCGGCGATTCGACGTGGGTGCAACGCTTCACCGCCAACTGCACGCCGGTGGGCGCGCCCCAAAGGGCGAACACAACCACCGCCGGCTTTCAAGGCTGGCCGGTAATCTCGATGAGTCGCTCCGGCCGCATCGTCGTCGGCTGGGAAGGCAACGGAACCGGCGACACGTACGGTGCGTTCTTGCGCCGGTATCAGATCAACACGGTGGTGACCGAAGGCTCGAAGATCACGTTTACCGTCTCGCTGAACACCGCTCCGACCGCGCCGGTGACTTTGAGTTTGCCCGTGTCCGATTCGACCGAGGTCTCGTTGAGCACTTCGTCGCTGAATTTTGATTCCTCGAATTGGAGCATCCCGCAATCGGTGACGGTTACCGGTCTTCAGGATCGCATCGTGGACGGAGACGTGGCGCTGACGATCGTCACCGGCGCCGCCGTGAGCAGCGATCCCGTCTACAGCGGCCTGAACCCGGAAGACATTCCACTGACGGTTCTTGATTCGGGTGTGACGAACGCCGTGCCCGTGGCCAACGGGCAAAGCGTCTCCACGCCCGAGGACACGGCCAAGGCGATCACGTTGACCGGCAGCGACGCGGACAGCGATCCGTTGACCTTCAGCCTCGTGAGCGGGCCGACCAGCGGCGTGCTGAGCGGATTGAACGCGACGAACGGAACAGTGACCTACACGCCGAACTCGAATTTCAACGGCGGGGACAGTTTCACTTTCCGTGTGAACGACGGCTTCACCAACAGCGCGGCCGCTACGGTTTCGATTACGGTCACGCCGGTCAACGATGCGCCGATTGCGTTCAGTCAGAGCGTGACCAACGCCGAGGACACGGCCCTAGCCATCACGTTGACGGCCAGCGACGTGGACGGGCCGGTGACCAACTTCACTGTTGTTGCCGTACCAACCAATGGCACGCTGACCGGCACCGCGCCCAATCTGACCTACACCCCGTCGACCAACTACTTCGGTTCGGACAGTTTCACCTTCCGGGTCAATGACGGCTCCCTGACCAGCGCCGTGGCCACCGTTTCGATTACCGTCACGGCTGTGAACGATGCGCCGATTGCCGACGCCCAGAGTGTCAGCACGCCGGCCGCCACGCCCAAGCCGATCACCCTGACCGGCAGTGACGCGGAAAATGATCCGCTGACCTTTGCGATCGTCACATCGCCGACCAACGGCGTCATCAGCGGCTTGAACACCAACACCGGGGCGTTGACCTACACATCGACCGGCACCTACTCGGGGGCGGACAGCTTCACTTTCCGGGTCAATGACGGTGTCACAAACAGCTCACCGGCGACCGTGAGCATCACCGTGACTCCGTTGGCCGACATCGCCACCACCCAGTCCGGCCCCGCGAGCGCAATTCCATTCACCAACTTTGTCTACACGGTCACGGTGACCAACCGCGGGCCGACGGCGGCAAGCAACTTGGTGGTCGCCGACGCGTTGGATAACAATCTCATCTTCCTCGGCGCTTCCGGCGGCGGCATGTACGTAGGTGGCGTGGTTACTTGGCCGGCCATTGCCAATTTCCCGAGTAGTGCGACGACGAATTTCACCATCACCGTGAAGACCCCGGTCAGTGGGACCGTGATCAGCAGCGTGTCCAGCACTTCCACGACCAGTGATCCGGACGCATCCAACAACAATGGCAGCGCCGCATCCGCTCAAGTCGTCACGGTCCTGTCGCCCCTCCAGGTTGACAATTCTAGCAGCGGCGGCAACGTAAGCGCCCTGAGCTGGAGTCACAAGATCATGGGCGGCTCGTCCCGCATTTTGATTGTCGGCCTTTCGATTGATAGCCCCACCACCACGGTGACCTCACTGCAGTTTGACAACTCGGTACCGCTAACGTTGATCGGAGAAACCAACGGAACGCAAACCAAGGTGGCGATGTATTACTTGCTTAATCCGCCAGTCGGCACGTTCCCGATCTCCGTCACGCTGAGCGCCGCGTCCGGCATCGTCGGCGGCGCCGTTTCGCTCCGAGGAGTCAACCAAGTCAGCCCCATCGCTGCCTTCGCGGGAAATCATGGCACCAGCGGCACGGCCAGTGTCACGGTGGCCAGCGTCGCCGGCGGCACTGTCATTGACACCGTGGCGCCGAAATCTCCGGCGGCCGCCTTGTCCCCAGGCGCCGGTCAGACCACCGAATGGAACCTCTCGGCAAGCAGCTATTCCGGGGCGGGCAGCAGCACGCCCGGCGCGGCTTCCGTCACGCCATCGTGGACGCTCACCAATTCGGCGGCGTGGACAATGGCCGCCGTGGCACTCAACTACGCGACGACTGTTGCTGACATCGCCGTCACCTCCACCGGCCCGACCAACGTCATGGCCGCTTCCAACCTGACCTATGCCGTTACCATCACCAACCTCGGTCCGGACACCGCCACGAACGTGGTCGTGAACGACACGTTACCGATGGGTGCGACCTTCGTCAGCGCCTCCGCTGGCGGCACCGCAACCAATGGCATCGTGACTTGGCCGACCCTGGCCAGTTTCGTCAGTGGCGCTACGACCAACTACACCGTCACCATCACGGCTCCCGCCTTCGGGACCATGACCAACATTGTTTGGGCAACGGCGGACACAGCCGATCCTGATCCCTCGAACAACAACGACACCGCGACCAATGCCCAAGTCATTTCCACCATCACGCCCGTGGCGGATGTGGGGGTGCTCCTCACCGGCCCGGCCACAAGCGTGTTTGTTGGCTCAAATTACAATTACACAATCACGGTGACGAACCTCGGCCCGTCCCCTGCGAGCAGCGTGACCGTGACCGACAATTTGCCAGCCAATGTCGCGTATGTTTCCGCAGTGCCCAGTCAGGGGAGTTGTTCTCAAGCCGGCGCAGTTGTCAATTGCAGCCTCGGTTCTCTGTCAGCGAATTCCAACGCCACCATTACCATCACCGTCCTACCCACCACGGCCGGTTCAGCTACCAACAGCGCCGTGATCACTTCTGCCACCACCGACCCAACTGTCGCCAACAACACCACTCAATTGGTGACAGTTGTCACCGATACCCCGCCGACGATCACCCAGCCCCCACAACCCACAGCCGTCTGTGACGGTGCCGCTGCCACGTTTAGCGTAACCGCCACCGGGAATAATCTATTTTTCCAGTGGCAGACCAATGGCGTCAATCTAGCCAATGGAGGCCATTTCAGCGGTGTAACGACCTCGAACCTGACAGTCTCTACGGCGAACAGCAGTGTTGCCACCGGTTACAGATGCTTGGTCAGTAACACAGGCGGCAGTGTCACCTCGTCGGTGGCCACGCTGACGCTGTTGCCGGGGCAGTTGGCAGTGTTCCCAGTCGCCTTGGACTTCGGCACGGTGGCCACCGGCACAACGGTACAGGCAAACTTCACGGTGACAAACGTGGCCTGCGGAGTGTTGAGCGGATCGGCGGCACCTGACGGTGGGCCGTTTAGCGTCGCGACCAACAGCAGTTCCTTTACGTTGGCTGGTTACGGCGCGACCAACGTGACGGTGCAGTTTGCGCCGCTGGCGGCAGGCGGGTTCACCAACCGAGTGATCTTCACGAGCGATGGTGGCGTATCCACGAACACCGTGACCGGCACTGGCACCGTCGTACCGGTGGCACTGTTTACCGGGACGCCGACCAACGGCATCGTGCCATTGACAGTGACCTTCACCGACATCTCGACGGGCACGATCACCAACCGCGTCTGGAGTTTCGGCGACGGGGCGACCACCAACACGCTCGCCACCAGCGTGCAACACGTCTATACCAGCACCGGCACCAACACGGTGCGCCTGATTGTCAGCGGCCCGGTCGGCGTCAGCACCAACACGCAGGCCAATCTAATCGTTGTGGTCAATCCGCCGCAGTTGCTCGTCAATCCGGGCAGCCTGAACTTCGGCGCGCTCACCATCGGCCAAACCAACAGCCAGAACTTTTTTGTGATCAACACCGGCGGCAGCCTCTTGAGCGGCACAGCAACCGGCACCGCGCCGTTTGCCGCCACCGCTGGGAGTTCCTACAGCGTTGCGCCGGGCGGCACGCAGACAGTGACGGTAGCGTTTGCGGCGGCGGCGGCCGGCACGTTCAATAGCATTGTGCTCTTCGCCAGTGACGGCGGAACTTCGTTCAGCCCCGTGAGCGGCGTTGGCGTCGACCCCGGCCAGATCGTGGTCAACCCGACGAGCCTGGACTTCGGCACGCTCGCCACCGGCACGACGGCGCAACTGGTGTTCACAATCAGCAACAGCGGCGGCACCGCCGTGACCAACGGTATCGCCAGCGTCAGCGGCGGGCCGTACACCCTTCTGCCCGGCACAACGTTCACCGTGCCGGCCGGTGGCACGACCAACCTGACAGTGCAATTTGCGCCGGTGACAGCCGTCGGGTTCACCAACAGCGTGACTTTCACCACCGCCAACGGTGGCAATTCCACCAACACTGTTACCGGCACCGGCGCCATCGCACCGGATGCGCAGTTTACCGGTGCGCCAACCAACGGTGTGGCGCCGTTGACGGTGACCTTCACTGACAGTTCGACAGGCGCGATCACCGGCCGCTCTTGGAGTTTCGGCGACGGCACCACAACCAACACCTCTGCCACAACCGTCCAGCACGTCTATTCCAGCGCCGGCACCAACACGGTGCGGCTGATTGTCAGCGGCGTGGTCGGCGCCAGCACCAACACTCGCCCCAGTTACATCGTGGTCACGAATGTCGTGGTGGATGTTACGCCACCGCAATTGCAGGTTGTCGCTCCGGCCGACTATCAAGCATCCACCAACGCGGCCGTCACGGTCGCGGGCACCGCCAGCGACGTCAGCGGCATCAATAACGTGACGGTCAATGGCGCGAGCGCTTCGCTGATCGGCACCAACTGGTCATGGTTTTTCCCGCTTTCGGTCGGTACCAATGCGATCACCGTCATCGCCACCGACGACAGCGTGGCGTTGAATACAACGACGCAACTCGTTCATGCTGTCCGCCTGCCAAGTTCGCCGGGGACCGACACGAACGCCCCGACAATCACAATCACATTCCCGACGAACGGCTGGACCACCGTCAGCAATTCTCTGGACGTGATTGGTTTGGTGTTCGACGATACGGCTGTCGTGTCCGTTCTGGCGACAAACGAGGGTGTCAGCTCAGTCAATGCCGCGTTTGGTGGCGGCAACTGGCAGGCGAACCTGATGCCACTCAAACTCGGGACGAATGTCCTCCACGCAACGGCGACGGACACTTCGACGAACAGCGCTAGTGCCACGGTGACAATTATTCGGGTCAGCCCCCACTATGTGAACACGACGCTGCGTGTAGCAAAAGCCACCTTCAGTTTTGGCACGACGACCGACACGGACAGTTTCAAGATTTCGGGTGTATTCAACAACACCGGTCTCGCAGCCAACTTTACGCAGAATGAAATCGGTGTCATGGTGGGCTGTTTCGAGCAGTTCCTACCGCCGAATAGCCTCGTCAATCTGAAGTTCGCGTCGCCGGTGTCGGGATCGAACAACCTGACCTTGCTGTCGGTCAACCTGACGAAGCGCACGTTCCGACTCGCCGGGGCTGGGCTCACGCTAACCAATGACAATCCATTCATCGTCGGCATTGCACCCGGGCCTTTGGATCTTGGCCCGGATTACATTAGTCCCCTACTTCCAGTTGGCGGAGTGGGCAAAGCAATCTGGAAGTACGGCATCCAGTTGCCCGTTGTCGATCAATTCTTCCTCGGCAAGAGCTCGCTGGCTACCAACAGCTTCAAACTGACCGGCACCATCAATGTTCTGGGCAAACCGAACCTACTCACCAACGTTGTCACTTTCGGGATTGATAGCTTCGAAGACGTGCTCCCGGCGAACGGTTGGACTAGAGGCATCGGTAACAACTACAAGTATGTGCGACCTGCCGGTCACGTTGGGGGTGTGGCGACGATGCTGTTGGATCTCGATAAGGGAAAGTGGAAGGCCACCGGCAAAGGCGTCGATTTACGTTTCCTGAGCACAAACGCGCCGACACCAATTCAAATCGAGATCGAGAATTTCGCGGCAGAATATCCTGCCCAACTGCGCGGGAATGGCACGAAGTTCTCTTATTGAGAACCGCCGCTCGGTGAATGATCAGCCGATGAAGCGCGCCGGCGTCGCAATTCTCATATCTGCTGGCTGTCATGGTGCATTCTGGCATTCGGTGGAAGCGCAAGAGGTTCAGCCCGATGCGGTGCGTCCAATTCTGTTGTTCGGCACAAAAACGTGCGGTTTGAAGCCTGTGCCCGTAGGATCAAAAACTCGTGTAACTCCCCAATTCGACCGACCGACATGTTGCTGCGACAGCGATCGGAGCAACAGACGGAATTAAGCCAGCCGTTTCTGGGTCGAGCGAGAGAACGAGACAACCTAAAGGCGCGAAGATCGCGGTCCCAACCGTGACAGCTTGTGACGATCCGTGCTAATCCGAGATCAAGTAATTGTCCATCAATAAGATGGAGCGGGCGATGGGAATCGAACCCACCTCACCAGCTTGGAAGGCTGGCGCATTACCACTATGCTACGCCCGCGCAACGCGCCGCCAAATTAACCCACCACTCCGGCAGCGTCAAGCCTTCGCCGCCTGCTGTAATTGAATCGTCTGCGTCGGGAATGCAAACTCCAGCTTGGCGGCATCAAAGCGTTTCTTAATCTCCAGATTGATCTCCTCGAGCGCGGTCAGAAACTCCTTTTGGTCGGTGCTCTTGCACCAGTAGGCCACGAAGATGTCGAGCGAACTTGGCGCGTAGTCCTTCCAGTTGACAATGAAATCGTGCGTCTGCGGATGCTTCTCCAAGATGTCGCGCAGAATCTTGACCGCTTCTTCCACGCAAGCCGCCGGCGTGTCGTAGGTCAGGCTGATGGTGATGACTTGCCGGATCGTCGGCCGACGTGAGATGTTGATGATGGCGCTGTCGGCGACGTTCTTGTTCGGAATCGTCACCCAATGTCCGTCCGCGGTCCGAATGCGCGTGCTGCGCAGGCCGATGCCCTCGACCTTTCCCTCAACGTCACTGATTCGCACCGTGTCGCCCACGCGAAACGGCCGGTCGGTCAAGATCACAATCGAGCCGAAGATGTTCGCCAGTGAACTCTGCGCCGCCAACGCCACCGCCACGCCGCCGACACCCAACCCAGTCAGCACGCCGGCAACCGGCAACCCCAAGTGTTGCGCGGTTGTCAGCACGCCCAGGATGATGACGAACACTTTGAACGTCGTGCCGAGCACCGGCAACATCAGTTGCGCCAGTTGGGTGTCGCTCGCAAAAAACTTCTGCTCGAAGTAGTCGAGCAGTAAATCCACCATCCGCACCGCGACGTACGTTACCGTGATGGCGACGGCGAGAACAAAGATAACGGTCAAAACATGCTCGATCCACGCCGGCCACTCGTAGGCGCCGATGCCGATCGTGAGCGCTACCAGAACCACGATGACCTTGACCGGATTGTGAAGAATCTCCAACAACTTGTCGTCGAGATCGGTCTTCGTCTTGGCGGTCAAGCGCCTTAGGATTCGCATCCCGATGAAATCCAGCACCGGCGCGACCATGAACGCCAGTGCCACCCACAGCAACGTCGCCGCGTACTGCCACAGCGGATACCCGCCCGCTTCGCCCTGCAACGCTTCGACATGATTCAACCCAAAGGTCGGCTGCTCGGCACTGACCGTGCTGGCGAACGTCCCGGCAACCACCAGCCATGAAATGATTCGCTTCATACGAGCGGCGGATTATACGAAGGAACGCTACGACTGCAAGCGACAAGGCGCGAGCACCGCGTCTGGCATTCCGTGGATGATTTTCTTGTTCGCCGGACAGATCGTCGCGAGGATGCCGCCGAGTTTCGCACTGTCCCCAACCACAAAAAAATACGGGCACAACCGGACGCGCCCCGAGAACGTCTTCACTTCGTTCGCGTCGAAGTCGAAATATGAACTCCCGATCAACTTCGACTTCTCGAACCTCTGCAAGATGAAAGGATGCTGTGGAAACGACGCCAGTGCTCGCTCAATCGCTTCCGCCCACTCCTTCGCCGGCAAGTCGTGGCCGACGTAAACGCCCCGGCTGCCCCACGCATGCTCGTGAAATCCGGAAATCTTCAGCACCAACTCCCGCTGCTTCTGCGAAAACCGCCCCATCTCGCGCCAGTCATTAATGCCGAGCCCCGGTATGACCGCGTGCGGCGGCAACGGCGTCGCGTCCACGATCCACGACATCGGCATGTGTTCCTGCAACGCCCGCAACGTCCCCTCGCCCAACTGCTCGCGCCAGAACGGCCGCAACTGTTCCATCCAGAGAAATGCAAACAATATCTTCTCCTCAAGTTGCGGTTTCGGCGGCGGCGTCACGTTCCCGGCCAACATCTCCCAACCGTTCGCCACATTCGGCAAATCAAACAATTCAAAAAACCGGTAGATCGTCGGATAGGCGTCTCGCCTGTCGACCGTTTCGGATTGGACAGGCGGGACGCCTATCCCACTCATTTCCTCCGGTCGCATCACGCCAAACCCGCATTGTCGGGCCAGCCACTCCATCTCCGGCCGGTACGTCGCCGACTCCTCGCTCACCACCACCGTCAATGGATGCTTCTCGATCTGCATCGCCGCGGCAAACCCTTCCATCATCCCGGTCGCGCCGCCGATGACAGCGTCGCCCAACTCCGAATACGTCTTACCGAGCCAACCGGTCAGACCGATGCCGCCCGGCACGCTGTCGAGTTCGGTGATGAAGAAATGCTCATCGTCAAGAATCACGTCCGGCCGAATCACGCGCGGGACATGTGATTTAATCCGGTCACTTCGCGAAATCTCCAGCAACCGCGCCGGCTTGCCGGCATCGAGATAATCCGCGACCCACTTCGGTTGCTTTCCTTGGAGCGAATGCCGGTAGAGCGTGTTGCACGCCCGGTAAAATGCCAGCAACATCGGCCCGAGCGCTTCGAGTTTACCGACCAAATCCGCCGGGAGAGGAAATGCTTCGGGCGCGATCCGCCAGGTCGCGCCCGCAAACAACCCGCCCGCCGGCAACTGTTCGCGGATGTACCGGGCGCGGTCGGTCGCTATCTGTAGCGGCGGTCTGTGACCGCCGCCGGTGGCGACTGACGGCTCGGCACTCATAGAGCGCCGCAGGTGTGGCAACTACCCATTCGCGGCAGACTAAACCGTCGGCTGCGCCTTGTCCAGCAACCGGCTTTCGTTAAACGACGCAGGGGAGTTGGCCGTGGCCAACTCCCCTGCCTCACGCGCTACTGGTTCTACTTGGTGTTGCGCTTGCTCGTGACGGTGGCGCTGTTGTCGGCGGCGTTCGGGTCCGGGGTGGCCGCGCTGACCGTGGCGGTGTTGACGATCAAGTTGTTTCCCTTGAGGCTGACCTTGACCTTCAACGTCAGCGTCGCGCTGGCGCCGCTGTTCAGCTTGCCCAGGCTCCACACAACCGTGCCGCCTGCGCCCACTGCCGGTGCGCTCGACGCAGCCGGCGACGCGCTGTAGAAGGTCGTGCCCTGCGGCACCGGGTCGGTCACTACCACACTGCTGGCCTCGCCGGGGCCACGGTTGGTGACCACCATCGTGTAGATCAGTATCTGCCCCGGTTTGGCCTGGCCGCTGACCACTGCTTTGCTGATCGCCACGTCGGCCTCGACCACCGCCTCCCGGCACGCCGAAAACTCCGAGGTGTTGCTGTCGGGGTCGGTCGCCGTGGCGGTGACGAAGGTGCCGGCGGGCATCACACCGGGGAAACTGGCCGTGAAGCTGGCCTCACAACCGGGGCCGGCAATGGTGACGTTCTTGAACCCGATGAACTGCTCGCCTTCGCCCCAACCACTCGGGTCACATTCGTTATTGGCGAAGAACTCGACCCGGTACGTCTTGCCGGGAACGCTGTTGAGCGTGCCGGCAATGGTCGTGCTGCTGGCCGACACCACGGCGGAGGTCAACACGGGGAAGTTTTGCTGCTCATTCGCCCCGGCGTCCGGGTCGCAGCCGTCGTTGAGTGTCACTCCCTCGTCGACGACCCCCCCGTCATAATCGTGAAGATCAATTCCCAGGCCCGCATTGGCGAAGATCGCGTTGCCAAGGACGGCCACGCTGCTCGCAATATTCAACCCATCGTTCCGGACCGTGACCCCATCTTCGTCATTGAAAGCAATGACATTCGCCGCGGCTTGGTTGGTGCCGCCGATTGTGTTGCCAACCCCGAACGAACTGACACCGCTGCGGTTTCCCAAGGGATTGGCGCCGGTGACATCGGTGCCGATGAGATTGCCTTGCACAAGGTTGTCCGAGCTGTCGGAGCCGAAAGAAACGCCAGTGCCGCGGTTGCCGGAGATCAGGTTGCCGGCGCCCGCCGCCGTGCCGCCAATCGTATTCCGTGGCGACCCGACGTGAACGCCGGACTCATCATTGCCCAGCGCAGCCGTACCGGTGATGTCGGTGCCGATGTAATTGCCCGCTACCACGTTGCCCGAGGCGTCGCTGCCGAGGATGGCCAAGCCAACGTTATCGTCCGTCGCGGAGATAACATTGCGCGCTCCCGGATCGGTTCCGCCGATGGTGTTGTTCGCCGCGTCATTAATGTACACACCTGTAGATTGATTCCCCAGCGCCGCCGCGCCGGTGACATCGGTCCCGATCAAGTTGCCGGCGACTAGGTTGTGGTGGGCGCCGGCACCGGTCAGGACCACGCCGCGTTGCCCGTTGCCGGAAATGACGTTGCCGGCACCGACAGTGGCGCCGCCGACGGTGTTGCTGGGAGAGCCTAAGATCGACACGCCGTTCAAACCGTTGCCCAGCGCGTTGGTGCCGGTGGCGTCGGTGCCGATAAAGTTGCCCTGCAACCAATGGTTCGCGGCATCTTCAATGCGCACGCCATCCGCGCCATTGCCCGAGATCAGGTTGCCCGCGCCGGCAGCGATGCCGCCAATGATGTTCTGGAATGCGTTGGAGACGGTCACCCCGTCCCCATTGGCCAAAGCGTTGGTGCCGGTGCCGTCGGTGCCGATGAAATTACCAGCGACCACGTTGTTGCTCGCGCCCGGACTGCGGATGACAACGCCGTACCCGGGGTTTCCGGAGATGAGATTGCGTGAGCCCGTAGCGGTGCCGCCGATGAGGTTCGACGCAGCGTCGATAATTGCCAGACCGTCGTTCCTTCCCAGGGCGTTGGCGCCGGTGACATCGGTGCCGATGAAATTGCCGGCCACGACGTTGTTGCTCGCGCCTGTCCCTGTGAGTAAAACGCTGACACCCAATTGGCCCGAAATCACATTACCGGCGTCCGGATCGGTGCCGCCGACCGTGTTATCGGGTGCGGCAACCAACAAGCCGATCAAATTGCCCTGTGCAATGGTGCCGCTGAAATCGGTGCCAATCAGGTTACCTTGCACGGCGGTGCTCGGGCCGAAGATCTGCACGCCAACCCGATTGCCCATAATCAGGTTGCGAGCGGCCGGGCTCGTTCCGCCGATGGTGTTGTCGCGGCCGCCGGAGATGAGCACGCCAATGTCATTGGGCACCGGGGTGTTGCCGAAAATCGTACCAATGAAGTTGCCCTCGACGACATTGTTCGAGGCCCCCGCGCCGCTGAGCAGAATGCCGGATAAGTTGGGCTGGTCAAACCCCCGGATACTCAGTCCGCGGATCGTACTGCCGCTGCTGGCGATCACCAACCCCGGCACGGGGGCTACGCCATCCACGGCGATCTTCAGGACGGTGTTCAATCCCGCTCCCACGTGATTCGTGTTGGGAGTGGCCCCCGGCTGGGTGTATCCGTCGATGACCACCGCCTCGGTGATGGGCGGCAAAAGCGCGAACACTCCGATGAAAAACGGCCCTGCGCCGGGGATGTTGAAGTGGATTTCGTCCACGATCGGAAGCGCCTCCCCTGCGACGGCGTCGCCGGAAGGCGCATTGTTGTTGGAAGCGGTGATGGCCTCGCGCAGCGTGACGACGCCATTCACGGCAATCGTGTCGTCGTCGCTGGTCACGACGTTGGTGGCTGCGCGGGCTGGCCCGGCCAGCCCCGCCAGCGCCAGCAACAGCGCGCTGAATGCCATTAGACCGAAGTGATGGTTTGACGTTTTACTCATTGTGGTTTTCATCTTCTCTTCCTCCTGATTTGGATTGTTGTGATTTCTTGGTTGCGTGAATCCGTGTACTACTTGGCTTTCCGCGTCGTCGTGACGGTGGCGCTGTTGTTGGCGGAGTTCGGATCAGAACTGGTTGATGTCACGGTGGCGGTGTTCACGATCTGCGGGTTGCCCTTGGCGCTGACTTTGACCGTCAAGGTCAGGTTGGTCAGGCCGCCGCTGCTCATGGTGCCCAAGTTCCAAGTGACGGTGCCAACCGAGCCAGCCGGTGGCGCGCTGGAGGGTGTCGGCGATGCGCTGACGAATGTCGTGCCGGACGGCACCACATCGTTCACCGTGACCCCGCTGGCGGAGCAGGGGCCGAAGTCTCTCACCGTGAGCGTGTAAATCAATGCCTGCCCCGGCTTGCCTTGCCCATTGACGACCGCTTTGGCGATCCCGACATCGGCGACGGGAGTCACCGTGACAATGGACTGGCAACTGTTCGAGTAGCCGTGGTTGTCCACCGCCGTCAACGTGACGAGCGTCTGACCCACCGGGTACGGACCGGCGGGCGACTGACTCAACGTGAACGTATCCCCGGCATCGGGATCATAGGTACCGGCGTTAATCGAGGCGTTGGCCGCGCAGCCCGCCCCCGCGACCACGGTAACATTCGAGCAGAGGACCACGGGCCCGAAGTTCTGCAGCTCGAACGCACCGGCATCGGTGCCGTCACCGCGACCCAAGGCGTTCGTGATGCCAGGGTTGTCCACTGTCCGCGCGAATCCGCGTTGGTCGGTGGCGGAGGCTAGGAAGTTTGTGCCCCAGTCAATCGCCGGGCTGCTCGGCAACAACGCATGCGTCAGAGTCGGGCCGCCATTGTTCTGCAGCGGGCCAAGCACCGGGTCGGTATTGTTCTGATCGGGGCCAAAAAACAGGAAACCAGCATCACGGAGACTGAAGTCGTTGATAACGTTGAAGCCGAGCGAGTTGATTGTTCCACGACGAGTGTAGGTAGGCTGAACGAATGAACTGTTCTCGATGTTGAAACCCTGATCACCGTACATCAGGATGGAACTGCCGATCTCGACCTTGCCGAGGAAGTTGTGGATGGCACCGCCCTGTGAGGCTGAATTGTCGCTGAAGGTGCTGTTCAGAACCACGGTCACGCCTGACGTAATCGCCGTCTTTGTGTCGAAATCGAAATCCCCTTGGTTATAAATGCCACCGCCCCGCGATTCCGCCGAGTTGCCGCTGATGGTGCTGTTGTGCACCATCAGCGTCGCCTTTCCGTAGCCATCACCAGAGTTGTAGATACCGCCGGCATCGCGCGCCATGTTGCCGTTGAGTGTGCTGGCAAGTACCGTTACTAAAGCGAGACTGTTGCTTCCCGCGCTGTTGTAGATTCCACCGCCGTAGTTGGCAATGACGGTTTCAATGAAGGGTTCAGAGCCTCTTTGTCCGATGCCGTTGCTGCTGAGGGTGCTGGCGACCACCATCACCGTTGCGGTACCGCTGTCACCTGCGGTGTTGAGGATGCCGCCCCCAGTTCCCTCTTGGGGCGAATTCGCGGTGAGTGTGCAGTTGCTCAGCGTCAGCGTCACGCTGCCGGACTCGGTTTGGTTGGCGATGCCTCCTCCACCCCTCGAGCAAGAGTTCTTGCTGACGCTGCTGGCGATTACGGTCATTGTTGCGTTACCGGCATCGTCACCGACATTGAAGAGGCCCGCGCCATACCCGAAGGAGGGGATTGAATTGCTGCTGATGGTGCTCGCGATCACCGTCAGCGTCGCGCTGCCGCCCGGATTAGAACCATCGTTACAGATGCCGCCGCCGTTGTTACGGTTCCTGACTACGTTGTTGCTGATGCTGCTGCCGATCACTGTTAATGTGGCGCTGCCGGGGAACTTACCGTCGTTGAGAATCGCGCCGCCGTTGCCGTTGGTGGCCACGTTACCGGTGAAAACGCAGTTGCTGACAGTCAGCGTGGCGTGGGCGTTCACGATTGCGCCGCCCTCGCGGGCGAGATTGTCGCTCAGTGTGCTGCCGATGACGGTCAGCGGCGCGCTGCCGAAAGCTCCGTAATTGTAGAGGCCGCCACCACTGTCTTTAGCGGCGTTCCCGGTGATGTCGCTGCGGATGATCTCGATGACCGCGCTGCCGCCGTCGCCCGCGTTGTAAAGTCCCCCGCCTTGACCCGGCAGTGGCACGGCCCCGGCGAGGCCGACGGCTGCGTTTCCCTCGACGCGGCTGGCGATGATGCGCAGCGTCGCCGTGCCGCCCGAACCGGCGTTGTAGATGCCACCGCCAATCACGGACGCGTTGCCGGTCACAGTGCAGTTGCTCAACGTCAGTGTGGAGTGATCGTTGTAGATGCCACCGCCCCATATGGCTGCCCCGTTGGTGATGGTCAGACCCGAGATTGTGACCGTGAGGCCGGGATAAATGTTGAACACGCCGCTGGCGGCATTGCCGTCTACCGCCAGATTCGCGGGACCGGGGCCGACGATGGTGACGCTGTTTGACACCACCAGTTCCCCACTGGTCAGCAAAATTGTGCCGGAGACACCGGTGGCGCCAATCGTGTCGCCGTCGGTTGCGCTGGCCAGCGCCTCGCGCAGCGTCCCGGCACCGCTGTCGCCAAGGTCGGTGACGACGATGGTGGCCGCGTGAGTGGAACTGATCCAGCCGGCCAGTGCCACGATCAAGCTGATGCTGACTATCCATGCCCTAGCAGCCTGTCGGACTTTGGCGCGCGAGTTTTCTTGAATCGAAGGACGGGTTGTAGTGTATGAGAGACATGCCAGCACGACTCGTCAATGTTGATCGGGACACACCCCTGCTCTTGCCGCCGGACTTGCGCCAGTGG
>CAZMKD010000074.1:0-6130 GCA_964566575.1 uncultured Verrucomicrobiota bacterium
GCGCAACCGCCGCCGCGCCTGCGAACTATTGGCGGTGTCACAGCACCTGTGCCGTTGTAGTGGCGACCTTTGGGTTGGTTGCCCGCTAAATCAACCACTTACGCCGCCGTCCCCCTCCAGTAGCGGAAGTCGGGCTAAGGAAGCACCATACGGATGCCGGCACACAGGCTGGCTCGCGAACGCATGGCGGCCTGTCCGATGTGATCTTCTCGGATGTCAGCTGCGTTTCAGCCCGTCGCGCCAGGCAATCGTTTCGAGTTCGACCCGAACTGCGTCTTCGACGGCAATCACGGGTCGCGCCTCGAATACAAAAGCCGGCCAGGTCGAGCATACCTTGTGAACGGTCGTCGGATCGTCGCAGTCCACCAGCATATGCCCACCCCACTCGCCCACTCGCACCACGAACAACTCGATCTTGAAATTGGCGGGCGCCTTCCATTGAGTGAACACCTCCAGGATCCGCTTCTGGGCATTCTCGTACTCCGTCGGCGATCCTTGCGGACGTTCGAACCAACTGATCATGTACTTCATCGGTAGTCTCCTTTGTTGAGTTGATGTCATCGGAACGATTGCTGTTTGGACGGGCTAACGACCAAGAGCTGAGCCACGCCGGGCCTGCGACGTGAACCGCGTAGCGGAACAGCGACGTGATCCCGGCGATGGCTCCAGCGAGAGACTGTGTGAAAACTCCCACGAGCCTTCATAAGTCGTTGATAGATTTTCGTAAGCCCTTAGAAAGCGATCCATGAAATGCCCTTTTCAGGGGTTTTCACACGGTCTCGCGCATGGTTAGGCCATGGTTGATTTGGAACTGCGTTGTTCAATGCACTATTTAGCGGGTGACTCGGTAATCGCTTTCAAATCCACCAATGCCCTCTCAAACTTGCCGCCCATCATCTTGTCCATGCTCATAAAAAGGCAAAACGCCTTGGCCATGAAATTTTTGTCTCCCGTCACCGTCACGGTGACTTCGGTTTGCTTGCCCTGCGGCTTGAAGGTGAACTCCATCTCGCTGGTGGCCGTCATGGGCTTGAAGAACTCCATCTTGTATCTGACCGATTCGCTCGGACGGCTCTCACTGATGGTGGCACGGCCCTCGCCAACCTCGTTGTTGCCGGCCCACGAGTAGTTCGCGCCGACACCGGAAGCCGGGCCGCCGTAAGTGAGCTTCATGTTTGGGTCGGCCTTGCCCCACGGATTCCACACCGCCCACTTCTTGAGTTCGTTCATGTGCGGAAACACTGCGTCCTGCGGTGCGGCGATGACCAGAGAACGCGCCACACGGTAGCTGGATGGTTGCACGGCAACGATGATAAGGAAGACGACGATGATGGTCGGTATCGCGATAAGGATGATGTTCAGCATAGGTTTCTTGGTCATAGAGTTTCGTTTGAGGGGACGTGTGCGTAGTGGCCTAACGATAAAGCTGAGCGACGCGCGCTTGCGCGCGTTCGCTCCAGCGGATTGATAGCTCCTGCATCAATCGTAATACTCCAACTTTCCCTTGAGCTTGGCAATGACATCGTCCCAAGTCTTGCACTCTCGACACTGCGCGACAAGCTCGCTAACGCGCCGGTAAATCTCGCCCCAATCGAATCTCTCCAGCACCATCGCCGGCTGCTTGTCTGAGCCATCGCGACCCGGTGAGCAAGCAAAGAAAATGAAGATAACGTGACCACGATGGAAACGCTGGTGCAACCATGCCTCCATGTACACCGCAAAGTCGCGTGGGTCTGCCGGCAACTTGCCTGAATCGAGATCGGGACTGCCAACGTGCTCAATCTTCAGTCGCATTGTCTGCCGTCAGCTATCATTGTTGATATGCGTACTTGCGTTTACAGTCAACGCGCTTCATGGTCGCAATATGAAGCGGTTGCCGATGCGAAGCAGGTTTCGTCCGGCTTGGCGCATCACCATCACCAAAAACACCGGCGAGTCCACCACGATCAAATTGTATCACAGCCCGTTCCCCCAGCAGTTCATTGTCGAGAAACGTTTGCGCAGCGCAACCAGCGTGGCAGAAGCCATCCGCCGCCTTCTGGTCCATGGTTGAACCCCTTTGAGCCATAGCTGCCAGCGGTTCGCCCCAGTTGTGACCAATGACACTCAAGCCAAATTGCCTTGCCATCGGCGGCGGCAGCCGCAAAGCCGAGCGCAGCGAGACGCCGCGGTCGTGTGCGGCAAATCGGCCTCTTAATTGCCTTGCCATCGTCGCCGGCTGTCGCAAGAATCACGACGGTGAAGCACGCTCTTGGCATCATCGCCGGTAACGGCGAGTTTCCCTTGGTCTTGGCGCGCGCGGCCCGGCAACAAGGCATCGGCCGCATTGTCGCCGCGGCATTCGACGGCGAGACGAATCCGGAAATCGATAAGCTGGCCCACGAAGTCGAGTGGGTCAAGGTCGGCCAGCTCAACAAGCTCATCGAAGTGTTCACGAGCCGCGGTGTCACGCGCGCCGTGATGGCGGGCGGCATTACGCCATCGAATCTATTCAAGAATCTCCGGCTGGATTTCCGGATGATGGCCGTGGCGGCCCGGCTAAAGGTCCGCAATGCCGAGAGCATTTTCGGCGCGATTGCGGACGAACTCGCCAAAGACGGCGTCACGCTGCTCGACCCGCGCCCGTTGCTCGGCGATGCCGTTCCGGCCGCCGGTAATCTCACGCGCGGCAAGCCGAGCCAAGAACAGCAAGACGACATCAAGCTTGGTTTGAAGATCGCCAAGGAAGTCAGCCGGCTCGACATTGGCCAGACTGTGGTCGTGAAAGCCGGTACGGTGCTGGCCGTGGAAGGCTTCGAAGGCACGGACGAATGTATCCGCCGGGGAGGCAGTCTTGCCGGCACGCCACGCTCCGAGCGTGGCGAGAAGGGCGGGGCGGTCGTGGTCAAAGTTAGCAAACCGAATCACGATTTCCGTTTCGATATCCCGTGCGTCGGCCAGCGCACCCTCGAATCCTGCGCGGCCGGCCACATCGCCGTGCTCGCCGTCGAAGCCGGCAGCAGTCTGTTGCTCGATAAGGAGAATCTTTTGCGCGAAGCTGACCGGCTTGGTCTGAGGATGGTCGCGGTATGACCGCTCCACTCAAAGTCGGCGTGGTCGGTGTCGGGCATCTCGGTTCGCAGCACGCCCGTCTGTACGCCGAAATAGCCAAACGCTCGCCGCAACAGTGCAACTTTGTCGGCATCTTCGACACCGACAAACTGAAAGTGCGTGCGCTCACCGAGAAATACGGCGGAGGGACGTTCGATACGGCGGAAGAGCTGGCCAATTTCGTGGATGCCGTCAGCATTGCCACGCCCACGGAGACACACCACGCCGTCGGCCGGGTGTTTCTGGAACGCGGTCGGCATGTCCTCGTCGAAAAACCGATCACCGATAACGTGGCCGAGGCGGAGGAACTCGTCGTGCTCGCGCGCAAGAACAACTGCGTGTTCCAGGTCGGCCACGTCGAGCGGTTCAACCCGGTGATGCGCTACCTCAATGAGGTTCTTGCCGAAGCCCGTTTCATCGAGGTGCATCGCCTCTCGCCTTACCCGGGACGCTCGACCGACATCGGCGTCGTGCTCGACTTGATGATTCACGACCTCGACGTCGTGCTCTCGCTGGTGAAAGCGCCACTGGCAGGCTTCGATGCCGTGGGCATACCGGTGTTGAGCCCCAGCGAAGACATCGCCAACGCGCGGCTAAAATTCACCAACGGCTGTGTCGCCAACATTACCGCCAGTCGCGTCAGCGCCGAGCGGATGCGCAAGATTCGCATCTTCGGCCGCACCGAGCATGGCGCGGCGTATATCTCGCTCGATTACATGAAACAGGAGGGCGAACTGTACCGCGTCGCCGCCGATACTGCCGAGGAGTCCGGGCTTCTCAAGAAGCTGTTGGCCGGCAAACACGCTACGATCGTCAGCGAGTTTGCCGGCAAGAAGATCGTCCGTGAGCCGGTGCCGATTGAGCGTGACGAGCCGCTGAAGCTGGAGCTGCAGCATTTCATCGAGTCTTGCCGTCTGCGTCGCGAACCGCTGGTGACCGGCGAAGCGGCCAAGCAAGCGCTCGAAGTCGCGATGGACATCACGGAGCAGATTCGCCGAGCATGACGCGCCAAGTGATGTTCATTGCCGGCGAGGCCAGCGGCGACGCCAACGCCGCGCCGATTGTGGCGACACTGCGCGCGCATGCCGAGGTCTTCGGCGCGGGCGGACCGATGATGAAGGCTGCCGGCATGGAGTTGCTGCTCGACCTGACCGAGCACGCAGTCGTTGGCTTGGTCGAAGTGCTCAAGAACTATGGTACATTCAAACGCATTTTCGACGATCTGGTTGCCGAAGCCGAGAAGCGACAGCCGGCGGCGGTCGTGCTGGTGGATTTCCCGGGTTTCAATCTTCGGTTCGCGGCGCAGATGAAGCGACGCGGGATCAAGGTCATCTATTACATCTCGCCGCAGTTGTGGGCGTGGCACGCGAGCCGAGCCAAACAGATCGAACGCGACGTGGATTTGATGCTGACAATTTTCCCGTTCGAGAAAGATTGGTACGCAGAACACGCTCCGAAGTTACGCGTGGAGTTTGTCGGACATCCAATGGCGGAACGTGCCACGTTGAGCGTGGAGCATGAAGCGGGGACAGTATTGTTGTTGCCGGGGAGCCGCGAGCGGGAAGTAGCGAAATTGTGGCCCGTGATGCGGGAAGTGGTGGAGCAGATGCCGGAGGCGAAGTTTGTGGCCGGGGCCGTCAACGAGGAGATGGCGGACAGGATGAAGCACCCGCGTGTCGAGGTGCAGATCGGCGGCGCGCATCGGCTCATGCAACGCGCGACGCTGGCGATCACCGCGAGCGGCACGGCGACGATGGAGTGCGCGTTCTTCGGCTGTCCGATGATTGTCGTTTACAAAGTCAACTGGCTGACGTATTTAGTGGGACGCACGCTCGTGACGGTGAACTGGTTGGGGATGCCCAATGTGATTGCCGGCCGCGAGATTGTCCCGGAGTTCATTCAGCATCGCGCCCGATCGGAACGGATTGCTGCGGCGGCTATTGAACTGTTGAATGACGCCGAGCGACGTGATGCGATGCGGCGGGAATTGGCGGCGGTTGTCGGAAGCCTCGGTGGGATTGGGGCAATCCGGCGTGCGGCGGAGTTAATCGTAAAGGAGATTGCATAGTGGATCGGTGGATTCATCTCGGGTTACTGGGCACGTGGTTTCTGTTCACGCTCGTGTTTCTGATTTGGTGGCGACGGCGTCGCCCGGCACGCCGGTATCCGTACTCGGAACGCGCCACAGTCATCCTTGCCGCGTTGCATCAGACAGCTGACTTGGGAATCATTTACTTCTCGAAGTCTGAGAAGAAATTCCAAAAACGAATCGTCACACCTCTGGAACTCGATGGTTACTCCCTCAAAGCATTCGACCATACTCGCAACGAGTTACGGATCTTCAAGGTGACGCGCCTCAGGGACGCGGTCATCATCCCCAAGGGCACCCGGTCTTTCCCCCGGATAAAATCGGAATCGGGGTCAAGATGGGCGCTGGTCGGCTTCGGAGGCGCTGCGCTGGCCTTGCTCGCCTTTACTCTACTCCGCGATCGACTGCCCGGTGGACAGTCAGGAGTGAGTTCCGACTCCCGGCGCCCGGCGTCGGCAGCCGTGACCACGACCTCCAGTCCGTCGGCGGAACCCGGCGTGCCTCCCAAGTCGGAATCGCCGCAAGGGAATTCCACCACGAATGCTGCCGCCGTCGAAGCGGTCACGATTTGGGAGATCGTTGTAGAAGATTCTCCCGAATACGAGATGAGTAGCGCCGCCGAGGTACTGAAACAGGTGCTCGGCTGTTCGGTGTCGGAGGCGCAGGAATTCGTGGGGCAACTTCGTTCGCAAGGTCGTGCGACCGTCTGGTCGGGACCGCGGACGAATGCCGAACGTCGCCGCAAGGAGTTCGAGGCTGAGGGCTTTGTCGTGCATCTGCAGCCCGCTGCGCAGAAATAGCCGGCCGGCACTTAGCCGGAACTATGCAATAGGAGTTCATTTTAGCCACTGAAGGCTGGGCGGTTTTCTACTGCATGGCAGTTGGGAATCGGGCTCAGAATCTTCTCCCATAACCGCTGCCACCACGCCCGTTCTCGCCCGGGCACGGCCA
>CAZMKD010000075.1:0-4126 GCA_964566575.1 uncultured Verrucomicrobiota bacterium
AATGCGCTTGGTGCAATTACGGCCGAGGCCAAGGTCACTGTCCTTGTCCCCGTGACCATCACCAGCCAGCCGCTCAGCCAGACAGTGTCGCCGGGCACGACGGTGACGTTGTCCGTGGGCGCAAGCGGCAATCCTTCGCCCACTTACCAATGGCGGCTCAACGGCGTCAATATTCCCGGCGCCGTCTATCCCACCTACACGATCCCCAACGCCCAACCGCGCGATGGCGGCAGTTACCATGTGGTCGTGGCCAATGACCATAGTGCCGTCAGCAGCGTCGCCGCCAGCATCGTGGTCACCAGTCCGGCATTGGCTTTCGCCGACAATCTCGCGGGCCGCACGACAGTCACTGCTGCGTCTGACGTGCGGAGTGGCAGCAACATGGGCGCGACCAGGGAGGCTGGCGAAACAAATCACGTCGTTAAAGTGGGCGGCGCCTCAGTGTGGTTGAGTTGGGTGGCGCCGAGCAATGGTATTGCCCTCTTCAACACCCGCGGCAGCGGCTTCGATACGTTGCTGGCCGTTTACACGGGAACGGTCGTGACCAACCTGGTTGAAGTCGCTGCGGACGAGGATCGCGGCGGCTTTGCCACCAGCCAGGCCGCCTTCAATGCGGTGGCGGGAACGGAGTATTTGATCGCCATCGATGGATTCGCCGGGGCCTCCGGGCAGATTGTCCTGAGTTGGAGCCTGGACACCAGCACCGTGGTGTTCCCGCGCGTGCTCATTCATCCGTTGAGCGTGGCGGCATTTCTCGGGCAGACCATAACCTTGTCCGTGCTCGCCTCCAGCGCCACGCCGCTGCGCTATCAGTGGTTCAAGAATTGCCAGGACATTCCCGGCGAGACCAACGTCACGCTGACATTGGCCAACGTGCAGTTTGCCGACGTGGGCAATTACTCGGTGTTCATCATGAACGATTCCAGCCAGGTGGCCCGGAGCTTTGAAGCCTTTCTGGAGATTGGTCCAGCGCCTCGGGTCATTTCACGGGACAAGCTCGAAGACCTGTATCTCGATCCCAATGGCAACAACCTTGTTGGTGGCGGAGGCAAGGGCGGTGCCTTGAGCGCGGCCACCACGGCCACCAGCTTCATCCCCGTCACCGCCGGCACGCTCGATTCACAAATCCTCAACAACACCGGGGCCACCACGTCGTCAGGGGAGACCAACCATTGCGGCGTCATCGGCGGGGCCTCGAAATGGTTCGGCCTGACCCCGACGGCTGATGCCACGTTCATCATCGACACCCTCGGCAGCAGCATCGACACGGTGGTGGGGGTTTACACGAACGATCCCGGCAATCTTTTGAGTCCGCTTCAGTTTGTGGCCTGTGACAACGACGGCGCGCCCGACCGCATCCGCAGCCTGGTGCAGTTCGGCGCGAGGGGCGGGCAGGACTACCTGGTGGCCGTGGACGGCGTCAATGGTGCGCAAGGCGTGGTGAACCTGAACTGGCGGCTGGGCAGCGCGCCACAGATCGTGACCACACCGGGCCATCCGCAGCCGCGGTTGGGCAGCAGTTTCACGCTGGGCATCAGCCCTGGGCCATGGAATCCGGCGCCGAGTTATTTCTGGTTTCACAACGGCTTGCGATTGTTCGGCTTCACAAACTCGACGATCCAATTCGTCGATGTCGAACCCGGCATGGCGGGAACCTACACGGTGGTGGTGAGCAACTTCATCGGTTCGGTGACGAGCATCGTGGCGACGGTCACGGTTGCGGCCTCGGGCGTTGGATCGCTGGTGGGGTGAAGATGGACGTCGGCGAACTCGCGGATGACGTGGCGGCGGAGGTGAGGGCGATCCTCTCCTCCGACTTCGAACTCAGCGTGACGGAAACGAAGTCCGTCCCCCATTCGTCAGACGCGGCGATCACGTTCCCCAATCTTGATGACGGTACGCAAGGGGTCAAGCTGCTCGAGACGGCGGTATTGTATGTCGATATGCGCCGGTCGACGGAGCTGAGTCTCCGGCACCGCAAAGAAACGGTGGCCAAGCTCTATTCGGCCTTCGTGCGGGCCATGACGCGGTGCGCGGCGGTGTTTGGCGGGGAGGTTCGGGGTATCATTGGCGATCGAGTGATGGTGCTGTTCGAGCCGAAGGATTGCTTCACGAGTGCCGTGGACACGGCGGAGTTCATGCACTCGGTCTGCAGCTACGTGATCAACAAGCACTTCACGCACGGCGATGTGAGGTTCGGATTCGGCATCGATTACGTGTAGAAATTTGGACTTGACCTGACAGACAATCGTTAATCGGGGGTGGGCTGTCCGATCGAACGACGCTGTCAGATATCATGCGGCAGCGTGCCGAAGATCGACCTCCATCGACCGGATCATCTTCTCTTTCGCAACCGGCAGGCTGTCAATAAAAGTCTGCATCGGGGTCTTGCCGTAGCACCAGCGGCCCTGATGGGTTCTGTGCTCATTGTACTCGACGAGCCAGATGTCGAGGTCGGCCTGCAGCTCGGCGATCGTTCGATAAATTTTCTTGCGGAATGTCACGCGATAGAACTCGTCGAGTATCGTTTTGTGGAAGCGCTCGCAGATGCCGTTGGTCTGCGGGCTTCTCGCTTTCGTCCGCGTGTGATCGATGTCCTCGATCGCCAGATACAGCTCATAGGGGTGACTTTCCGGCTTGCCGCAATACTCGGTGCCACGGTCGGTCAGCACGCGATTGACCACGATTTCGTGCGCGTCGAAGAACGGCACGATCCGATCGTTCATCAGATCGGCGGCCGTGATCGGCGTCTTGGTGTCGTAGAGTTTGGCGAACGCCACTTTCGAATAGGTGTCGATGCCCGTCTGCTGGTAGACGCGCCCGACGCCTTTCAGCGTGCCGACGTAGAAAGTGTCCTGCGCCATGCAATAACCTGGGCATTCGCTCTCGAATTCGCCGTGCGCTTCCTTGGCGAGCTTGGCCTTCTCCAGCGCCACGACCTGCGCCTCGGTGAGCACGAGGCCCTCCTGCGCGCTCTTGGCCTCGAGCGCCTTCAGACGCTTTTTCATGGTCTCGAGATCATGCCGCAGCCACACGCTGCGCACGCCGAACGGCGAGATCGTGTGGCCCTGCTTTTTCAGCTCGTTGGCAACGCGCACCTGGCCGTAGGCCGGCAACTCCACGGCCATCTCGACGATGGCTTTCTCGATCGCCGCATCGACACGGTTCTTCTCGATCGGCTTGCGGCGCGTCATCTCGGCCAAAGCCAGATCGCCGCCCGTCTCGTAGAGATCTTTGAACCTGTAGAAACTGTCGCGACTGTAGCCCATGATCTTGCAGGCTTGGCTGACGCTGCCGAGTTGCTTAGCCAGCTCCAAAAGACCGACCTTCGCCTTGATGACTTTCTGTTCCGTGGACATGGTGGCTTTCCGTTTTTTTGCCGCCGATAGTGAGGTATGTTCGCCCTCGGGCTCACACACCTCACTATCGGCAAGAATGCCCACCACTTCGTTAACGCGCGTACGATCAAATCCAAACTTTTCACATCAGGCGCGGCCTCAGACGGCCCGAGTTCCTCATCGTCGATGGCGCGCCGGGGCTCGACCGGGCCATCGCCGCCGTCTGGGACGGCGTGCCAGTCCAGCGCTGCACGGTCCACAAGCACAGGAACCTTTTCGCGCACGCGCCCGAACGCCTGCATGACGAGATCACCGCCGATTACAACGACATGATCTACGCGGCGACGCGCGGGGAGATCGAAGCGCGCCGCAAGGCCTTCATCCGCAAATGGCGGCTCAAGCACCGCGCCGTCGCCGACAGCCTGGAGGAAGCGGCCGACCGGCTCTTCGCCTTCACCCGCTTGCCGCCCAGCCAATGGAGGAGCGCGCGCACCACAAACGCAATCGAGCGCCTGCACGAAGAGTTCAAACGGCGCATCAAGACGCAGACCGTGCTGCCGTCAGCGGACACCGCGGCCATGCTGTTTTGGGCGCTGCTCGCTTCCGGTCAGATCAACATGCGCAAGGTTGACGGCTGGCAGACGCTCGCCACAAAGCCCATCGATCAACCAATTGACCTCGCAGCCTGAAACGATACTTTCATGTTACCGGAGATCGCGCCACGCCGAATTCCAACCACATTCCCGACGGCACCATGAACGGCGACAGCTACAGGCTCAATCAGAGCA
>CAZMKD010000076.1:0-3574 GCA_964566575.1 uncultured Verrucomicrobiota bacterium
CCGAGATGTTGCGGGTGCTCTTGCCCTGTTCGTAGAGTTGGATGATTCGCTGGCGTGCCGGTAAAGGGATTGCTCGCATGAGCCGACTGTGCCATGCCGCTCCGCTTAAGTAAAGCTACATCATTAGTGGAAATGCTCTAGTGTTGCCGGGTGAGAAAAAAGTCGGCAATCGCTCGCAGCGGCTCGGCCTTCTTGCCGAAACCGAGCAACTGCGCATGCGCATCGGCGATGAGCGCGCTGGCAAAGGTGCGCGACTTCTGGACTCCGAGCAGCTTGGGGAAAGTGGACTTCTGGTTCTTCTCGTCGGCGCGCACGCTCTTGCCCATGATTTCCTTTGTGCTGGTCGCGTCGAGAATGTCGTCAATCACCTGAAACGCCAGGCCGAGGTCTTGGCCGTACCGGGTGAGCCGCTTCAACTGCGCGGGGGACGCGTGGCCAGCCATGGCGCCAAGGCGGATCGAGGCGGTAATCAGCGCAGCGGTCTTGTTGAGGTGCGTCGTCTTCACTTCGTCGAGTGACGCCTGCCGACTTTCGTTTTCGAGGTCCTGCACTTGACCGGCAATCAGACGCCGACTGCCGGCGGCGAAGGCCAGCTCCTTGACGTATTCCGGCCGGTTCGCCGCCAACGCGAACGCATGGGTGAGCAGTGCGTCGCCAGCCAGCACGGCAATGCCTTCGCCGAAGACCTTGTGGTTGGTCGGACGCCCGCGGCGCAAGTCATCATCGTCCATGCACGGCAGATCGTCATGGATGAGCGAGTACGTGTGAATGCACTCGACCGCGCACGCCAGCGGCATCGCGGCGGCCGACGAACCGCCGACGGCCTCGCAGCCGGCAATCGTGAGGACCGGCCGGATGCGTTTGCCGCCGGCGAAGATCGAATAGCGCATCGCCTTGTGAATCGTGGGCGGCTCGGTGCTTTCGGCCGGTAAGAGCTTCTCCAGCGCAGCATTGACGCGCGCGCCAACGCGATCGAGGTAGGCGGCGAAATCGAATGGTTTCAAGGCGTCGTAAGGATACGCAGTCGATATTTGTCCGGCAAGCGGTTATTCGACCGTCACGCTCTTGGCCAGATTGCGGGGCTTGTCCACGTCGCACCCGCGCAGCAGAGCGATGTGATAAGCGAGCAATTGCAACGGCAGCACCGCGAGCAACGGTTCGAGGCATTCGTGCGTGGCTGGGATCTCGATCACATCGTCGGCGCGCTTTCGAATCTCCTCGTCGCCCTCGGTCGCGATGGCGATGACCGGGCCTTTGCGGGCTTTGACTTCCTCGATGTTGGCCATGGTCTTGTCGAACACCGCATTGCGCGGCGCGATGAATACCGAGGGTGTGCGCGGATCGACGAGCGCGATCGGCCCGTGTTTCATCTCGGCGGCCGGATAGCCTTCGGCGTGGATGTAGGAGATTTCCTTGAGTTTGAGCGCACCTTCGAGCGCGATCGGGAAATTGTATTGCCGGGCCAGAAAGAGAAAACTGTTCGACTCGCAATACTTCTTCGCGATCTCGGCGATGGCGTCACTTTGCTTGAGTGTGCGATCCATCTTGGCCGGAATCTGCTCCAGCTCCTTGAGAATCTCCGCGCCCCGGGTCGAGGCTAGGTGACGCATCCGGCCCATTAGCACCGCGAGCAATGTCAGAATCGTCACCTGCGACGCAAACGTCTTCGTCGCCGCCACCCCGATCTCCGGTCCGGCGTGCATGTATGTGCCGCCGTCCACTTCTCGGGCGATGGTCGAGCCGACGACATTGACGATGCCGAGCGTTTTGTGTCCTTTGCGCCGGCATTCGCGCACGGCGGCCAACGTGTCGATGGTCTCGCCGGACTGGCTGATGGCGAAGACCAGCGTGTGTTTCTCGATCGGCGCGTTGCGATACCGGAACTCGCTGGCGTAATCCGTCTCGGTCGGGATGCGCGCCAGCTCTTCCATGATGTACTTGCCGACCATGCCGGCGTGGAGCGCCGTGCCACAGGCGATGAAGATGATGCGATCGACTGCGCGCAGCTCCGCGGGGCTGAGGTTCAGGCCACCGAGACGCGCGGTCGCTTCGTCGTGGCTGATGCGGCCGCGGAAGGCGTTCTCGACAACACGCGGTTGTTCGTAGATTTCCTTGAGCATGAAGTGTGGGTATTTTCCGCGTTCGACTTCCTCAGCAGCGAACTCGACCTCTCGGACTTGCGGTGTGACCGTGGTCGCTTCGATGGTCGAAACTTGGAAATCATCGCGCGTGAGTGTGACAATCTCGAAATCGTTGAGGTAGACGACGCGACGTGTGTGCGCAATGATCGCGCTGACGTCGCTGGCGACAAAGTTCTCGTCGCGACCCACCCCGATAAGCAGGGGACTACCGCGCCGCGCCCCGACGATGACGCCGGGATGATCGCTGTGCATTACGGCAATGCCGTATGTGCCAACGATATCCTTGAGCGCAAGACGAACTGCCTCGGTCAGATCGCTGTCGTAGTACTCACCCACAAGATGCGCGAGAACTTCAGTGTCGGTTTGTGAGACGAACTTGTGTCCCTTCGCCAGCAGTTTGTCTTTGAGGCTTTGGTGATTTTCGATGACACCGTTATGGACGAGCGCGATCTTGCCGGATTGGTCGAGGTGCGGGTGCGCGTTGGCGTCGGTCGGCGCGCCGTGCGTGGCCCAGCGGGTGTGGCCGATGCCAGTCGCGCCTTGGGCCGGTTGCTTGCGCAGGACCGCGGCGAGGTCGTTGATGCGGCCGGCTTTCTTGCGAAGTTCGAATTTCCCCTTGTTCAGCGTGACGATGCCGGCGGAATCATAGCCGCGGTATTCGAGACGGCGGAGACCTTCGAGGATGATGCTGGGAGCGGACTTGCTGCCAATGTAGCCGATAATGCCACACATACTTGTACGCCTTTCGTGAAGTCGCGCACGCGGCGGTCCGCCCGAGGTCGGCAGCGACGGCGGACGGCAACGGCGTGGACTTCGTAGCGAGTTTTTTATGCCGCCGACAAGCGAAGAATAGGAGAGGAAAGCCGCTTTGTCAATTGGCAGTGTCGCAAGGCGCAATCCAGAATACGACTATTCAGATGTCCTTCACCAAATCGCGCACACGGACTTTCAAAGCCTTTGCAATTCTTATCAATGCAAGGAGAGAAACGAACGTTTCGCCCCGTTCAACTTCGCCGAAATGGTTCGGATGCAAGTCGGCCAACTCCGAGAGATGCTCTTGTGAAAGCCCCCGCTTCTTTCGGTAAGAGCGGATCGTCTCCCCGATGATCTTGTACTGTTTGGGAATGGCCTGCACGGCCCTGCCAAACAAACAAGAAACGGTGTTTTACACCACAGGGATAATCCCTGTATTTTGCCAAACGATTTAGCTTGTGCTCTTGGCGGGGTTTCGCTTAGTTTCGCCATGTTCTTCCACCCTGTTTTAGGAGGAGAAGCGAGATGACTCCGATATGCGCTAGTGTGCTGTCCTTGAAGTGTCTGGTTTTATTTCTTCGAGTTTAGCGCGTGCGCGGACGATCTTTTCAAGGATGGCGGCACCTTCGGCTCGCCACACATAGCGCCGTGGTTCACGATTGCGCTCCGCCAGCCAGCCC
>CAZMKD010000077.1:0-17024 GCA_964566575.1 uncultured Verrucomicrobiota bacterium
CTGGGCCTACGTTGCGCCGCCGGGATCTGGGACTTGCGTCTTGGCGCCACCCGCAGTCACATCGGCCACCGCCGTCCACACGCCACCGACCAATTCATCGCACCGTCGCGCTTCATATCTCTTGCCGGACGCGCTGGCTTCGACGCTGGTGGCTGGTATCGCGCTGATGTGGCGCGGCCTTGCCCGGCCATAATCGCTGATATCCGAGCAGTTCCCTCAATCGCACGAAAGCCCGGTTGAGCCCGTACTTCGAGTCTCCGCACAGTTCACGCATCCACGACTTTCTTCGGCAAGAGGCGTTTTTCCTCAATTGCCGGACGGCTTGTCAAGGTAGCAGCCGGATCCGATAAAAGCGCGACGGAACGTTCGTGGCGCCGCCGATATCGAGGTAGTTGGTCACCATCTCGCCCGTGCCGGGGACGCCAGTGATGACGATCGAGGGGCTGAGATCAGTGAAGTTGTTGGTGAAATCGCCTCCGTTGGACGCGTTGGTCTGCACCACGTAACTCCGTCCGAAGGCCGCTAGCCACGAAACAAACAGGTCGTCGCCGGTCGATGCGATCGAAGTGATGGCCAGTGTGCTGGCCGAGTTCGTTGGATTCGTGCTGGCGAGATACTCTTGGAGATCGGTCAAGCCATCCCCGTCGGCATCTGCGTTCGGGTCAATGCCGATTTGACCGAAGTAGGTCACTTCCCAATCGTCGTTGATGCCGTTGCCATCGGCATCGGTAAGTACCGACACCGAAGGCGTTGTGAACGGCGCGCCATTGGTGAGGCCGTCATTCGGCGTGATGACGACGCGGTAGTAGTCGCCGGCGACCGTAACCGCCGCCAGCAAGTTGCTTGTGACTTGACCGCCAATGTTTGAGAAGGCAACGACGTTGGTAGATTGTTGCCATTGGTAAGTGTAGGTAACCGGGTCGCTGTCGGCGTCAAACGCGCTGGTGACCGTGGCGAGAAGATCGTTGGTCGTGCTCGGCGACGACGGCGAGATGGAAGCGGAGTTAATGACCGGCAGTGAGTTGGTCACGCCACCGGCCGCGATCGTGAGGATGCCGGAGACGCTCGTCAGGCTCTGGCCATCGGGGTTGGTGACGGCAATTGTGCGCGCGCCTGTCGCGGCGCTGGCGTCGATCGTTATGTTGAGTGTAATGTTTGTTGGGTTGTTATACGTGACGCTGTTGACGGTGATGCTGCCGCCGTTGACGATCACCCCTATGTGATTGGGGAAGCCGGCGCCCGGATCGAAGAAGCCGGAACCGTTGGTGACCGTGCCAGTCACCGCGACGTTGGTGGTTGTGCCGCGGGCGACACTACTGGGTGAGCAGATTGCCGGTGTGGCGGGCGAAGGCGCTTTGAGCTGGATGACGCGCACGCCCCACGAATTGCTGGCATCGCAGTATTCCTGAAATGTCCAGAAGGTCATGTCGTCTTGGGGATCAACGGAAACTACCGAGTAGTCGCCCCAACGATGCGGATTCTCGCCGTCGGACACATTGTAGGGCGACGCGCTGGTTTGGACGACTGTCGGCGCACGGATTGTGTCAAGCGGGTCATCGGCGAACCGGCCGGCGGCGGCGATTTCGGCGTATTCATTCACGCCGGCCGCGCTGCACGCCAGCGCCATGTGGCCCTGACCGGAGACGGCGCAACTGGGAATGAAATAATTGGTCGGGTTCGAAACGGACGGGTCATAGAGCGTCCCCGATTGGCGGACGCTGGGGGCACCGGTGAGATTGGTGATCTCGTACCAGCGGGCGCCGTCGCGATTGCCGGAAGTGTTGGCGACGCCGCTTGTGTTGACTTCGATGTTGTGCGCGGTCCAGAGGCTGCCGTGATGCATGCGAGCGGCAAACAGCCGGTCGTCGAGGTCGTCGAGCGGCGTGCTCACCCCTTGAGCCACAACGCCGCCCATCGGGTCTACGGTGGCGGCAACCGTGATGTTGATGTTGCCGGAGATGGACGGCGTGCCGCCGGGATTACTGACGCGGCGCAGGACCAGCACGCCGTGGGTGATGTTGTCCACGCCGAGGAAATAGCCTTCAGTAGCGGACTGGTCGTCGTTGTCCACGCCCTGCGGCGTGAATGGGCCGGGGCCGGTGCCGGTGGCAAGGCTGCGGAACACGGTGGCAGTGACGGTGCCGGTGAGCAGGCCGGCCTTGTTGACAACGTAGCCTTCGGTGCCGAGGTAGAAGGCGCTGAAGATATTGGCGCCGATGTAGAGCGCTTGGTTGTCGATGCCAAGTGTGGGGTAGTCGGCGAAAGTATTGTTGTTGGCCGGCGGCAGTGCGCTCGGTCGAAACGAGAAGAACGTAAAGCTGGACAAGCCGGTAATGGTCGGCCCGTTACTGACGGCGATCACGACGTTGTTGTTCTTCTTCGAGTTCGGGATGTCGATGGCGATGACGAACCAGCGGCCGGACAGCCGGTCATACCGGACGCGCGGGTCAGTGATGCCGTTGCCGGTAACCGAGCTAAAAAAATTTTCGGGCGTCGTGTTGAGCGCGCCAATGTTACCGGCGCGGTCGAAGACGCGAATCCGTCCGTTGACACAAACCAAAACTTGTGACGGACCGACGTCGCCCATGCTGTCGGGTGGAACATAGCCAGAGTCGGCGAGCCGCGCCGCGAGAAAACTCGTGCCGGCCGGTTGCGGGCTGAACGGCTCGGCTGTCGGCGCCGCTGTGGAGGTGAGCGGCGAGTACGGACTTTGTGAGCGGGCGTTGAAGTTTCGCATGGCACGCTTCGTGAGTTGCTGGGGTTGGGAGCGCGCCGTCGGCCCGTCCACTTTATTGCGGGCCATGATGGCGGTAACGGTTTCGGTAACTCCCGGCGCGCCGGTCCACGGGATGCCGACCACATCGGCCGGCGCGGGGACTGCGCTGGAACCGAGGAACCAAAGGATAACAAACGCTCTATTCATGCACCGATCACACCGCGGACTAATTGTGGTACTTACATCAGCCCGGTAGCCTTCGCAACCTCAAAGAATCTAGCCTTCAGGCCGATGCGGCACTTGGGGGATCAGTGACAAGTCCTCCAGGAGTTGCCTGTCGGCGTCAGCTTCTGGATTATCGGCAGTCAGCAGCTTATTGCCGTAAAAAATGGAGTTCGCCCCGGCAAAGAAACACAGTGCCTGCGCCTCGCGCGAAAGCCGGGCGCGCCCCGCCGAAAGGCGCACCTTGGCGCGCGGGAACGCGATGCGCGTCGTGGCCACTAGCCGCACCAATTCGAAGACATCCACGGCTAGCTGATCTTCGAGTGGCGTTCCCGGCATGGCCATCAGGCAGTTGATCGGCACGCTCTCTGGCGGCGGATCGAACCCCGACAGCACTTCCAGCATCTGCAACCGGTCGTCCGCGCTCTCGCCCATCCCAATGATGCCGCCGCAGCACACGGACATACCGGCTTTCTGGACGGCGGAGATGGTGTCGAGCCGGTCTTGGTACGTGTGGGTGGTCACAATGTTGGGATAAAACTCCGGGCTGGTGTCGAGATTGTGATTGTACGCAGTGACGCCGGCCTCCTTCAGTTGCCTCGCGGCAGTGTCGGTCAATTGGCCGAGCGTGACGCACACTTCCATGCCGAGCGTGCTGACGGCGCGGACAGTGTCGAGCACGGACTCGAATTGCGCCGTGCCTTCGCGGACGCCCTTCCACGCTGCGCCCATGCAAAACCGAGTGGAGCCGTTCGCTTTCGCCCGGCGGGCGACGGTCATGACTTCCTCGGTGGACATGAGCCGGTCGGTCTCGATGCCGGTGTCGTACCGGGCGCTCTGCGCGCAGTATGCGCAGTCTTCGCTGCAGCCGCCGGTCTTGATGCTGAGTAATGTACAGAGTTGGACTTCGTTGTTTGTCCAGTGCTCGAGATAAATGTCCCGCGCCTGCTGGATGAGGTTGAAGAGTGGTTGTGAGTAAATCTGGCGCAACCAGCCCAGATTTGTAACTGCCTTGCTGCCAATGACTTTTTGCGCTTTCGCTTCCACGAAGTTCGCCCGCACACTACAAAAATGCCTGACTGATTGCAAGCACGAGACTGTTCTGATACTTTCCCGCCGCTATGGATCACACGATTCAGAGGATTAGCGGAATGCTGCAGAGCCCCGACGGAATGCGCCGTTGCGCCGCCGCGATGGTGCTGGGCGAACTCGCACCCAAAGACGCCGCAGTGGTTCGCTCACTCGGTGAAGCTCTCAAGGGCGCCAACCAATTACTCAGGCGGTACATCCTCGAAGCGTTCGAGACACTCGGCTCGCGCGCGGTCGTGCCGTACGTGTTACCGCTGCTCGATGCGGAGGATGTTGAAACCAAGCTGCGTGCGGCTGGCATCATTGCGCGCGCCGGCGGGGCGATGGTCGGCGAGCTACGCAAGCAATTTGAGAAAGCCAACCCGGCTCAGAGACGCGTCCTCACCGACATCTTGGCACGCATTCACAGCCGCGAGGCGATGCAAATCATCCTTGACGTGCTGTTTGACCCCGATTCCGAGTTGGTCAAGGAAGCCTGTCACGCCGTGCGCCGTCACATCACCGACGCCACGCCGAAGGACCGGCTCGCGCTCCACAGGCAGGTCGTCAAGTTCATGAAGAGCGCTCGCGTCAAGAAGCACGACCGGGCGCTGACCTCGTGTCTGTTGCTGGTCGGTTACATCGGCGCGCCGGACGCCCGCAACATCCTGTTGAAATACTCAGCGCCGCGCAGCCTGGGCTACATCCGCCGCAACGCGCTCCTCGGATTCAACGGTCTGCAACTGACTGGTTCCGCCGCCAACGCGACGGGCCGGCAGATGTTCAAGTACCTCAGCGAATCCGACGCGACCATCGTGCAACTGGCGCTCGATATCATCGAGAAGCTGCCGCTGACCGGTGCGCTCGATTCCCAGTGGCGCAAGTTCCTCAAGAGCAAGCATGCCAACGTCCGCACCTTTGGCGCCCGCAGACTCGCCGCCAACGACAACCCGCCCACCAACCGGCTCATGATGTCGCTGCTGGCCCATCCCGACACGCAGGTCAGCGAGATTGCCGCCGGCGCACTCGCGCGACACAAGAAGGCAACCAAGCTGCTGCTCACCGCACTCGCCCGGGAACGCAAAGTCGAAACCGCGTGGCGGCTCGCCAAAATCCTCAAGCCGCACAGCGAGTCTGTGGACCGACGGTCCCGCAAGAAGTTCGCTGCCATGGCCGGCCGCGATCTCGTAGCCGGTAACGCACGCTACGACGCCCTGCTCTATTTCCTGCTCAACGTCGACCCGAAAGCGGTCGACGCCGTCCTGCGCGACGTCGGGTTGAAGTTCAAGAAGGCCAAGAAGTGGGGCAAGGCCGTCGAGTGCCTCAAGAAGCTCGCCCGCGCAGAAAGCTTTGACCGGGATCTCCGGTTCGATCTCAGCGTCTGCAATCTCAAGCAATCATCCCACGACCTCGCGCCGCATTTGCGCGCGGAAGACAACGCACTCCGCGGCTTCCAGACTCTGCTGGCCGATAAAAGCTTCAAGCTGCTCGACCGCCTCAAGAAGGAACGGGCGCTCGATGCCTCCGACCTGTTCTACACCGGCTTTCACTTCTGCGAAGGCACCGGCGAGGAACAGAAGTTCGGCCGCGCGCTCCTGGAGTACGTCGCCAAACGCTGGCCGAATACCAAGGATGGCAAAGCCGCCAAGAACAAGCTCAAACTCGCCGCGCAGCCGGCGCCGGTCAAACCGACCCCGGTCGCAGCGCGTTCGCCAGCGTGATCCACTGTTCGAGACTCAGTTCCTCGGCGCGCACCGTCACCGGTAAGCCTTGCGTCCGGAGCGCCGCGTCCGCGCCCGCGACCAACTTCCGCAGCATCTTGCGCCGCTGGTTGAACCCGTTTCGGACGATCTCGTGGAACGGCGCACCCGGCAACAGTTTCACGCGCGGCTCGCGCCGGTCGAGCGCCACGACCGCGCTTTCCACCGTCGGCGCGGGGAAGAAACACTTCGCCGACACCACGTGCACCACCGTCACGTGATAGCTAAGCTGCGTGAACAACGTCAACGCGCCGTAATCCTTGTGCCGGGGCGTCGCCGCCAGCCGCACCGCGACTTCCCGCTGCAGCGTCAACACCATCCGCCGCGGCTTCGGCTCGCCCTCGACGAAGCGTTCGAGGATCGGCGTCGAAATGTTGTACGGCAGATTGGCCACCACCTTATCGCAGGCCGGCAACTCCACCTTCACTGCATCGCCCACAATCAACTCCACCTCCGGGAATTTCTCACGAATGTAAGCAGCCAACCGCCGGTCCTTCTCGACCGCGACCAGCCGCCCCGCCCGGTCGGCCAGCCGCGCCGTCAACGCCCCGAGACCCGGCCCGACTTCGATCACCGTCTCGTTCGAGCGCACGTCGGCTTCCTCGACGATGATGTCGAGAATGTTGCCGTCGATGAGAAAGTTCTGCCCCAGCGCCTTGCTCGGTCGAATCTCCAACTCCGCGAGCCGTTGCCGGACTTCGGTCAGCGTCATACCAACTCATAATGAACCAACCGCACAAAACCATCAATCCTTCCGACGCGCTTGCCAGCCAGCGCGGAGCGTGCGACAATCACTCCGTCATGACAACAATCGACGTACATAAACTAGGCCAGAGTCTGGCTGAGTTGGTCAAGCTGGCGCGCAAGGAATCTGAGGTGGTTCTGGTCGACGGCAGTCAGCCCGTCGCACGAGTCCTGCCGATTCCCGCCGGCCCGGTTGCGTCCATGCAGGAGCGGACGCTAGGATTGCATGATGGCGCGTTTGAAGTAGGGAGTGATTTCGATGCGCCATTGCCGGACGAGTTCTGGGCCGGGCAGTCATGAAGTTGTTGCTGGATACCCACGCGTTTATCTGGTTTGACAGCAGTCCTTCCGAAGTTGGCCTCGCGGCGGTGGCCGCGTGTCGCGATCCCGGCAATGAATTGATTGTCAGCGTTGCCAGCGTTTGGGAAATCCAGATCAAGCTGTGGTTGGGGAAACTGAAGTTGCACCGGCCGCTGCGGGAGCTGTTGGATGATCAGGTGCGCGACAACCGGCTGCAAGTCTTGCCCGTCCACTTGGAGCACGTGCTCCGGCTGGAGTCATGACCGGCTCACCACAAAGACCCCTTTGATCGACTCCTCATCGCGCAAGCCATCAGCGAAGACTGCACGCTGATCAGCCACGACGATGCTTTGCGTGCCTACCCGATCCGCGTCATTTGGCAGTGACGACGCGGGCGATGATGTCGAGGATGTTGCCGTCGATGAGAAAGTTTTGGCCCAGCGCCTTGCTCGGACGAATCTCCAACTCCGCCAGCCGTTGCCGGACTTCGGTCAGCGTCATGCGCCGACGATCTCACGATTCGATGCGACAAGTGACTGACCATAGTGCTCGACAATGGGGAATGGGACGTAAAAGTGGTGAAGCAGCTTGCGCCACTGCTGATACTCCGTCGACTGTCGGAACCCGACCGTGTGATCGTCCAACCGCTGCCAATGAACCAGCAAGATGTAACGACTGGGAGTTTCGATGCAGCGCCGAAGCTCGTGGGAATGATAGCCAGGCATCGCCGCGATAATGGCTGACGCTTCGCGGAATGCTGCCTCGAACGCGTTACAGTCGCCGTCGCGAACGTTTATTATGGCGACTTCAAGAATCATGGGTGATGTGACTACAGATTACGGCGGATGGCGTAAACGCGTCAATCGCCATCGCGAGTACTAGCGGTGCTTGGCCAACTGCGCAGCCAAATTGATGGCGGCGATCATGCCGTCGGGGCGGGCGATGCCTTTACCGGCGATGTCGGGGGCGGTGCCGTGGTCGGGGGAGGTGCGGACGAACGGGAGACCGAGCGTGACGTTCACGCCGTTGTCGAACGCGAGCAGCTTGAACGGCGCGAGGCCTTGGTCGTGATACATCGCCACTACCGCGTCGAATTCGCCGTGCAACGCCCGGTAAAACACCGTGTCCGCCGGGCACGGGCCGATGGCGCGGGCGCGTTTAACGGCGGGAGCGATGATGCGACGTTCCTCGGTGCCGAGCAGGCCGCCTTCGCCGGCGTGCGGGTTCAACCCGGTCACCGCGATGCGCGGCCGGCGAATGCCGAGACGCCGGCAGAAGTCGCGAGTGAGTTCGACGACTTCGACAATCTTTTTACCTGTAATCATACCGGCCACTTCACGCAGCGGCGCGTGCGTGGTCACGAGCGCGACGCGGAGTTTATTGCTGGCCAGCATCATCGCGAATTTCTTCGTGCGGCTGAGGTGGGCGAGCAGTTCGGTCTGGCCGGGCCATGGGGCAACGAGTTCCTTGGTGATCGGGCCGGTCACGAGTGCAGCGAGTTCGCCGGTCAGACAACGCCGCGCGCCGGTCTCGATCCATTGCCGGGCGTCTTGCCGGCGGGCGCGCGGGTCGCCGATGATTTCATAGTCGAACCGGCGGTCAAGTTTGCCGGAGCGGAGCGCTTTGGCGACGACTTCGGGTCCAATCCCGGTCACATCGCCCAGCGTGATGCCGATGCGCGTCTTCGCACGCATTAGAACAGGCGAACGTATGCTTTGGAGCGGAGCTGTTTGACCCAGGACTCCTGCATTTTTGTGCGTTGCTGTTGCAGGAGAATTTTCTCGATCTCGTCGCGCACCTCGGCCAGCGGTTTGGCGTGAGTGGGTTTGACGGCGTCCACTTGGAGGAGGTAATAGCCTTCGGCGGTCTCGATGACGTGGCTGTGCTGGCCGGCGGTGAGCGCAAACGCGATGTCGCTGAGTTCTTTGCGTAGAACGTCCTTGCCGACCCAACCCCAGTCGCCGCCTTCTTTGGCTTCTTTGCCTTCGGAGTAGATCTTGGCCAGGCTCTCGAAACTGTCGCCGGCATTGAGCTTGGCAAGAAGTTCCTCTGCCATTGTCTTGCGCGGGTCAACCGGCGGCGGGGGGGGTGGTGGCGGCGTGGCCGCTGCGTTCGTGTCGGTCGCGTTGGCGGATTCGGCCGCATTGGTTGTGCCCGCCATGTCGTTGGTGCCGACTTCTGGCTTCTGGATTCTGACTTCTTCCGGTTTGCCTTTCTTGATGAAAATCATGCGCAGCTTGATCTGGTCTTCCACTTTGAATTCGTCGGTGTGATCCTGGTAGTAGCGCTCGATCTTGAACGGAGACACGACAACTTCCTGGGAGGTTTTGCGGTTGCGCATGGCTTGCACGATGATGCGATCGCGCAACTGCTCACGATATTGGGACACGGTCATGTTCTGTGCCTGCAAGGTCTTAATGAACGTGGCGCGGTCGCCGCCGAAATCGTTGGCGATGACATCATTGAACTGCTCCTCCACGACCGTTTCCGGGAAGCTGTACCCTTTTACCTTGAACTCTTGCAGAATCAGCGTGCGCTCGATGAGATTGTTCAGCGCATCGACCTGCGCGGTGCGGACTTTCTCGACGAGGTCCGGCCCGCTGTAGCTGCGCCGCAACTGCGCGACAACCGGTTGGACGTAATCGCGCACTTCACTGTACGTGATGACTTTGTCGTTCACGACGGCCGCGACGCCGTCGAGGATTTCGGCGCGCGCAACGACGGCCGCCATCGTCAGGACAATTGTCGCGACAAGTTTCACCATAAAGGCGGAGGATACAGGATAACGCCCGTGCCGCGCAAGCTACACGCGCGGCCCGGCGGCCCGGATCTCGGCGCTGGCGCTGGTGTATTGCTCGAAGTTCTTTGCGAACTTGACGGCCAAGTCCTTGGCGCGCTTGTCGTAGTCGGCGGCATCCTTCCCGCCGTACCGGGGCGCGAGCAGTTCCGGCGGGACACCCGGCAACGCTTTCGGCACTTCGAAGCCGAAGATCGGATCGACGCTGAACTGCGCCTTGTCGAGCGTGCCGTCCAGAATCTGGCTGACATTGTCGCGATTGATCTTCAGCGAGATGCGCGGGCCTTGGCCGAATGCGTGGCCGACCCAGCCGGAGTTGAGCAGGTAACAGGGCACGTTGTGTTCGCGCATTTTTTTCGCGAGCATCTCGGCGTACACCGGCGGATGCAACGGCAGGAACGGCGCTCCGAAACACGTCGAGAACGTCGGCACCGGATCGCGGCCGGCATTGGCTTCCGTTCCGGCCAGCGACGCAGTGTAGCCGGCCATAAAATGATACATTGCCTGGGCCGGCGTCAGGCGCGCCACGGGCGGCAACACGCCGAACGCGTCCGCCGCAAGAAATACGATCGCCTTCGGATGCCCGCCCATGCCGGACGGCACGGTGTTCGGGATGTAATCCAGCGGATACGCGCACCGGGTGTTTTCGGTGATCGAATCGTTGTCGTAATCCGGCAGGCGCGTCTCGGGATCGACGATCACGTTTTCAATGACCGAGCCGAATTTTACCGCGTCCCAAATCAGCGGCTCGCGCTCGATGCTGAGCTTGATGCACTTTGCGTAGCAACCGCCTTCGAAGTTGAACACGCCCTGATCGCTCCAGCCATGTTCGTCGTCGCCGATAAGACCGCGCGACGGATCGGCGGAGAGCGTGGTCTTGCCGGTGCCGCTCAGGCCGAAGAAAATGCCGACGTCGCCCTTCGCGCCGACGTTGGCCGAGCAGTGCATCGGGAAGACGCCTTTCAACGGTAGCACATAATTGAGCACCGAGAAAATGCTCTTCTTCATTTCGCCGGCGTATTGTGTGCCGCCGATGAGCACCGTCTTGCGCTGAAAATCCACCACGATGAACACTTCGCTGTTGAGCTTGTGCTTCTTCGGGTCGGCGAGAAACCGGCAGGCGTCGATGACCGTCCACTCCGGCACGTGCGACGCAAGTTGCTCCGGCGTGGCGCGGCGGAACAACTGCTTGACGAAGAGATTATGCCACGCAAACTCGGTGACGATCCGGATCGGCATCGTGTACCGCGGGTCGGCCCCGGCAAAGCCATCCATCACGAAGAGTTCCCGTTCCTTAAGATACGCCATCACTTCCTGACGCAACCCGAGATAACTCTCTTCCGAGATCGGCTGATTGACCTTGCCCCACCAAACCTTGTCCTTGATGGCCGCCTGCTCGACGACCCACTTATCGCGGGGCGACCGGCCCGTGCGGCTGCCGGTCATGGCGTTGAGCGCGCCGCTGGCCGTGAGCAAACCCTCGCCGCGCCGCACCGATTCCTCCACCAGCCGTGGCACCGAAAGATTCCAGTGTACCTTGCCGGGGCGTTCAATCCCGTGATTTTCCAATCCGTAGTGACTCATAATGTGTGATTTCCTCGCCAATTGCCGCTCGGATTTACACGGAATATGTGAGCGTTCGCAACAGTAAACTTTGGAGTGCGGCGACTTGTCGGCGCTTTTGCCGTCCAACTCCAACAATAACAAAGCGGCGACAAGTCGCCGCACTCCAAATCAACTGCCGTAGAAACTTTCCGCCGGTACGCCCGCCTCCCGGCGGACACGCGCCGCGATGGCATCCACTTCCGCGTTGGAGAGCGCGCTCACGAATTGCCACGCCGGGACGCCGTCCACCATCGTCATCGGTTTGCGGGCGATCGTGTACACCTGCACGAGCTGGATGTTGGAGATCTCGCGGAGCCGCTCGCAGTACGCGCCAATCTCCACGTCCGATGGCGCGACACCGCGCACTTTCATAAACAGACTCTGAATCACTACCGGCCGAGCTTTCGCGCACGCGGCGATGTTCTTCAGGATTCGTTTGAACGGAATTTTCGTGCGGTTGATGAGCTTGAAATACTCTTCCGTGCCAGCATCGAGCTTGGCCCAGACTTCGCCGTCGTGGGCGTCCATGATTTCAAGCCCGCGTTTCACATCTGGCCGGTCCAGCCCACCGGCATCGGTGATGAGCACGATCTTCACGCCGGCCGACTTGACGCGCGCGATCATCTCAATCGTCGCGGAAAAATTCTTGAGCGTCGTCGGTTCGGCATCGCCACTGAGGGCGATGTCGTTAATGTGAAGTTTTTCCTTCGGCACGGTATCGAAAGGCGAGCGTTTCGAGAAGTCCGTCGCCAACATCGCCCGCAACTCCTCCTCCGCCACAGCGAGATCAAACTTCGTGACCGTGGCCGGCGCCGTGCGGTCCACCTGGCAGTAAATGCAGTCGAAGTTGCAGACCTTGTCCGGGTTCACATTGATGCCGATGGAAATGCCGTGACTGCGGCGGGACAGAACTGGGTAAACGTATTTGAAACTCTCCCAGTGACGCGAATGTTGGCGATGGGCTTCGAGAATCACGAGCGTTCAACGACAAATGTCAGCCGTTCGCGCGGGTCGGTTGCTTTTGGCGTGACCTTGCCGCCGGTGGCTTCCGCGATTTGAGCGGCGCTCGGTGTCGAGAGTCGGTCATTCACAAAAATCTCAAACTTGCCGGTGTCGAAAGGCTCGCCCAAAAGCTTGGCGGCCTGCCGGGCCGCTTCGACGATTTCCCCCAGTGTGGCCGGCTGCTTGCGAATGTACACGAGCCCGCGCCGGCCTTCCGCTTCGTCGATGCTCAGGTTTGCTTCGTGCGATACGATCAGGATGCCGGGGCCGTGATGGACATGGCTGTAGTCGTGTACGTCGATCAAGAGGTGACCGAGCAATCCCTGCCGCTGAATCCAGCCGTGAAATACCGGTATGAATTCCGTGAGTTCCCGTGTCGAGTTCGTGAAGAACAGCTTCACGCCGTATTTGAATGTGTCGCTCATTTCTTGAGCACGGCGGCGCGTTCGGCAGCTTTCTGCTGCTGCAATTTGTCGCCGCAGGTGTGCGCGCCCTCGATGAAAAGCTGCGCTTCCTCGATGAGACGGTGAGTTGATTCCGCCGTGTGGGCCGGTACCATCTCATGCCGCTTGAACAAATACCCGGCGAGCGACGGCTGAAACAGCGAAGCAAAGCGTGCTTTGAATTCCTTCACGACTGTTGCCGGGTCGGCCGGCACATCGAGCCATTGTTCATGCACTAAACCGCGCGCGGCTTGGAGCATCGAATCGTACGCGAGCTGGTCGGCCTTCGCGAAGTTACCGGCTTCGTGGGCGAGTTGGGCTTCGAAGTTCAGGCGTTCGGCTGCGCCCAATTCAAACTGCAGCGCTGAGATCACCTCACCGGCGCATTCACCCATACCGATGTCGCCCATGCTGAACTCGCGCGGGTCGCCCCAATCGCTGTAGAACGACGGGTCTTTCTCGTAGGCCGGTACGACCATCAATTCCTCGATCATCTTGCGCGATTCGGCCTTGCCGATGCGCGCGTAGAAATCCTGGAAACTTTCGTTGCCTTGCCGTTCTTTCACAAAGCGCTCGGTGATCCGTTCGACCACGTCCGGTACGCGTTTGGACGGCACGCTGCCGATGGCGAGGCCGTACGCGCCGCCGTTGTCCTTCCACTTGCCGCCGAGTAACACTTGGAAGTGCGGCACTTTACGATTCGCAATCGTGCGGCTGTTGCCGTAGAAGCCGATGTCGGCGACGTGATGCTGGCCGCAGGAGTTGAAGCAGCCGCTCATCTTGATGCGGAGTCCTTTGACCGCCGCATCCATCGTGAAGAACTTACCGGCCAGCCGCTCGCGCATTTCGCGCGCGAGGCCGCGTGACGACGCGATGCCGAGCTTGCATGTATCGGTACCGGGGCACGCGGTCACGTCGAGGATCGTGCCGGCGCCGTGTTCGCCGAGGCCAATCTTCTTCAAATCCGTGTAAAGCGCCGGCAGATCCGCCTCGCTGACCCAGCGCAACACGAGGTTCTGCTCGACAGTCGTGCGAACGTTGTCGCCGCTGTATTTGCGGACGAGGTCGGCAACTTGCCGGGCCTGCGTCGAGGTGATGTCGCCGATGGGGCAGGCGACGGTAACGGTCGCGTAACCCGGCTGACGTTGCCGGTACACATTCGTTTCGAGCCACGCGTCGAAGCCTTCTGGCCGGTGACCGTTGAGCGAGCTGGCCGGCTTGAGCGGCGTCTCGTGATATTTCTCCACGTCCGGCAAGAACGACGTCCAGCGCGGATCGGGCGGCAAGGTCTTGCGTTCCTCGGCGACGAGCCGCTTGAATTCCTCGATGCCGAGTTTGTCCACGAGGAACTTGATGCGGGCGCGGGCGCGATTCTGTTTCTCGCCAAGCCGGGCAAACACGCGTCCGATGGCTTGCGCCGTCGGCAGGAGTTCCTCCACCGGCAAGAACTCAGACAGAACTTTCGCCTGATACGGCACTGCGCCGAGGCCGCCGCCGACAAAGATTTTGAAACCGCGTTTGCCGTCGCGCACTTGCGCGACCGCGCCGAGGTCATGCATGTAGACGAGGCCGCACGCTTCGGCTTCGCAACCGGAGAAGGCCGGCTTGAACTTGCGCCCAAAATCTTGCACGTCCGGGTGGCCGAGCAGAAAGAACGCGAGCGCTTTGGCGTACGGCGTCACGTCGAACGCTTCGGTATGGCAGACCCCGGACAACGGGCAGGCGGTGACGTTGCGGACGCTGTTGCCGCAGGCTTCCCGGGTCGTGATGCCGACCGCCGCGAGCCGACGCATGATCGCCGGTGTGTCTTCGATGTGGACGAAGTGAAGTTGGAAGTCCTGCCGGGTCGTGATGTGCAGGATGCCGTCGGACTGTTCTTCGGCAACGTCAGCGAGGGCTTCGAGTTGTACCGGCGAGAGTCCGCCGAACGGAATCTTAATGCGCTGCATACCGGGCGCATCCCACATCGTGTCCGGGCCTTTGGTCAGACCGGTCTGCGGATACTTCAGGTGCTGCGTCTGAAATCCGTCGAAGCGCTGGCCGTTGTCGTAGCGCTGGCCGTACGCGCCACGGCGCAGGCGCGTCTCGGCGAAGAGTTTCTCGTCGATCTTGCCGAGTTTGCGCAGGTCTATCTGCGTGTCGTAAATGTCGATTTCCCGACCCCAATCGGCCGGGATCTTGTCGGCGAGTTTTTCCTTCCACGTCATACCTCTGAATGTGTAGCAGCTTCGCGGATGCGCAACAAGAAAATCGGCAACGCCGGCGCGGATTGGTGAGTGCGCGACCGAAGATTGTGGTAGGATTCCAGCGCATGGAATTGAAATCAGGCGTCGCCGTCCTCGTCGGCCGCACCAACGTCGGCAAGTCCACGTTGCTCAACGCGCTCGTCGGCACGAAGATCGCCATCGTCACGCCCAAACCGCAGACCACGCGCGACACGTACCACGGCATCGTCAACCGCCCCGAAGGCCAGATCGTGTTCGTCGACACGCCCGGCATCTTTAAGACGCAACCGAGCCGGCTCGTCGCCAACCTCCATCACAAAATCCGTGACGCGCTCGAAGGAATCGATGTCATCGTCCACGTCGCCGACCCGACCCGCTCGCTCGGCGTAGAAGACCAGCGCGTCAGCGAACTCGTCGCTCAAGTCCCGCACACCAAGATTTTGGTGCTGAACAAATTCGATTTACCGAATCGTCCTTTCTACGAAACATGGCTCGAACGCGGCCCGAAATACTCCAGCGTCATCGAGGTTTCCGCGTTGACCGGCCGGAACGTCGAGCTAGTCATCCAAGCCATCTTCGAACACTTACCGGTCGGCCCGGCCCAGTACCCGGCCGGTCAGGTCACCAACGTCACCAACGAATTTTGGATCAGCGAACTCATCCGCGAAAAACTTTACCTCAAGACCAACCAGGAAGTTCCCTACACCGCCACGATCCAAGTCGAAGAGGTCGAAGACCGCAAAGACAAGTCAGGCAAGCCTCTCGTCTACATCAAAGCCGTCATCCTCACCACCGACGAACGTCACCAACGCATGCTCATCGGTCAAGGCGCGCGCAAGATCAAAGACATCGGCAGCTTCGCCCGCAAAGAACTCGAAGTCGCGATGAACAAGAAAGTCTTCCTCGACCTCGATGTGCTGGTGGATGAGGACTGGATGGAACGACTCACCTAGCCGGGAATCCGCGCCCTTTGTTCTTGTCCGGTAACTTGCACAGAGCTAACGTCTCCCTATGGATCGGTCCGCTAGAAATGTCCAACTGTTGGTGGTCCTATTTTACGACATTAGGTCGTCTAATTTGAGTTAGGAGTTGAGAATGACACCCGAAGATGAAGCAGATCTCCGAGAGATAATTCTACGCTTGCAGGCGGCGCAGGAAATCCAACACGCTCGATTATTAGCCCTCGGCAAGTGTCTAGATGAGTTTGGGCTCGGCGTTGGATTACAGTTGCAAGGAGGTCAGACCACTTCGTCTTTCGTAAAGGAGGAAGCTGTCCGGCTCGTCGGCGAGAAGCTGCGCCATCTCGCCGATGATGATATGGCTTTCGCTTCTTGTCTGAAGCGCCTTCTTGATGAGTATGAGAAGTCTTGAGTTTTTCATAGAGATCAATGGAGCATCTAAATGGACATCTCGTTCAACTGCGACAAGTGCGGGCAACCGCTGACGATTGACGCGGTGGGCGCGGGCACAGTTGTTAAGTGTCCGAAATGCGGCGAGTCTCTTGCCGTACCGGAAGCGGCAACCTCGACTACGAATCCCGGTTCTACACCAGCGCCACCTAGCATTACGGCCACGAAGAAGTGCCCCTATTGCGCAGAAGAAATCCTCACCGATGCCACCAAGTGCAAGCACTGCGGTGAGCTGCTAATTGTCGCAGCGAATACGCAGCGGCCAGCGCCGCCGGTTCTTCCCCAAGAGGAAGTTTGGTTCGGAGCTAAGGATTCCGTCGTGGAAATCCGACTTGGATCTGGTGCATTGCTGAGAATTAAAGCTGTGAAGCTCTACAATGAACGCGAGTTGATGGAATTGAACGCTCTCAAGGCGACTGCCATGCATTTGCTCCAAGGTGGAGGTGACGGATCGATTTCTGGCGTAATCGGCTCTCCATCGTGGGTTCTGATTGCGGGAACCCTTCAAAATCTTGCAATGACCCATGTAGCGAACAGAAACGCCGCCAAGGGCGCAGCTATGGCTACCAAGATCATAGCCCAAGAACAACAGCTACTAGTGTGCTGTCCTTGAAGTGTCTGGTTTTATTTCTTCGAGTTTAGCGCGTGCGCGGACGATCTTTTCAAGGATGGCGGCACCTTCGGCTCGCCACACATAGCGCCGTGGTTCACGATTGCGCTCCGCCAGCCAGCC
>CAZMKD010000078.1:0-5327 GCA_964566575.1 uncultured Verrucomicrobiota bacterium
GCGCAACCGCCGCCGCGCCTGCGAACTATTGGCGGTGTCACAGCACCTGTGCCGCTGTAGTGGCGACCTTTGGGTTGGTTGCCCGCTAAATCAACCACTTACGCTGCCGTCCCCCTCCAGTAGCGGAAGTCGGGCTAAGCGCGGTTTCCGTGCGGTCTCGGTCGTGAGCCAGTGGCTCTCGTTTCGGACTCCCACCCCTGCCAGAGCAGTTGCGCCGTGTCGCGCAAACTGGACTACCTCTTGAACGAACACCGGATTGGTGTCGTAGCCAATCCGTAGGCGAGGTCAATAGCAGTCAAATCAATGACGGTCTGCCGCACAAGGCGACACACCCACAAACCAATGGGAGTAAGAGTATGACCACAAGAATCAAAACCAGAAACGCCCTTCGCGGGCTCATGTCGGGGCTGCTGTTGCTGGCAGCCGCATTTACATACACTGTCACACCGGCTCATGCGGATTTGACGGTAACGGCCGGGACTGGAAACATTGGTAATGGACACAGTTTATCAATCCTATGGAACGCCAAACAGTACGGTGGCTCGGCTTTCACGTTCGGTGGAACTTTCCACTCGCCCAGTGGCGCACCCGACTTGTTCTTTCGCGCCGGGTCCACACCAACGTTCCCGGGTGAACTCGATAATTATTTCGAATGGGCCTCCTTCGGGTCCGAAATTTCCCCGGGGCTGTATCTACCCAGTGAGGCGGAGGGGGCTGTGGACGGGACCGATAACTGGGCGAAAATTATCCGGGATGGCGATGGTGCTGTGAACTGGGCTAAATTTCAATTCGGTTTTTCACCTGGCCCAGCAGCAGCTCCGATATTGATCGATATCCCGTTGTATGTCTGGTCCACAGACGGAGCTGACTTCACGCTTGCTGAGGCAGTGGCAGCCTCAACCATCCCCGAGCCATCGACGGTTCTGTTGACGGCCCTTGGCGGTCTGATGATGCTCGGCGTTGTGCGTCGGCAGCGGAAGTAAGCCACCCTCTCCCAGCGAGATTCACCAGAGCCGCCCGGTCCCTTGGCCGGGCGGCTTTTCGTTTCCAGCCATCACGCGCCAAGTCCTTACTTCCAGTGGAGCGTCGGGCCGAGCAAGCCCAGCGAGGAGTCCGTGACGTCAGCTCTGGACTCTGGACAAATGACCTGCAGAGGAACGCGCGCGGCGGTTGATTCTGCCCGGTATTCTTCGATAGTGCTGCCTGTAGGAGCGCCCTTCCGGGCGCGACCGGCTGATCCCATCGCGCCCGGAAGGGCGCTCCCACAATTTAGTTCTGGCCTGATTCCATCGAGCCGCAGAAGTTCTGCCGTCTCAAGATCACGCGGCCTTGACCGGCAGCAGCCCGTGAGTTGGCGGCGGACTTGCCGTGACCGTGGGGAATGGAGTATGGTCTGGCTGTGAACATCACGATTGATGATGAGTTGCTGAAGGGCGTGGAGTTGACGCCGCAAGAAGGCCGGATTGATCTGGCGGTCGGGTTGTATGCCGGCCGACGGGCGACGTTAGGACAGGCCGCGCGCATCGCCGGCGTTTCCCAGCCGGCATTCATGCGGGAGCTGGGGCGACGCCGTGTGCCGATGAATTATGACGTGGCCGAGTTTGAGGCGGATTTGCACACGCTGCGGGAGCATCCGCTGCGGTGATTGTTGTCAGTGACACGTCGTCAATCTCGGCGATGATGTCCGTGGGGCAGGTGGAGCTTCTCCAACGACTCTTCCGCGAAGTGTTGATCCCACCCGCTGTCAGGGCTGAACTGCTCCAGTACCATACCGCGCTGCCGGAGTTTGTACGTGTTCAGGCGGTTCAGGACGCGACGTACCTGGCGAGATTGTTGGGGCGCTTGGATCAGGGCGAAGCGGAGGCCATTGTGCTCGCGAGAGAGGCGCACGCCGACTACTTGTTGATGGATGAAATCACCGGGCGGCGAATCGCACTGCAGGAAGGTCTACGCGTGGTGGGGCTGGTCGGTGTGATTCAGGAGGCCAAGCGGCAAGGGATGATTGAGAGTGTCGGCAAGCTTCTCGCCGCGCTGGAAGAGCAGGCTGGGTTCTACCTTTCAGTCGAGTTGAAGGCGCAGGCTCTGAGAGAGTCCGGCGAGTTGTCATAAGTGCCCGGCAGTGGCTGCCATGCCTGAGCCACAGTTTGGGCATCCACTGTAGGAGCGCCCTTCCGGGCGCGACCGGCTGATCCCATCGCGCCCGGAAGGGCGCTCCCACAATTCGGTTCTGTCCCGTCTCTTTCGGCAACAACGATTGCAGTTTGCGCCACCGTTGGTCGTCACCGATGAGCGCCGTTGGCGCCGGCTCCCATGGCCGGTTCAGAGAAGCTGCTTCCGCAAGTCTTCCGGAACTTGGCTGGCAAGCTCGGGCTGCGCCTCGACCAGCCGCAGGATGTCGAGACGGTCTTTCTCGCGTTTGGAGCGCCGGCGGGTCGTGTCTTGGTACGCCCACACCTTGCCGACCAGCACATCGGCTGCGCACGCCACCGGTAATTTGCGTCCCAACACCGTGGCCTCCCGGCTCCGCGCAACAAACGCCTGATAGCGCGGGTCCGTCTGAATCTGGACGCGGACATCCGAGCCTTTGTCCGACACGTTGAGGCTGTGCTCGAATCGCTCGACCCGAAACTGTTGGCGCAACACCGCCTCCAACTCCGCGAGCTGCGCCGCCGCGACGACGACATCGCAATCCAACGTCACGATCGGCTCGATATAGGCGTTGACCGCCAAGCCGCCGATGACACAGAAATCAGCCTTGAGGTCTCTGAGTAGCGCCAGAAAGCGGTCGAGAAAATCACTCTCGTCGCCGGTCACCAGCTTTTGAAATTCCTTCGCGGTCACGCGGCGCTTATACCACAAGCGCGGCGAGCTATTCAAATCTGCTTTGGCGGATTGATCTGAGCGCCCCGGCAATTGTGGGCGTGGCAGAGGGCGAGGGCGAGGGCGTCGGCAGCGTCGGCTTGTGGTGCTTCCAGCAGGCCGAGCATCGCTTTAACCATGGTGCCGACTTGACCTTTGCCGGCACCGCCGAGGCCGGTCACCGACTGTTTCACTTTGCGCGGCGCGTACTCGTAGACCGGCAGGCCGCTTTTCGCGGCGACGGCGATGATGACGCCGCGCACTTCGCCGAGGGTGAACGCGATGCGCGTGTTTTGAACGTAGACCAGGCCTTCGACCACCACGACGTCTGGTTTGTGTTTGTCCACGAGCTGCATGATCGTGTCGCCGATTCGCACGAGACAGCGCGAGGGCAACAAACTCGGCGGGTTCTTGATATGGCCGTGCGTGATGGACGTGAATTGGTTGCCGGCCGCTTCGATGAGACCAAAGCCGGTCGAGCGCAGGCTCGGGTCGATGCCGAGGATTTTCATTGTTTGATTTGGAGTGCGCCGACTTGTCGGCGCTTTAGTGTGTGGGCTATTCAGATTGACGGCAAAGCGCCAGAAAGCTGGCGCACTCCAAATATCATGCAACCACTTGGACTTTCTCCAAAATTCCGTCCGGGATGTCCTCATTGGAGTAGACATTCTGGACGTCATCGTTGTCCTCGAGCGCTTCAATCAAGGACAGTACGGCGCGCGCGGTTTTCTCGTCCGCGACCGGGACGGAGGTGGACGGCAATTGAGCGATCTCCGCCGATTGCGGTTTGATGCCCTTGGCTTCGATCGCCTTATGCACGGCTTCGAACTGGTGTGGGTCGGTGATCACCTCGTAGTTTTCGGCGTGCGTCAATACGTCTTCGGCGCCAGCCTCGAGCGCGACCGTCAGCAAATCGTCCTCGGAAATCTGGTCCTTCGAGATGAGGAGCTGGCCTTTGCGGTGAAAGAGGTGTTTGACCGCGCCGGCCCCGGCCATGTTGCCGCCGTGTTTGGTGAAGATGGCGCGAATCTCACCGGCCGTGCGGTTCTTGTTGTCGGTGAGCAACTCGACGAGCAACGCCACGCCGCCGGGCGCGTAACCTTCGTAAGTGATTTCCTCGTAGGTGACGCCGCCAAGTTCGCCGGTGCCCTTCTTGATGGCGCGTTCAATGTTCTCGACGGGCATGTTGGCCGCCCGTGCTTTCATCAAGATCGTGCGCAAGCGTGGGTTGAAGCCGGGGTCGCCGCCGCCGTGTTTGGTGGCGACACTCATTTCCTTGCCGAGTTTGGCGAAGATCTTGCCGCGCTTGGCATCGAGCGTGCCTTTGTAGTGTTTGACCTTCGACCATTTGGAATGACCGGACATGAGGCTGGAATCTTAGCTTGCCGGGTGTGGGCTTTCCATATAATTTAGCCGCACTGCTACTGGCGCGCGGGTGGTGGAACTGGCAGACACGTACGTTTGAGGGGCGTATGCCGAAAGGCGTGCAGGTTCAAGTCCTGTCCCGCGCACCACTTCAAAAACACCAGCAAACACGCTGGTTTTTCAACTTTTCACGTCCACAAGCCGATTTGCATAACGGTTTTGCATAACAACGCCACTTGCGTCCGCCACTGTCCAGACGCCAAAAAGCCGCCTTGGACAAGGCCACGGTTCGGCAGGTCGGTGGATCGTCAAAACAGCGCCAACGGTGAAGCAAGGCGGGGCGGTGTGGCGGCGGGCGGGATGATTGTCGAGCCAGTAAGTAGGGATTGTACGGCGGCAGGCGCAAGCTGGGTAGCCATTCACAACTGGCTATACAGGATCGTAATCACCAGCAATATCGCGCCAATGATGATGGCAACGGCGATGATACCTGCATTTCCCTTATACTGCTTGCCGCACGTCGGACAAGAGGTTGCTGTCCACGCAATCTTGTCACCACAAGTGCAGTATTTCATGGTCTCGCTTAGCATCTGGTCGCGGCTGTAATTCCGTAACAAAACAATTTAGTACTCAATGCTAATTGAGCAAGTGGCCTGCCAGAATCATGTGCTCAGGATGGCTGGTGCGGCTAGAGTTATTCCATAAATCATATAGCGTAACGGGCGTGTAAAAAGAAGCCGCGGCAGTCGGCGGTTGAAATGGCGTTGAAGGCGGTGCGTGCGGCTTCCGTGAGTTGATCCTGAGTTCGTGGAGCGGCGCTGCGCAGGCTTTGCTTGATCTTGCTCCACATGTTTTCGATGGGATTGAAATCCGGCGAATAAGGCGGCAGATACAGAAGCCGGGCCCCCACTGTCTCGATGGCCTGGCCGACGCCCGCAATCTTGTGCGTGGCCAGATTGTCCATGATCACCAAGTCGTCTTTTTGCAGCGCGGGCACCAACCCCTGCTGGACCCACGCCAGAAACATTTCCCCATTCATGGCGCCGTCAAAGAGCCACGGGGCGCAGGGCCCCGTCAGCCGGATCGCCGCGATGAGGGTGGTG
>CAZMKD010000079.1:0-7189 GCA_964566575.1 uncultured Verrucomicrobiota bacterium
TCGCTTGCGGTGGCGAAATCAAGTCGTTGGCGAGTGCGCCGGCTGTCGCCGAGAGAAAAAACCACCCACGCCCCGCGACCCGCACCGTCTCCGCGCCATGCCTCGCTCAGAAATCGTGCGTTTTCGGCCAAATACTAATTAGGCGTGGATGGCTTGCGGGCGTTCGGATTCCCCCCGCACTCACTAACGGCTCAACCCCAACATTCCAATTGACACTGAACCAAAACAAAACGAAGTAACAACGACAGACGGCGAACGCAACAAGCGTAAGGTAATACGAGAGAATGGGCAACATGAAGAATACACTCGTAGCAGCACTAGTATTCGCAAGCTTGCGCACGTACCAAGCGATGGCAACGATCGACCTAGCTGTGGTTGTCGCCGAGCTTCAGGACTCGTCTGGCGCCGCCACGACGGGCGGAGCCATGGCCTTGTTGGTCGCTGACACGTCAGGCGGTGGGATGGCCAGTCTGGGCAACAACCTGGATCCAGAGTCCGGTCTGTTGAATGGCGGTTTCATCCGAGGCGGCACCCTCAGCACAAACGTGGGCTTCGTCGTTGGCAAGTTCACGATCAATGCGAGTTCCGCTACCGACGGGATCTTGTTGGGAGAAACCGGGTCGGTCGCCTTGACGTCGCCTTTGGTGGCCGGCCAGTTGTTGTATCTGCTCTGGTTCCCGACGCTGACGGTAAGTTCGTTGTCACCCGGCATCGGCACCTCGTACGGGATCTTCCGTGATCCGAATGACCCGCCACTGGACGGCAATGCGCCGTGGGTTATACCCGCTGATGGGCAATCACTGATCGTCGGCGCGAGGACACCCGTTTATGGCGGAACAACGGCTCAGAGCCTGTTGAAAGCCATGCAGAAGACGGCCGCCTTCCGCATTACCGCCATCGCGCGGGAGAGCAACAACATTCGCATCACCTGGACGATGGCCAGCGGCAAGAACAACACGCTGGAGCGCACCGCCGGGACTGCGAACGGGAGCTACTCCAATAACTTCGCCGCGATTTTCATTGTCACCAACACCGTCGGCACCACGACCAACTACCTCGATGTCGGTGCCGTCACCAATTTCCCGGCGCGCTACTACCGCGTGCGGCACGTGCCGTAGTCGCCGGATGATTGCCAGAACCGGCCACGGGGGCGCTCAGGATGGCTGGGGCTGCTAGTCAAGTGCTCGCCGCCGCCGGGTTTGAAGAAGCGAGCGTCACACGAGGTGGGATGCCCAGTTTGCCCGACGGCGGCGAAGCACGTTGCGGATTCTACCGAGGGCGGTCGGTGTCGGTCAAGCTGGGTGGTGTCGGTGATGCTACTACTCGCGCGGTCAGCTTCGACGGTGAGGAAGTCGCCAGCGCTCACGCATAAGCCGAGCACCATCGGCGACGGTGAGGTCGCTGGCGTCGTCAATCCAGTACAATACGTGGCGACCGCATAGCGGTTTGAGTTATCGACCACCCGCACCGCAGACCATTCAACCTTGGCAGCCAGATTCCGGGGCTACGCCCCTGCGCCTGTCTCCCAGGGTTGAAACACTAGAAAGACTCACATAAGATGTGGTATCAAATGCGGGGGCAGGTCAGATCAGCAAACAACCATAGGAGAATAACATCATGGCTCTCAAAGTTGGCGACAAAGCACCGGATTTCGAACTCACCACCAAGGCCGCCGACGGCCCGAAACTGGTCAAACTCAGCGGCAATGACGGCAAGAATACCGTCCTGTTGTTTTTCCCGATGGCTTTTACCGGTGTTTGCACGAAGGAAATGTGCGAGGTCAGCGCGGGATTGGGCCAGTATTCAACGCTCAACGCCGACGTCTGGGGCATCAGCGGCGACAACCCATTCGCGCAGGCGGCATGGGCGGAGAAGGAGAAAATCATCGTGCCGTTGCTCTCCGACTACGAACACAAAGTCGCGCGCGCGTACGGTTGCGCCTATGACAGTTTCCTGCCGGCCAAGAATCTCCCGATGGGCGGCGTGCCGAAGCGCAGCGCGTTCGTCGTGGACAAGGGCGGCATTATTCGGTACGCCGAAATCAAGGAAAGCCCCGGTGACTTGCCAAACTTCGACGCGGTCAAGGCCGCCCTTGCCCAGTTGAAGTGAGATTTCATCTTCTGGCCGGGCTGTTGGCCGCGACTGGTTACGGACAGACCTACACCGCTGGTCCGCTGCTTCAGGTTTCCACAACCAACCTGTTCGCCGACTGTACGGCTGACAACATCGGCTCACAAACGGGACTGAACTACCCCGCCAGCGAAGTCGAGCCGTGGGTCGTAGTCAATCCCATCAACACCAGCAACGTTGTCGGCGTCTGGCAGCAAGACCGGTGGTCCGACGGCGGCGCACGCGGCATCGTGGCGGGAGCGAGCTTCGACGGCGGCATCACATGGCAGCCGGTGGCGATTCCCGGCGTCGCACTGTGTGACGGCGGCGCGTTTCAGCGGGCGTCCGATCCGTGGATTTCGTTCGCACCCAACGGCGACCTCCACGCGGTGTGCCTCGCGTTCAACGAAGATTCGGGCACCGGCGGCTTTGGCGCCAATGCCATCCTCGCCAGCAAATCCACCGATGGCGGTCTCACATGGAGCGCACCGGTCACGCTCATCTCCACCAACGACCCCGACGTCCTCAACGACAAAGAATCCATCACCGCCGACCCGACCGACCCGAATCTTGTCTACGCTGTCTGGGATCGTCTCCAGCCGTTCAAGACCGACCTGTCGTCGTATACCGGTCCGACTCTCTTCGCGCGCTCCACCGATGCCGGCCAGACGTGGGAGCCGGCGCGCGTGATCTACGCGACCAAGAAATTCCAGCAGACAATCGGCAACCAGATTCTCGTCGGGCCGACCGGCACGCTCCTGAATTTCAGTACCGTCATCCGCGCGCGCAAAACCGGCAAAGCCCGCAACGCCATCTTCGTCCAGACCTCGCTCGACCACGGTGTCACGTGGTCGAGACCGAAGCGCGCCATCCGTACCCGGCCCCACTCCGCATTTTATACCGCCGGCGTCTTTGACCCGCAATCACACGCCGAGATTCGCACCACCGACATCATGCCGGCTGTCGCCGTTGATCCGGTGACCGGCACGTTCTACGCCGTGTGGCAGGATTCCCGGTTCAGCGGCAACGGGTTTGACGAGATCGCTTTCGCGCAATCCACCAATGGTCGTAAATGGTCGCCGGCCATCAAGATCAACCAGACCCCCGGCCAAGGCCCCGGCCCGAACCGCCAAGCGTTCAACCCCTCCATCCGCGTCGCGCTCGATGGCACGATCTGTGTCACCTACTACGATTTCCGCAACAACGATCACAACGATCCGCTTGTTACCGATGTGTGGGCGGCGTTCTGCAAACCGAGCACCAACGCCCCGGCGACTGTCGCCACCAACTGGGTCAACGAAGTCAACCTGAGCAACGGGTCGTTCGACTTCCGCCAAGCTCCGTACGCCAACGGATTCTTCCTCGGCGACTACGAAGGCCTCGCCGCCGCTGGCACCGATTTTCTCGCGTTCTGGTCACAGAGTCTCACCGGCGACCCCGCCAGCATCTTCGTCCGCCGTCTTACCCCGCAGTAGGGTAGTGTCCTGGTTTGAATCGTCATAGTCGCTTCGCGGCGGCGCGCCCCCCGGAAACGTCGAGGATCTCCACAAGCAACGCACCTGCCAGTTTGTCGGTGACGGCCAGGATGCCGTCCGTGACGGTGCCGGCAACGAACTTTCCGCTGGGCGTTTGAAACGCGTACTTGCTTTCCACCTTCCGGATCGTGAACACGTCGCCGTCGCGGGCGCGTTTGACGCCTTCCTTGACCTCCACCCAAAAACTAGCTTTGGACGGATCGGGCGCACCGCCTGTGTTCGGCGTGTAACGGATCTTAACCTCGTCGCCATCCGCCAACTCCTCTCCGTTGAGGTCCAACACCGTGAAGGTCTGCTTCGAGCCGATCTTGCCGGTTCTCAGGTCCAGAAGGTTGCCGGGTTCGGTCAGGATAAATTTCTTATCGACCGTCTGAAATGCCACCTGCCACTCTTTGATTTCTTTGGCACCGACCTTGACGCCAGCCCGCAGTTGAACCGCCGACAGGATGGTCGCGGCGGCGATGAGAACCCTCAGGTGCGCTTGTTTCATGGTTCGAAAACTCCGTGTTGTTCGACATGTGCCTGGATAAGGATATTCGTCGGCCCGACGCTACACCAGATCGCAGGCTTCCGCCGGCATCCAATGGGCGTCCTTGCCGTCCCACTTGACGTTGCAGCCAATGGGATTGGTCAGCGGTCGACTCACGGGCTGACCGGCCAGGTGTTCCCGCAACGTGCGCTCCAAATCGTTCACGGTCATCTTGCTGGTGTCGCGCGGAGTATCCACCCCGCGGCCGGTATAGACAAGTCTCCGGTTACGGTCGAACACGTAGAAGTGCGGCGTGCGCAACGCGCCGTACGCGCGCGCCACGTCCTGCGATTCGTCGCGCAAGTAGACCCACGGGAATTTCTTCTCTTTCATGCGCGCGACCATGTGCTCGAAGCTGTCCTCGGCATAGGTGTTCACGCTGTTGGAATTGATGGCGACGAAGCGGACGCCTTGCAGGGCGAACTGTTCGGCAGTCTTGCGCGTGACCGCGTCCGAGCCGGTCACGTAAGGACAATGATTGCAACTGAAGAAGATCACCAGAACCTTGGCGTCGTCGAAGTTGGCGAGTCGGTAGGTCTTGCCGTCGGTGGCGGGCAATTCAAAGTCAGGAGCCTTCGCGCCAATCTGCAATGTGAAATTCATGAACGCCATCCTTTCCCAATCGCTACCTTAGAATAATGAGCTGCCGATATGAAGTCGAGTATCATCACTTCAGGGATTTGATCTGGGCGGCGGCGAGCGCGGCATCGTGGCGCAGTGTTGCCGACAGACTTGCCGGCTTCCCGGCTATGTCACGCTGAATGAGCGGCGTCCTGAGTGAAACGAAGAATTGTCGAAGCCGAATGCGGCACTAGTCGCACGAGACGCGGCGATTTCGTGCTCGCCGCAACATCTTGCCGTCGGTACAATGCTGCACGTGAAACGCCGGCTGCAATTGTTCACGTCGATCGTGACCGCACTCATCGCGGTTACTTCCTCCACCAACTCACGCGCCGAAACAGAATCCATTGATCTCAAGGCGCTCGCCAAGAAGGCGCGACCGGCGGTGATGCTGTTGGTCGTCTCCGACGCCGCCGGCAAGGAGATTGCCACCGGCACCGGTTTCCTCGTCTCCAGCGACGGCAAACTCATCACCAACCACCACGTCATCGAAAACGCCGCGAGCACCGTCGCCAAGGCCGAGAACGGCGGCATGTTCGTGATCGAAGGCGTTTTGGCCGACGATCCGAAAAACGACCTCACGCTGCTGAAACTCAAGGGCAATAATCTGCCGTTCCTGTCGCTCAGTAACAACGACAAGATCGAAGTCGGCACGCGCATCGCCGTCATCGGTAGTCCGCTTGGGTTGGAAGGAACGATGTCGGAAGGGATCGTGTCGGCGGTTCGCGATGACGAAAGGGATGTGGGGCTTGTTCAAATCACCGCTGCTATTTCGCCGGGTTCGAGTGGTTCGCCGGTGATGAAGGCGAACGGGGACGTTATCGGCATCGCGTCTGCACTGATCCGGGGTGGACAGGCACTGAACTTCGCCGTGCCGGTGGAAGCTGTGAAAGCCTTGCTTGCTCAACCGGCAAAACAAGTAGAACTGAAGCAAACCTCCAATGAAGCGAAAGTCCGCAACTCTCCCGAATACTATGCATACTTATCCGCAGATCAGAAGAATGCTGCCGCAATGGTGAGGTCCGCGCAGGGATTGCTGAAAGCCTTCCCAAACGAAGCACTCGCCCATGTCTGTGCTGGAAACGCATACACGAATGCTGGTCTGAAGAAGGATGCGTTGCGGTCATTTCAAGAGGCGGCAAGGCTCGACCCAAGATCGGACGCCGCAGAAATGGGAATTGGCCGATGCTGTCTGAGTGACCATGATTTGCCACAGTCACTCGAACACTTCGAGCGGGCGGCCAAGATTAACCCAGAGTCCTCGGAGGCTTGGACAGATATTGGAATCGTCCATGCCTGCATGACCAATTTCACAGGCGCAGCCACGGCGCTTCAAATGGCGGTGAGACTTAGTCCTGACAATGAAGTGGGATGGGAATGGCTTGGGAACGTTCGTGTTAAATCTGGAGAGTATGACGGAGCTAAAGCGGCTTTCTTAATGTTCTACAAGCTGAAACCGAAGCAGGCACAAGATGTTGTGGATGACTATGAAAGCGGATTGAGAAAGGCTGCCTTAGTAGGTTTGCGGGAGATCGTGCTCGCTCGCCGAGAGAAGCTGGATGAGGAAGTGAACCGCAACCGGGCGACTGCGGATAGGCAAACGGGACAAGACAGCATGAGTCGCCAAAATCGGCAAATGAGCAGAATGTTTGAGACCCTTAAAGCGGCCGACGACTCGGCCTTGAAAGGCGAATATGCAAAGGCGGTTCTGGCATACCAAGAGATCTTGAGGGACGACCCTATAACCGGCAACGCAGGTGTCCATGCTGTAATCGGGCGGTGTTACGCCGTGCTGGGGGAACACGCAGATGCAATTAAGGCGTTTCGTCTGGCAAATGCTGAAGATCCCAAGAATTGTTATACCTCGGTAGCCCTGAGCGGCAGCTTGTTCGCCACGGAACAATTCGCCGAAGCGCGGGAGGTAATAGATAGCGTGTCCCATGTCGAGGGAACGCCATGCGAATTAGCCGCAGACGCGATGAAGTTAGCGATCCCTAAACTTGAGGCTGCCAGCGAAATCCGGCGTAAGATACTCCAAGAGTCAACCGGGTCAGCCGTCCAGAATAGCGGCTCGGACAAGAAATAGTAGGCGCGTCTATTCAGGGAGCAAGCACGCGAAGTTGCGTCGGAGAGCGGCGGCATACTCTTGATTCTAAGCTAGCCTTTGCGCTGATTATGAAAACAGATGTCATTTTTCTGGGTGCGGGTGCCTCCCGGTCGGCTGGTTTTCCCACGAACTCGGAACTTACACGGTATCACTGCTGTCCGATTAAAAACCCTGTAAACACAGTTGATTTGTGAGGTTGAGCGTTTCGTCAATGGGTGGAGATGGAGCAAAGGCGTGCAAAATGGGCATTTTCTCGAACAACGTCAGGCTCGAAATCTGTAAAATCGC